>NZ_JBKFGF010000011.1:0-173130 GCF_051233485.1 Massilia sp. LXY-6
TGCGCGGCATCAGCTTGTCCTGGCAGTAGGCGCTGGCGGCGTCGCGCACCATGCGCTCTTCGTCGTTCAGCTGCGCGTTCAGCAGCAGCGGGTCATCCCAGTGAAATTGGGCTTTTTGTTTCATGATGTTTTCTTTCTCGTGTGCTCGCTTCAGTCGGCAGTCGCCGTGAGGCGCTCGGCGTTCTCGTGGCGTTGCTGCTCTTCCATGACCAGTTCGCCCAACATGCGTTTGATGCGGTTGAATTCCGGATCGGCCGGGTCGCGCGGACGCTCCAGCGTGATCGGCACATCGCGCTTGATGGTGCCGGGGCGGTAGGTCATGACGATGGTGCGGTCGGCCAGGTAGACCGATTCTTCGATGCTGTGCGTGACGAACACGATGGTGGTGCCGAATTCTTTCCAGATCTTCAGCAGCTCGTCCTGCAGGTTGCGCCGGGTGAGCGCATCGAGCGCGCCGAAGGGCTCGTCCATCAGCATGACCGGCGACTCCAGCGCCAGCACGCGCGCGATCGCTACGCGCTGGCGCATGCCGCCGGACAGCTCCTTCGGAAAACGCGCGCGGAAATCCTGCAGCTTGAGCATGTTCAGCAGGAAGTCGACGCGCTCCTTGATCTGCGCGGGGGAACGGCCCGCCACTTCCAGGCCGAAGGCGATATTCTTCTCGATCGTCATCCAGGGAAACAGGGCGTACTCCTGGAACACCATGCCACGGTCGGGGCCGGGGTCGACGACCGGCTTGTCGCCGGCCAGGATCCGGCCCGAGGTCGGATGCGAAAACCCGGCAATCGCGTTGAGCAGGGTCGACTTGCCGCAACCTGACGGGCCCAGCAGGCAGATGAACTCACCGCTGGCGATCTCCAGGTTGATATCCCTGAGCGCGACGACCTCGCCGCCCTGGCTGGCAAACACCTTGTTGACTGCGTTGATATGGATGGCTGTCATGCCGTCTCCTTTAATGATTGTCGAGACCGCGATGCCACTTCAGCAAGTGGTTGTTCAGCGCACTCATGCCGGTGTCGATGGCCAGGCCCAGCAGTCCGATGGTGAACATGCCGGCGATAATCTTGTCGGACCAAAAATATTCGCGAGCCTCCAGGATGCGGAAACCGAGACCGTTGTTGACTGCAATCATTTCCGCAACGATCACGACGATGAAGGCGGTCCCCATGCCGATGCGCGCGCCGGCCAGGATGTACGGCGTGGCGGCGGGCAGGATGACGCGCCGGAACATCGTCATGCGCCCGACGCCGAGGTTGCGCGCCGCCCGGATATAGATCGAGTCGACCTGGTGCACGCCGGCGATGGTATTCATCAGGACCGGGAAGAAGGATCCCAGGCTGATCAGGAAGAACGCCGGCGGGTTGCCGAGGCCGAACCAGAGGATCGACAGCGGGATGTAGGCGATCGGCGGAATCGGACGCAGGATCTGCACGAGCGGGTCGAACAGTTTATAGACGCCCCGGTTCGTGCCCATCAACAGGCCGAGCGGCAAGGCCAGCCCAGCACCGATCGCGAAGCCGACCAGCACCCGCGTCAGGCTGCCGTAGGCGTCTTCCAGCAGTTCGCCGGACACCAGCCAGCGCAGGTAGCTGCCATGGGCCGGATCGTAGGCGCTGAGCGGCAGCAGGTACTCGCCCCATTTATGCAGCACGGCCAGCGGCGACGGCAGCACCTGGGGGTTGACCAAGCCCAGCGACGAGGCGGCCTGCCATAGCAGCAGCGCCGCCAACGGGACCGCGGCACCGTGCACCAGGCGCCGGAGCGACAGAACATTCATCCCGTACTCCTTATTTTGCGGCCGATTTCTTGGCTGCCTGCAGCAGATCGAGCTTGACCCAATCCTTCGCGGCCGGCGGGTTCGCCATGCGGCCGACACCATACTTCATCATGTAGTCGGTGGTCAGCTGGACGTGCTCGACCGAGATGTCTTCGGTGAACTTGGCATTCTCCATCGCGTCGCGGTAATCCTCGGAAGACACCTGGTTCTTGAACATCGATTCACGCACATACTTCTCGGCCAGCTTGGGATCGGCGATGAACTTGCGGGTGGCATCCACGAAGCACTGCATGAAGCGCTGGGCGACGTCGCGGCGTTCCTTGTACAGCTTTTCCGACATCACCAGGGCACGGGTCGGCTCTTCCAGTGCGGTGTCGTAGGGCTTGATAATTTCGGTGCCGTATTTCTTGTTGATGGCCTGGGTCGAGTACGGCTCGGACTGGCTCATGGCATCGATATTCTTCGTCAGCAGTGCCTGGTTCAGGTCCGGATAACCCATGTACATGATCTGCACGTCCTTGCCCGGCTTGTCCGACCAGGTCATGTTGTGCTTGGACAGTTCGGCAAACAGCAGGATTTCCTGCGGACCGCCGCGGGTGACGCCGACCTTCTTGCCTTTCAGATCGGTGATCGAATGGATGTTCAGGTCGGGGCGGCCGACGATGCGCACGCCGCCCTTGGCGAAACCGGCGACCAGGTAGACCGGCACGCCACTGGCGCGGCCGGAAATCGCCGCTTCGAGCGCACTGGCGGACACATCGACTTCGCCGGCGATCATTGCTGGAACGATATCGAGGCCTTTCGCGAAGACACGCTCTTCGATCTTGAGGTTGTATTGCGGCGCGATTTCCTTCATGTAGGCAACGGCGCCGTAATGCGCAAACTTCAGGTTGCCCAGCCGCACCAGGTCGGCCGCATGCGCGGCCAAGGGGAATTGCACGGCGGCGGCCGTCGCCAGTGCGACTGCCAGTGTTTTAACGTTAACGAATGCCTTGATACGCTTGGCGAATGCCATTTGTCGTCTCCTTGATGATTGATGTGTTATTCGTACTCTTCGGTACCTTGTTACCGGATTATCAGCACTTTCCATGCCAACCATCAAGCTCTTTATCGCCGGGCCAAATCCTTGTTTTGAAAAGGAAAATCGCGCAAGGCCTGGAGCGCGGCGTGCGCCGTTCCGACAAACCGCACAAGCCGCGCCAAAATTGTCCGGATTGCCGCACAGCGGGGCTCGATCCGATGCATAACTTTTTCACATAGCCTCGGCGCATTCTTTCATCCTTGCAGTTTGCTCTGCGCCTATACTCTCCGCTGCACAATCGAGCGCTGGCTCGCCCTGACGACATCACATGGCTCTGAATTACATCTGGATCGGCTTTTTCCTGGTTGGCTTCCTTGCGGCGCTGGCTCAGTGGATCTTTCTCGGGGATACCGAGATCTTCAAGCGCATCATCGACGGCACCTTCGATTCGGCCAAGATGGGCGTGATGGACATCGCCCTGCCGCTGGCCGGCGTGATGACCTTGTGGCTGGGGATCATGAACATCGGCGAAAAGGCCGGCGCGATCGGCTGGCTGGCGAAACTCATCTCGCCCTTCTTCTCGCGCATCTTCCCGGAGGTGCCGAAGGATCACCCGGCCACCGGCCACATGGTGATGAACTTTTCCGCCAACCTGCTGGGCCTGGACAACGCCGCCACGCCTTTCGGCCTGAAGGCGATGGAAAGCCTGCAGACCCTGAATCCGCACAAGGACACGGCCAGCAACGCCCAGATCATGTTCCTGGTGCTGCATACCTCGGGCCTGACCCTGATTCCGCTGGCGATCATGGCCCAGCGCGCCATCCTCGGGGCGAAAGACCCGTCGGACATCTTTATTCCCTGCATGATCGCGACCTATGTCGCCACCGTCACCGGCATCATCGCGGTGTCGATCCGCCAGCGCATCAACCTGCTCAACGGCGTCGTGCTGGGCTGGCTGGGCGGCATGACGGCCGCCATCGCCGGCTTCATCTGGTACATCACGACCTTCCTGACCAAGCCGGAAATCGAAACCTTCTCCAAGGTCGCCAGCAACCTGATCCTGTTCGCTATCATCGTCGTCTTCATCGTCGGCGCGCTGCGCCGCGGCGTGAACGTCTACGAAAGCTTCATCGAGGGCGCCAAGGGCGGCATCCAGACCTCGCTGACCATCATCCCCTACCTGGTCGGGATGCTGGTGGCGATCTCGGTGATCCGCAATTCCGGCGTGCTGGGCTATATCGTGCAGGGCCTGGAGTGGCTGATCCGGCTGGCCGGCCTGGACACCGCCTTCACCCCGGCGCTGCCGACCGCGCTGATGAAGCCGCTGTCCGGCAGCGGCTCGAAGGCGATGATGATCGACGCCATGAAGACCTATGGCGTGGATTCCTTCGTCGGACGCCTGGCCTGCATCTTCCAGGGCTCGGCCGACACCACCTTCTACATCGTCGCCCTGTACTTCGGTTCGGTCGGCGTGCGCAAGACCCGTTACGCCATTTCCTGCGGCCTGATCGCGGACCTGGCCGGCATCGTCGCCGCCATCGCGGTGGCCTACGTGTTTTTCGGATAATTTTAGTAAAGGACCAGCATGTTCCGCATCCGCTCGCTTGCCCTCGCCGCCGCCCTCGCTGCCCTCGTCCCTGCGCTGCCCGCCCACGCCCAGTTGCCGGAACCGGTCAGGCAAGTGCTGCGCTCGACCGGCATCGCGGAAGACGCCGTCAGCGTGCTGGTGCTGCGCGACGACCGCACCGTGCTGTCCCACCTGGCCGACCGTCCCATGCAGCCGGCCTCGACCATGAAGCTGGTCTCCACCCTGGTCGGCCTGGAGACCCTGGGCCCCGTGTTCCGCGGCCGCACCGAGCTGCGCACGACCGGAGAACTGCAGGGCGAGACGCTGAAGGGCGACCTGGTCCTGCGCGGCGGCGCCGACGTCGACCTGTCCAGCGAGGCGCTGGAAAACATGCTGCGCAGCCTGCGCTACCAGGGCATCCGCAAGATCGAGGGCAAGCTGGTGGTCGACCGCCAACTGTTCAATCCGGCACGTGCCGACCTCGGCGTGCAGCCCTTCGACGAGTCGCCGGAAGCCTATTACAACGTGGTCCCCGACGCGGCCATGATCAACAAGAACATGCTGCAGCTCGACATGCGTTCGACCGGTTCGCGCCTGAAGCTGGCGATGCAGCCGGAGCTGCAGGGCGTGACGATCGGCCACGACATGAAGCTGGTCAACGCCGATTGCAAGCAGTGGGAAGACGGCTGGAAGCTGCCGGAAGCGGTGCCGCAGAAGAAGGGCGGCATCAAGGTGATGCTGCACGGGACTTTCCCGAAGAATTGCAACCAGAGCTATTCGATCAACGTGGTCGACCGCCAGGACTATGTGGAGCGCCTGTTCCGCGCGACCTGGAAGCGGCTCGGCGGCACCATCTCCGGCACGGCCATCGAAGGCGCGACGCCGCCGGACTCACGCCTGCTGGCCGAGCACGTCTCGCGCACGCTGCCGGAAATCGTGCGCGACACCAACAAACCGTCCGACAACCTGCTGGCGCGCCTGATCTTCCTGAGCCTGGGCGCGCTCGAAGCGGACCCCGTACTGGGCAGCCACCCGCTCGCCGTCGGTGCGGAGACGACCCTCTCGCGCAGCGACGCGGCGGTGCGCAACTGGATGCGCGCCCACGGCATCATGGACACCGGCCTGGTGCTCGAAAACGGTTCCGGCCTGTCGCGCACCGAGCGGATCACCCCGGTGCAGATGGGCGGCCTGCTGCAGGCCGGGCTGCGCAGCAACTGGGCGCCCGAGTTCCAGTCCAGCATGCCGATCGTGGGTGTGGACGGCACCATGCGGCGGCGCCTGCAGAACAGCCCGGCGGCGGGACGGGCGCGCATGAAGACGGGCACCCTCAGCAACGTGGTGTCGCTGGCCGGCTACGTGCCAGACGCCAGCGGCAAGCCCCTCGTCGTCGTGGCCATGATCAACAGCAACTCGGTCAGTAACGGGCGCGGGCGCGCCGTGCTCGACACCCTGATCGACTGGGTGGCGCACCTGAACGGCCCGGCCCAGCCGATTTTGACGGTACCGGGACAGCCGGCAGCGAACCAGCCGACGCCGGGTCCGGAGCCGAGCCCGCAAGGCGTGCTGGCGACGCCGCCGGCCCAGCCCGAGCAGCCCTTGCAGCCGGCCCAGCAGCAGCAGCAACCGCAGCAGCAAGGCCAGGACGGCATGCAGCGCCAGCCTGTGCCGCAACCCGTCGGGGCCGGTCGATGAGCGAGGGCGAGCGTTCGCCCGCCGGCCTGCGCATCCGCCGTTTCGCACCGCAGGAGTGGCCGGCCTACCGCGCCTTGCGCCTGCGCTCGCTGGCCGACGCCCCCGGCGCCTTCGGCAGCAGCCTGGCCGCCGAGGAAGCATGGGCGCACGAGCTCTGGATGGCGCGCCTGACTGCCGCCGCCGTGTCCGGGCGTGATTGCCCGCTGGTCGCCGAGTCGGCTGAAGCGACCGACGCGGACGGCGCCATGCTCGGCCTGCTCTGGGCCAAGTGCGACGCCGAGGATGCCGGCATCGTCAACCTGTTCCAGATGTGGGTCGCTCCGGAAGCGCGCGGCCGCGGCGTGGCGGCGGCCCTGCTCGACGAAGCCGTGGCCTGGGCGCGTTCGATCCAAGCCCGCATCGTCCAGCTGGGCGTCGTCTGCAGCAACGAGCCTGCGATCCAGCTCTACCTCCGCAAAGGCTTTCGCAATGTCGGCGTACCCGAACCGATCCGGCCGGGCTCGGCGCTGCTCGAGCAGACCATGCACCTGATCCTGGCGGGCTAAGGCAATACAGCGCTAGTCCGGCTTGCTGCCCCCGGCCGCACTACTACCCTGCGCCGGCGGTGGCGTCCCGGCGCCTGTGCCGGCACCTGTGCCCGCCGCCGTGCTGGCCTGCGCCGTCGCATTCGCGCCCGGTTCCAGCCACGGCGTGCCGGCCAGGTTCGGCTTGGCTTCCACCAGCGAGACGGTGGCGCCCGTGCCTTCGCGGATCGCGCGCACCACGTCCATCATCGTCGACTCGGTGAATTTTTCCGGCGTGCCCAGGAAGACATCGCCCAGGCGCCGCGGCCACTGCATCAGGCCGCCCTCGGGCTTGGTGAACACGGCGACCATGTCGAGGTGGTAGCCGCTCTTGTAGGGGAACAGGCAGGCGACCAGGTTCATGTCCTCGGTGCCGCGCACGCGCGGGGTCGCCTTGGCCGTCCACGCCGCGCCGTCGCAGCTCGGGCCCTTGGCGACGGGAGTCCCCGGCGCGCTGGCCGGATCGGCGATCTTGAAGTGGCCCGGCAGCTCGGTCGCCTCGGCTCCGGGCGGGATCGCCACCACCGCATCCTTGAGGTTGCGGTTGATGCCCTCGGTGGCCGCCCTGGAGACCGTCTGCGCGGGAACATCGGTCTTGATGTCGAACACCCGGTAGTACTCCACCGTCGTGCTGCGCGAGGCCAGCGGGTTGCTGCCGCCCTCGGTGCTGCATCCCGCCAAGGCAGCCGTCGCCGCGGCCGCCACCGCGCAAGCCCTCATCGTGCCTCTCATCTTGCACCCCCTGTTGGTTGGACGTCTGTGACGCTCCGATTGTCAGGGCCGCACATGCAGAGCGAATGAGTTGGCTCAAGCGTGCGGGGGCGCCGTCAGCATGGCGCCACAGGAATGCGGGAATGCGTCAGAGCACGCGGCGGAATGTCTGGCGCACCAGGTTGCGGTCGCCGCAATCGAAGTGCCACCACTCGGTGTTGATGCCGACGAAGCCGGCCTGGAACATGGCCTCGCGCAGCAGGCGGCGGTTCGCCACCTGGGCCGCCGTCAGCGCGCCGGTGCGCAGGAAACCGTCTTCCAGCTTCGGGTGCGAGAGCTCGGTCATGTCGTCGAAGCCGGTGCCCATGTCGAGCTCGCGGCCCTCTTCGTCGAGGATGGTGATGTCGAGCGCCATGCCGTAGGAGTGGATCGAGCCGCGCGCCGGATGCGCGAGATACATCTGCAGGCCGGTGCCTTCGAGGGCGTCCCACAGCTGCTGCTGCACGCGCTGCGGGCGCAGGGCGTCCAGCACCAGCGGCGTGCAGCCGGGGCGGCGGCCGGCCAGCCAGACCACCACGCGCGCCAAAGCCGCGGCGGCATCGACGTGCAGCCAGGCGCAGTCGTAGGGCGAGTACAGGTCGCGGCCGATGAAATTGTTCGGCGTGGCGTAACGCAGGTCGACGGCGATGCCGGCGATGGTGGAGAGGTGGCGGAAATCGGGATCGCCGGCGATGTCTTCGCTGGCAACCGTCAAGGGCCCGGTATTACTGGTTGTCATTCTTCACCGAGGTGGTTTGTCTAATAAAGCGCGGGCGGTCGCGCCGATGCAGTTGGCCAGCTCGCGCGCGCCATGCGATAGCGGCGCGTGGCTTGCGGTCAGCAGGTACAGCTGGACCGGAATCGCCGGCGCCCACTGGCGGCACTGGACCTTGTCGCGCGCCGCCGAGGCCGCCGTGAACGGATCCAGCACCGCGCTGCCGGCGCCCGCCTCGACCAGCGAACGGGCGATCTGGTAGGTCTGCACCACGGTGTGGAACACCGGATGCACGTCCTGGGCTTCGCAGGCCGCCACCACCATTTCGCCGAGCGGGTCGCGGTCGGCCAGGCCGATCAGCTCGCCGGACAAGGCGCTCGGCGTGATCGGTTCGCGGCATTCCTCGTCGCTCCAGGTGCCGCGCGGGGCCATCACCATCAGGTTGCCCTGGGCGATCGGTTCGGCCTCGATGCCGGGATGGCGCGGGTCCTGCAGCGACAGTGCCAGGTCGGCCTCGCCGAGGCGCAGCGCGTTCACGATCTCGCTGGTGTGGAAAGTGGCCAGTTCGCAGCGGGTCTGGGCGAAGTCGCGGCGCCACACCGTCAGGGCGGACGGCAGCACGCTGACCGCGATGGTCGGCGTCGAGACCAGGCGCACGGTCTCGCTGGCGCGGTTCTTCAGGCTGGCGGCCAGGCGGCGGATGCCCTGCAGGTCGCGGTTCAGCTTTTCGGTCTCGGCGAACAGGCGATGCGCTTCCGGCTTCGGATACAGCTTGCCGCGCACGCGCTCGAACAGCGGCATGCCCAGCTGCAGCTCGGCATGCTGGAGCACCTTGGTCACCGCCGGCTGCGAGATGTGGAGCACCTGGGCGGCACCGCTGATGGTGCCGACCTGCATGATGGCGTGGAAAACTTCGATATGGCGCAGGCGCATCGCTTCATTCCTTCAGGGTGAAAGAAGAAGGATACGAAAATCTGGCGCTGCCGCAAAGCATCAGTGCTGATCTTTTACCGGCGGTGTTGCGGGAACGGCATTCGGATCGATGGCCGTGCCCGGTACCGGTGCCGGCACCGGCTCCGCCGGCGGGATCACCGGCGAAGTCATCACCGGCGGCGGCAGGATCTGGGGCAGCGGGCCGGCCGGGTTGGTCAGCGCTTCCAGCAGGGCGGCGGTCTCGACGTCCGGCATGCCGTCGATGTTGGCCGGTCGGTATTTCATCTGAAAGGCCGACAGCACGGCGCGGGTCTGCTCGTCCAGGATGCCGGACTGGACCAGGCCATAACCCCAGGTCGCCAGCTTCTTCTGGTACCAGGCCACGTCCGGCAGCTGGGCCTGGAACACCGGCGTCACGACGGCCACGCGGGTGGCGTCCGGCCAGGTGACCAGGCCGGCGGCGGCCAGCTGCTTCCACGGGAACATCGGACCCGGATCCTGCTTGCGCAGCGGGGCGATGTCGCTGTGGCCGAGCACGTTCTCCGGCGCGATCTGGTTGCGGGTGACGATGTCGCGCACCAGCGGGATCAGGGCGTCGATCTGGTATTGCGGGAACGGCGCGTAGACGCGGCCGTTCGGGGTGTCCTTCCAGCCCGGGTTGACGATCTCGATGCCGATCGAGCTGTTGTTCAGCTGGGTGAAGTTCTTCCAGCTGGAATTGCCGGCATGCCAGGCGGCGTTCTTTTCGTCGACCAGGTTGTAGATGGTCGGATTCGGCTCGTCGGTGAGCAGGTAGTGGGCGCTGACGTCCTGCTGGGTCAGGATCTTGATCGAGGTCGGGCGGTCGCTCACGGTGTAGTGCAGCACCAGGAAGCGCGCGCGCGAGCTCTGGCCCTTGGCCGTGTAGGTCTTGTCATACTGCGGTCCGGTGGCGCAGCCGGCCAGCAGGGCGATCAGGAGGGTGGCGGCAAGGGTCTTCATGGGTCGGTTCGGTCTCGTTGGATGTTCAATATTTGTATTATGCCGGGGTGCGCGGCGGCTCGAGCGCCATGCGCGCCGCGGCGTAATGGGCGCCGCCGGCGGTCTGGGTGAATGCCAGCCCGGCCGGCAGCAGCGCGCGCATCGCCGCCACGATCGATGGGTGCAGCTCGGCCGCGCGGCCCGACACGGCCACCGGACGCGGACCGAAGCGCGTGATGAGGGCCTGCGCCAGGCGCGCCAGTTCGGTGCCGGCATTGCAAAGGATGGCGGCGGCGGCCGGGTCGCGGTCCGCGCTGGCGGCCACCGCGAGGGCCAGCTTGCCGACGGCGCCGCGTTCCTGGCCGTAGATGAACTGGCGCGAACAGGCCCAGTCATCACCGCCGACGTAGTCGAACACGGCCTGCGCCATGCTCGATGCGCGCCAGGCGCCGGGCGATTCGTCTTCGAGCCGCCAGATGTGGCGCAGCGCTTCCTTCGCGATCCAGAACCCGCCGCCACCGTCGTCCAGCACCACGCCGCGTCCGCCGGCGCGGTGGAACTGGCCGCCGGCGTCGATGAAGGCGCCGATCGAGCCGGTGCCGGCGTACACCAGGTAGCCCTCGCCCGGCGCGAAGCTGGCACGGTAGGCGATTTCCATGTCGCTGCAGAAGTGGACGTCGGCCTCCTGCATGTGCAGCAGCTCGGCCAGCCAGCGCTGCAGCAGTTCGCCGTCGCCGCCGAAGCCGGTCAGCCCGGCCTGCACCCGTGACGGCACCCCGTGCAGCAGCACGGCGGCTGCCAGTTCGGCGAAGGTGGTGCGCACGGTGTCGCACCCATGCGGGCTGCCCATCTGCAGGGCCGACAGGCCCGCCACGGTGCCCTCGGCCAGGATGGCGCCGTCCGGCGCCGCGAGCGCCCAGCGGGTCTGGGTGCCGCCGGCATCGATGCCGAGGCCCAGGTCAAGCGTGAAGGATGGGGGTTGGATCATGGTGTGGGCGAAGTGTACCCCCTCCAGGCTGGGCACGCGAATGAAAGGGGGGCGTATACGCATGAGTAAAGGTTATGGAGAGCTCATGCGACGATCAGGACTTTTTCCAGGCGTGTATGCGGGCACTCTCGTTCCCCAGCCGGTCGACCGCACTGATTACCACCAGGTCGGCGGCGCCGAGCGTCGCGTCGTCCGCCACATCCCACTCCGCGCGAGACGCGGGCACCACCGCGAAGCGCCACTGCCCGCCGTAGCGCGACCACACCGCGTACAGCACGTCGGCCTTGCCGGCCGCCAGCTTGAGCCGCACCGCAGCGCCCTTGCGGGTAGCGGCCACCGAAGGCGCTTCCGGCACCGCCTTGCCCAGCCAGGGCGTGGCCGGCACCAGCGCCGGGGTGGCGTAGGAGATGGTGCGCAGCTGGTCGCCGAGGCCCTTGCGGTTCTCCATCAGTGCGGCCATGCTGAAGTGCACGTGGCCGCCGGCCGTCGGGCGCGAGCGGGTGACGGCGATCTGCTCGATGATTTCCTGCGGCGGATAATCCTTGGCGGGCGGGGCGATGCCGACGCGGCTGGTGTACAGGCCCGGCCAGATGTGGCGGCCCCGGGTGTTCTGCCCGAGCCAGTAGTCGAGCAGCACGTCGTAGGCCTGGCCCGGCTGCTTGATCGACCAGTACAGCTGGGGCGTGAAATAGTCGAGCCAGCCGTTCTGCAGCCAGGTCTCGGCGTCCGCGTACAGCTTGTCGTACTGCGAAAAGCCGACGATGCCGGGCGGGCGGCGGTCCGGGCGGCCCAGGCCGAAGGGGCTGATCCCGAAGCGCACCCAGCGCTTTTCCTTGTGGATGCCTTCGTACAGCGCCTCGATCAGGTGGTTCACGTTCTGGCGGCGCCAGGACGGGCGGTCCAGCTTGCCGCCGCCGGCCAAGTAGCGCTGCCAGGCCGGATCGTCCGGGAAGTCGAGTTCCGCCTTCGCGACCTTGCCGTCCAGGGCCGCGCCTTCGGCGCCGGTGACGGTCGGCGCTTCGATCGGGTAGGGATAAAAATAGTCGTCGATGTGGACGCCGTCGATGTCGTAGCGGCGCACCACGTCGAGCACCACGTCCAGGGTCTGCCGGGCGGCGGATTCCTCGCCCGGGTCCATCCACTGGTACTTGCCGTAGGTTTTGACGGCGGCCGGGTTGGTGCGGGTGATGTGGTTCGGCGCGGCCGGCGATTTCGCATTGTTGTGGCGCGCGCGGTAGGGATTGAACCAGGCGTGCAGCTCGAGCCCGCGCGCGTGCGCCTGCTCGACCCAGAACTTCAGCGGATCGTACCACGGCTGCGGCGGCTTGCCTTGGGCGCCGGTGAGGTATTCCGACCACGGCTCGATCTGCGAGGCGTAGATGGCGTCGGCCGAGGGCCGCACCTGCAGCACAATCGCGTTCAGGTTCAGCGCCTTGGCGCGGTCGAGGATCGCGATGGCCTCCGCCTGCTGCTGGGCGGCGCTCAGGTTCTGCTTGCTGGGCCAGTCGATGTTGGCGACGGTCGAGACCCAGGCAGCGCGGAACTCGCGCGGCGCGGGGGGCGGCGTGTTGCCGCCGCCGGCGCCGCCGGCCGCGATGGTGCCGGCGCCCGGGGTCGTGGTACAGGCCGAGAACAGGCCACTCATCGCCAGCGCGCCGGCCACGCCGGCCAGCGCGAACGCGCGTCGTTTCCGATCAGGATACACAAGCACTCCGCATCATAGTCAAACCTTTACAAACCATTTTTTGCGCCACATGGCCCAGGCCACCGCGAACATGCAGGCGTTGAACAGCACCGCGTGCAGCAGCGAGGTGTTCACGGGCCCGATGGGCAGCGCGGCGATCGGCGCATACAGCGTCTTGCCCAGCGAACGCAGGCTGCCGTCCGGCTGGGTCAATTTGATGTAAGCGAACATCTTGGCAATGAAACCCGACAACGCGAAGATGAACAGCGCATTCATGCCGTAGATGACGAAGGGTTTACTCCAGCGCGCCGCGGCCTCGCGCACGCTGGCGTAGGGGTTCACGTCCAGCAGCCAGTAAAAGGCGGAAAACACGATCAAGGCCCAGCCCGTCATCAGCAAGCAATAGGACGGGGTCCACAAGCTCTTGTTTATCGGCATCAGCATGGTATCGAAAATCACGCCGATCCCCAGGCACGATAGGCCGGCCAGCAGCATCCAGACGGTCTGCTCGGTGCGGTTCACCTTCGTTGCGAGCCAGCGTCCGGCCAGCACCCCGAACAGCTGGCTGCACAGGGCGGGCAGGGTCGACACCAGCCCTTCCGGGTCCCAGGTTTTACTCTGCACCCACAGGTGATTGCCCAGCAGGGCGTGGTCGATCCAGGCGCCGAAGTCCTTGCCCGGCTCCAGTACGCCGGCGCCGATGCCGGGCACCGGCACCAGCAGCATCAGCACGCTGTACAGGACCAGGAGTCCCGCGATGATGGCCAGCTGCATGCGCCAACCGCAGTAGACCACGATGGGCGCGGCCAGCAGCGTGCACAGGGCGATCCGCTGCAGCACGCCGGGAATGCGCACCTTCTCGACATTAAAATAGGGCATGAAGTTGAGCAGGAAGCCGATCAGGAAGATCAGCGCGGCGCGCTTGGCCAGTTTCATCAATAGGCGCGGCCGGTCGGCACCCAGAGCGGCCAGCCGCCCCAGCGACAGCGCCATCGCGACGCCGCCGATGAACAGGAAGAAGGGGAAGATGCAGTCGGTGAAGGTCCAGCCGTTCCACTTGGCGTGTTCGAGCTGGGAGTACAGCTGGCTCCAGTCGCCCGGGTTATTCACCAGCACCATCGCGGCGATCGTGAAACCGCGGAAGGCGTCGAGCGAAGCCAGGCGGCCGCTAGCGTCACGCATCTTACTTCTTCCCGAATTCCGGATCGACCTTCACCAGCGCCGCCATGATAAAGGCCGGGATGGTCGCCAGGCAGGTCCAGATGAAGAAGTGCTGGTAGCCCAGCATCTCCTGCAGCTTCCCGCTCCACATGCCCGGCACCATCATCCCCAGCGCCATCAAGCCGGTGCAGATCGCGTAGTGCGCGGTTTTATACGGGCCGTCGCAAACCATGATCATGTACATCATCATGGCGGTGAAGCCGAAGCCGTAGCCGAACTGCTCGATCGCCAGGAAGCCCGAGATCACGGCAAAGCTTTGCGGTTGAAACGAGGACAAGTAGACGAACACCAGGTCCGGCAGATGCACCGCCGCCACCATCAGCCACAGGCAGCGCTTCAGGCCCAGGCGCGAGATCAGCCAGCCGCCGAACAGGCCGCCGATGGTCAGCGCGATGATGCCGATGGTGCCGTAGGCGGTGCCGTACTGCGCGGTGGTCAATCCCAGGCCGCCCTGCTCGACCGGGTCCTTGAGGAAGGGCGCGACCAGCTTCAGCAGCTGGGCCTCGCCCAGGCGGAAGGTCAGGATGAAACCGAGGATCAGCCAGATGTCGCGCTTGCCGAAGAAGCTGCCGAAGGTGGACAGGAAGGCGCGCAGCGGGTTCGCGGTGTTATTCACTGCGTCGGCGGCCTTATGGTCGGCATCCGGCCGCGGCAGCACCGCCTGGTGCCCGGCGAACAGCGCGAAGAACAGCCCGGCCAGCACGAAGAACACGATGGCCCAGGCCTGGTGCACGTCGCCCAGCGACACCGCCAGGGTGCCGGCCAGGATCACCAGCGGGCCCTGCCCCGCCAGCGATGCGAGCCGATAAAAGGTGGAGCGCACGCCGACGAAGGCCGCCTGCTGCTGCTGGCGCAGGCCGAGCATGTAAAAGCCGTCGGCCGAGATGTCATGGGTGGCCGAGGCGAAGGCCATGAGCCACATCACGGCCAGGCTGACCATGAAGAAGGCGGGCAGGTGGAGCGTCGCGCCGACCGCGCCGAGGCTGGCTGCGATCGCCAGCTGAAGCGAGACGGTCCAGCCGCGCTTGGAGCCGAACATGTCGACCAGCGGCGACCACAGCGGCTTGATCACCCACGGAAGGTACAGCAGGCTGGTGTAGAAGGCGATGTCGGTGTTGGAGATCCCCATGTCCTTGTACATGACGACCGACAGGTTGTTGGCGACGATGTAGGGGATCGCCTGGCCGAAGTACAGGGAGGGTACCCACAGCCATGGGTTCTTTGCTTGCGATGTCTGCATAACTCTTTCGTGATCCCAGGCCGGCTACCCGCCGCACAGCATCAGCCAGCGCGTATCAGCTGGACAATGCAGCGCGCACGCTGCCGTTCGCGCTGTCCAGTAAAGCGCGCGCCTGCTCGACCTGGATGTTCTTGGACAAGGCCACGATCGCAACCTTGACGTGGAAGCCGCATTGTTCCAGCGCCTGGCGCGCCGTGTCGTCGTCGGCGCCGGTAGCGAAGGTGGTCAGGCGAATCGCCCGGCGCACCAGCTTGGCGTTGGTCGCCTTCAAGTCTACCATCAGGTTGCCATAAACCTTGTTCAAACGCACCATCAGGGCGCTCGAAAAGGCGTTCAGGGCGATCTTTTGCGAGGTGCCGGCCTTCAGGCGGGTGCTGCCCGAGATGGCTTCCGGACCGGTGTCCAGGGTGACGCCGATCTCCGCCTCGTTCGCGACCGGCGCGTCCGGGTTGTTGGCGAAGCCGACGGTCAGGGCGCCGGCCGCGCGCGCGGCGCGCAGGGCGCCCAGCACGTAGGGCGTGCCGCCCGAGGCCGCGATCAGGAGCACGACGTCGTCGTGGCCCACGTTCACGCTGCGCAGGTCGGCCGCGCCCTGCTCGAGGTCATCCTCGGCGCCTTCGACGGCGACGAACATCGCGTCCGTGCCGCCGGCCAGCAGCGCCACCGCGCGGCCGTGCGGCCAGGAGAAGGTCGGATACAGTTCGACGCTGTCGAGCACGCCCAGGCGGCCCGAGGTGCCGGCGCCGACGTAGATCAGGCGTCCGCCCGCTTCCATGCGCGGCAACGCGGCCGCGACGGCGGCGGCGATGCGCGGCGCCGCGGCGCGAACCGCCTCGACGGCCTTGAACTGGTCGTCGACCAGCACGTTCACCAGCTCGGTGGTGGGGTATTGATCCAGGGAAGCGTGTTGCGCGGCGGGGGTTTCGGTATTCAGCATAGTAAAACCAGTGTAATACCAATCAGAACGGCCTGCCATGAAAGGATCAGCCGTTATCATTCCGAAAAGTTATGTACAGGTGAGGCCTATTCATTGGCACCGCCTGCGGCGACTCCGTATGCTGGACATCATAAAGACAAGGGGATGGAATGAACCACGGCAGACGCAAGGTACTCGGCATGGCTTTGTTAGGCTTGATCGATCCGCTGACGGCGGCCACGCCCGGCCCGGGTGGCGCAGCGGGCGCCATGCCGGCCGCGCTGAAGGCGAAGCTCGACCGGGAACTGGCCGCGATCGCGTCGAACCCGGCTTGCGAACTGGCCAGCCTGTCGGTACTGGCGATCCGCAATGGCCGGATTGCCTACGAAGGCCAGTTCGGCCAGCGAATCATTGCCGCCGGCGGCCTGGCGGGCAAGCCGGTCGACGCCCATACGCTGTTCCGCATCGCCTCGATCTCGAAGATGATGACCACCCTCGGCCTGATGCGCCTGGTCGAGGAGGGCAAGATCGACCTGGATGCCGACGTTTCCGGCTACCTCGGTTTCAGCTTGCGTAATCCGCACTTTCCGGACCAGCCGATTCTTCTTCGCCACCTGCTGACCCACACGGCGTCCCTGCGCGACGAGGCCGGCTATTCCTGGGGCGTGGACACGGCCCTGAAGGACGTGCTGGTGCCCGGCAGCCGGTTGTACGGCGAAGGGAAGATGTGGGCGGCGAACGCCGGCGCGGGCGCGTATTTCACTTACTGCAACCTCGGCTGGGGTGTGATCGGCACCGTCATGGAAAGGGTCACGGGCGAGCGCTTCGACCGCCTGATGCGGCGCCTGCTGGTCGAGCCGCTCGGCCTGCGCGCCGGCTACAACCCGTCCGAACTGCCGGCCAGCGAGGTTGCCGACATCGCCACGCTGTACCGCAAGCGCACCGTCGACACCGAAGTCTGGGATGCGAACGGCCCCTGGATCGCCCAGGCCGACGACTACGGCAAGGCGCCGCCCGCTCCACCGCCCGGCATCGAACGCTACGTCATCGGCAGCAACGCCACGCCGTTCAGCCCGACCGGCGGCCTGCGCATCTCGGCGCGCGACATGGGCACGGTGATGCGCATGCTGATGAATGGCGGGATGCACGAGGAGAAACGCTTTTTGCGGCAGGCGACGCTGGACCGGATGTTCTCGCGCCAATGGACCTACGACGGCAAAGGCGGCAACGGCGACAGCCTCGACGGCCTGTTTAATTGCTGGGGCCTGGGCAACGAGCAGTTCCCGGACGATCCCGCCACCCGCACCCGCCTGGTCGAAGGCGGCGGCTTCACGGCGGTCGGCCACCTGGGCGATGCCTACGGTCTGATGGCGGTATTCGCCGCCGACCTCCAGCACCGCAACGGCATGATCGCGCTGGTGGGCGGCACTTCGACCGATCCGCAGGCGTATCAAGGCAGGTATTCCGCGCTGGCCCGGTTCCAGGAACAGATCCTCACGGCGATGCACCGGCGCGCCATTCTGGTGCGCGCATGACCGGCGGTTATGCCTGCCTGCGCTACATTCATTAGCGAAAGCCGGGGCCAGCCCCTAAGCTCTCACGTCATCATCGAAGAAAATAGTGTGCACGGATGCAAGAAATACTCGTGATCGGCGGCGGGGTGGTCGGCCTGAGCTCGGCCTGGTGGCTGCTCGAGGCGGGCCACAAGGTCACGCTGCTCGAACGTGCACCGCAAGTGGGCACCGGTACCAGCTTCAGCAATGGTGGCCAGCTCAGCTACCGCTATGTGTCGCCCTTTGCCGACGCCGGCGTGCCGCTGAAAGCGCTCCAGTGGATGTTCCAGGAATACGGCCCGCTGCACTTCAAGCCCCAGTTCGACGCCCAGCAGTGGCGCTGGCTGGCGGCCTTCCTCGCCAACTGCCGCGCCGACGCCAACCGGCAGACCACGCATAAGCTGCTGGAGCTGGGCGAACTGTCGCGCCGCTCGATGGTCCGGCTGGAAGCGGTGGTGCCGCCGGAATCTTTCCAGTGGCGCGAATCCGGCAAGCTGGTGGTCTACCGCACCCGCAAGGCCTTCGAGGCCGCCACCGCGAAACCCGATGCCTCCCCCACCCGCCAGGTCTGGAGCGCGGCCGAGTGCGCCGCCCACGAACCGGCGCTGGCCTCCGTCGCCGATCAACTGCAGGGCGGGATCTACAACAGCGGCGAAGCGGTGGCCGACTGTTACGCCTTCTGCGTGGCGCTGGCCGAACGCATCGCCGCGCACCCGCGCTTCACCGGCTTCGTGCACGGCGCCGCCGCGCGCCTCGTCAGCGCCGGCAACAAGATCGCCGGCGTGGAAACCAGCACCGGGCTGGTGAAAGCCGACGCCTACGTGCTGGCGGCGGGCATGCAGAGCCGCGCACTGGCCGCCAGCGCCGGCATCTCGCTGCCGCTGTATCCCCTCAAGGGCTATAGCCTGACGGCGCCGATCCGTCCGGACGACGTGGCGCCGGAAATCAGCGTCACCGACTTCGAACGCAAAGTGCTGTATGCGCGCATCGGCGCTAACTTGCGGGTGGCCGCCATGGTCGACATGGTCGGCGAAGACCTGAGCCTGGACGCGCGCCGCCTGGCCAGCCTGACGCGCCAGGTGCGCGAGACCATGCCGCACGCGGCCGACTACGGCAGCGTCACCCCCTGGGCCGGCCTGCGCCCGGCCACGCCGAACAGCGCCCCGATCGTCGGCCCGTCGCCGTACGCGAACCTGTGGCTGAACGTCGGCCACGGCCCGCTCGGCTTCACCTTCGCCTGCGGCACCGCCAGCCTGCTGGCCGACCTGGTGCAAGGAAAGGCACCGCCGTTCGCGCTGGACGGCCTGACCCTGCGCTAACGCAAACCGGGGTCAGAGCCCGTTTTTGGGCAATTGCTCGGCGGTACCGAGCTTGGGTCATCCGCCGATCAATATGGCGAAGTCTCCGTTCTTGATTTGGCATCGTTGCCGGGATTTGTGCGTGACAGTCAACAACCCCTGATGCGTTAACAGAACGGGAAATTTGCTCTGGCCCCAAATTAAATCAGAACGCGCGTATGGGGTCCCGCCTTCACAGGGACGGCGTAAATTTTTTTCGTGTGGGTTGAATTTATTTTCAGCAAAAGATCTCCGAAGATGAGGCAATTGCATCCAACGTGCCGTCTTCTCTGAAATTCCAAACAGACACGCCCTCTCACCGAGCCCCTGAAATGGCGGATAATTGCCGCCATGCTTACCCCGCCGACATCCGGCTGCCCCTGCGGCAGCAACCTGCCCATCCTGCGATGCTGCGGCCCCTACATCGCCGGCGCCGCGCTGCCGCCGACCGCCGAAGCGCTGATGCGTTCGCGCTACACGGCCTATGTGATGCAGGTCGAGGACTACCTGCGCGCCACCTGGCATCCCAGTACCCGGCCCATTGATCCCATCATCGACAAAAATGAAAAGATTCAATGGCTCGGACTTGAGATAAAATCTGCTTTACGTTTACGTCAACGTAAAGCAGATCTGCCGGAACAGATAGACCAGGACACCGTCGAATTCGTCGCCCGCTTCAGGGTCAACGGCCGCGCGCAGCGGCTGCACGAGATCAGCAACTTCGTGCGCGAACCCGAAACGCCCGGCGGCGTACCGCGCTGGTTCTATGTGGACGGCAGCTTCCCCGAGCAAGGTACTAAATAGAATACGCAGGAGACGCGATGCCCCAGATCGACAGCAAACTCAATTTACGTAGCGAGGATTTCAAGGCCAATACCGCGGCCATGCAAGCCCTGGTCGACGACCTGCGCGCGAAAGTCGCAGCAAGCGCCAAGGGCGGCGGCGAAGTGGCAAGCAGCCGCCACGTCGCCCGCGGCAAGCTGCTGCCGCGCGACCGTGTGCAGATGCTGCTCGATCCGGGTACGCCCTTCCTCGAGTTCTCCCAGCTTGCTGCTTATGAAATGTATGACGGCGCCGCCCCGGCCGCCGGCATCATCACCGGTATCGGCAGGGTCAGCGGCCAGGAATGCGTGATCGTCTGTAACGACGCCACCGTCAAGGGCGGCACTTATTACCCGATGACCGTCAAGAAGCACCTGCGCGCCCAGGAGATCGCCGAGCAGAACAATCTGCCCTGCATCTACCTGGTCGACTCGGGCGGCGCCAACCTGCCGAACCAGGACGATGTCTTCCCCGACCGCGACCACTTCGGCCGCATCTTTTACAACCAGGCGAATCTCTCAAGCAAAGGCATCCCGCAGATCGCCGTGGTGATGGGTTCCTGCACCGCCGGCGGCGCCTACGTGCCGGCGATGAGCGACGAGTCCATCATCGTCAAGGAACAGGGCACGATCTTCCTGGGCGGCCCGCCCCTGGTCAAAGCGGCGACCGGCGAAGTGGTGAGCGCCGAAGACCTGGGCGGCGGCGACGTCCACACCCGCCTGTCCGGCGTGGTCGACCACCTGGCGCAGAACGACACCCACGCGCTGTCGCTGGCCCGCACGATCGTCTCGAACCTGAACCGCGTGAAACCGGTGCAGGGCGCGCTGCGTGAAGCCCAGGAGCCGAAGTACGCCCGCGAAGAGCTGTACGGCGTGATCCCGGTCGACACCCGCAAACCCTTCGATGTGCGCGAAGTCATCGCCCGCATCGTCGACGGCAGCGAGTTCGACGAGTTCAAGGCCCGCTACGGCACCACGCTGGTGTGCGGCTTCGCCCACGTCTATGGCATGAAGGTCGGCATCATCGCGAATAACGGCATCCTGTTCTCGGAGTCGGCGCTGAAGGGCACCCACTTCATCGAGCTGTGCTGCCAGCGCAAGATCCCGCTGGTGTTCCTGCAGAACATCACCGGCTTCATGGTCGGCCGCAAGTACGAGAACGAGGGCATCGCCCGCAACGGCGCGAAGATGGTGACGGCGGTGGCGACCGCCTCGGTACCGAAATTCACCGTGATCATCGGCGGCTCTTTCGGCGCCGGAAACTACGGCATGTGCGGCCGCGCCTTCTCGCCGCGCTTCCTGTGGATGTGGCCGAACGCGCGCATCTCCGTGATGGGCGGCGACCAGGCGGCTTCCGTGCTGGCCACCGTCAAGCGCGACGGCATCGAGGCCAAGGGCGGCCAGTGGTCGCCCGATGAAGAAGCCGCGTTCAAGCAGCCGATCAAGGAACAGTACGAGCACCAGGGCCACCCCTACTACGCCACCGCGCGCCTGTGGGACGACGGCGTGATCGATCCGGCCGATACCCGCATGGTGCTGGGCCTGGGCCTGTCCGCCGCGCTGAACGCGCCGATCGAAGACACGAAGTTCGGCGTCTTCCGCATGTAAGGAGAGAACATGGATACCTACGACAGCCTCGAGATCTCCGTTGCGGACAAGGTCGCAACCATTACCCTGAACCGTCCGGACGTACGCAACGCCTTCAACGAGACCGCCATCGCCGACCTGACGATGGCCTTCGACGAAGCCGGCCAGGACGCGGATATCCGCGCGATCGTGCTGGCCGCGAACGGCCCGGCCTTCTGCGCCGGCGCGGACCTGAACTGGATGAAAAAGATGGCCGGCTACTCCTTCGATGAGAACGAAGCCGACGCCCTGCGCCTGGCCGACATGCTGCGCACCATCTACTTCAGCCCGAAGCCGGTGGTGGCGAAAGTGCAGGGCGACTGCTACGCCGGCGGCATGGGCCTGGTGGCGGCCTGCGACATCGTGGTGGCGAGCGAAGGCGTGAACTTCTGCCTGTCCGAAGTGAAGCTGGGCCTGATCCCGGCCACGATTTCGCCCTACGTCATCAAGGCCATGGGCGACCAGGCTTCGCGCCGCTACTTCCTCACCGCCGAGCGCTTCGACGCTAGCTGCGCCAAGCGCCTCGGCCTGGCCCACGAGGTGGTGCCGGCCGAAGAGCTGGACGCCACCGTCGCCGGGATCGTCAAGGCGCTGGTGAACAACAGCCCGAACGCCGTGCGCGAAGCGAAGAAGCTGGTGCGCGACATCGCCGGGCTGCCGATCGACGACGTGCTGCTGGCCGATACCGCCGGCCGCATCGCGCACATCCGTGCATCCGCCGAGGGACGCGAAGGGGTCGCGTCCTTCCTCGAAAAGCGCAAACCCTCATGGCTGGAATAAAATTTTGAACCGTAATACCTCGTCCGACTGGATCGCGCGCAGCCTGCGCAGCGTCTGGCACCCATGCACGCAGATGCAGCACCACGAAGAGGTGCCGCTGATCGCCGTCAGCCACGCCAAGGGGCCGTGGCTCTACGACCATGAAGGCCGGCGCTACCTGGACGGCATCAGCTCGTGGTGGGTCAACCTGTTCGGCCACGCCAACCCGCGCATCAACGCCGCCCTCAAGCAGCAACTCGACCAGCTGGAACACGCGATGCTGGCCGGCTTCACCCACGAGCCGGTGGTCGAACTGTCCGAACAACTGGCGGCATTGACCGGCCATGCGCTGGGCCACGCCTTCTATGCGTCGGACGGCGCCTCGGCGGTCGAGATCGCGCTCAAGATGAGTTTCCATTACTGGCGCAACGCCGGTTATCCGAACAAGCAAGAATTCGTCTGCCTGCAGGGTTCCTACCACGGCGAGACCGTCGGTGCGCTGGCCGTCACCGACGTCGCCCTGTTCAAGGATGCCTACGGCCCGCTGCTGCGCGCCTCGCGCACCGTGGCCTCGCCCGATGCCCGTAATGCCGTGGACGGCGAATCGGCCCAGGACGTGGCGCGCCGCGCGATCGAGGACGTCGAGCAGCTATTTGCCGAGAACGGCGACACCATCGCCGCCATCATCGTCGAGCCGCTGGTGCAGTGCGCAACCGGCATGGCGATGCACGACCCGCTCTACCTGCAGCGCCTGCGCGAGCTGTGCGACCGCTACCACGTGCACCTGATCGCCGACGAGATCGCGGTCGGCTGCGGCCGCACCGGCACTTTCTTCGCCTGCGAACAGGCTGCCATCTGGCCGGATTTCCTGTGCCTGTCGAAGGGGATCAGCGGCGGCTACCTGCCGCTGTCGCTGGTGCTCAGCAGCGACAGGATCTACGAGGCCTTCTACAGCGAAGACATCACGCGCGGCTTCCTGCACTCGCACTCCTACACCGGCAACGCCCTGGCCTGCCGCGCGGCGCTGGCGACCCTGCAGATCTTCCGGGACGACGACGTGCTGGTCAAGAACCGCGACACGGCCACGCGCCTGATGCTGGAAATGGCCCCGCTGCTGGAACACGAGCGCGTGACCAACTTCCGCCAGCGCGGCATGATCCTGGCGTTCGACGCCGTCGAGCCGGACGCTCCACGCGCTTCGACCTTCGCGCGCCGCTTCTTCAGCACCGCGGTCGAGAACGAACTGCTGCTGCGCCCGATCGGCCGCACCGTGTACCTGATGCCGCCCTATGTGCTGGACGAGGAAGAGATCGCCGGGCTGGCGGCGCGCACCCGCACCGTATTCGAAAAGGTGATCGCCGAATGACCATCGACCTCATCGCGGGCCTCGAGCGCCAGCTGGACGCGCTGGCGGGCCAGAGCCTGACGCGCCGCCGCCGCACCGCCGACACCCCGTGCGCACCGCGCCAGGTGGTCGATGGCCGTCCCATGCTCGCCTTCTGCAGCAACGATTACCTGGGCCTGGCCGCGCACCCGCGCGTGGTCGCGGCCCTGCGCGAAGGAGCGGAACTGTACGGCGCCGGCAGCGGCGCCTCGCACCTGGTGTCCGGCCATAGCCGCGCGCATGCGCTGCTGGAAGAGCGCCTGGCCGCCTTGGAGTCTCCGCACCTGGTCGATGCGAAGGCGCTGTATTTCTGCACCGGCTACATGGCCAACCTGGCCGTGCTCACGGCGCTGGGCAACGATCCGGACGCGGTGATCTTTTCGGAAGCGCTGAACCACGCGTCCCTGATCGACGGCGCACGCCTGGCGCGGGCCGGCGTCACGGTCTACCCGCATGGCGACGTGGCCGCATTGGAAGCGAAACTCGCGGCCAGCAAGGCCACCACGAAAATCGTCGTCACCGACAGCGTATTCAGCATGGACGGCGACCTGGCCCCGCTGCCCGGGCTGCTGGCCCTGTGTGAACGCCACGGCGCCTGGCTGGTGGTCGACGATGCCCACGGCTTCGGCGTGCTGGGAGAGAACGGCCGCGGCGCGCTCGAGCATTGCAAGCTGCGTTCGCCCAACCTGGTCTACGTCGGCACGCTGGGCAAGGCCGCCGGCGTCGGCGGTGCCTTCGTCGCGGCGCATGCAGCCGTCATCGAGCTGATGATCCAGCGTGCCCGCCCCTACATCTACACGACCGCGGCCCCGCCCGCGCTCGCGCATGCGCTGCTGGCCAGCCTCGACATCATCGAGGGCGAGGAAGGCGCCGCACGGCGCGCCCACCTGGCCAGGCTGATCGCGCTGCTCGACCGCGAACTGAAGCTGCAGCGCTGGCAGCGTCCCGTCTCGCACACGGCGATCCAGCCGATCGTCATCGGCGCCAACGACGAAGCGCTGCGGGTGGCGAGCCGCCTGCACGAGCAGGGCCTGTGGGTGCCGGCGATCCGCCCGCCGACCGTGGCGCCGGGCACGGCGCGCCTGCGCGTGACCCTGTGCGCCGCGCACACCGAGGAAGACGTCGCGCAGCTGGCCGCTGCGCTCAACAAGCTCGAACATGAGATGGAAAGGACCGGAACATGAGCCTCAACGATCCTGAACAACCGGGCGGCACTTCCGCCCAGCCCGACATCGGGTTTGCCGAACCGATGACGGCGACCGCGCCGGTGCCCACCGCCGTGCCGGCGCCGCTGGCGGCCGAAGGCGTGCCGATCCGCTTCGCCTGCTTCGTGACCGGCACCGATACGGAAATCGGCAAGACCCTGATCAGCGCCGCGATCCTGCACAAGCTGGTGCAGCACGGCCAGCGCGCCTGCGGCATGAAGCCGATCGCGGCCGGCGCCGAAGAGCGCGACGGCATGCTCCACAACGAAGACGCCGCCATGCTGCGCGCCGCCGGCAACGTCAACCTGCCGCAGCACATCACCACGCCGTTCATGCTGCGCGAGCCCTGCGCGCCGCACATCGCGGCCGAGCTGGAAGGCGTGCGCATCGAGCCGGTGCCGATCATGACCGCCTATGCCGAAATACTGGGAGCGTCCGACGCCACCGTGGTCGAGGGCGTGGGCGGCTTCTGCGTGCCCTTTTCCGACGATTTCGACAGCGCCGACCTGGCGGTGCAGCTCGGCCTGCCGGTGATCCTGGTGGTCGGCCTGCGCCTGGGCTGCATCAACCATGCCCTGCTGACCGCCGAAGCGGTCGTCGCGCGCGGCCTGGTGCTGGCCGGCTGGGTCGCCAACCAGGTCGATCCCGACATGCGCTTCGCCGACGAGAACGTGGCCGCGCTCGAAAAACGCATGCCCGCGCCCCTGCTGGGACGCGTGCCGCGCCTTGAACAACCATCGGCCGCCGATGCGGCGGTCTATATCGAGCTCGCGGGCGTGCCGGGATGGCCGTCCGCACGCTGCTGAAATACCCATAAAGGAAACACCATGTCCCAAGTCGTTACCCTCCACCCGCCCGCTACCCAAGCTTCGCTGCCGAAGGACGCCACCTGGCCGCTGGCCGAGGTCAAGGCCCTGTTCGAGCTGCCGCTGCCGGAGCTGATGTTCCGCGCCCAACAGGCGCACCGCGCCAACTTCCCCGACGGCGACGTCGAGCTGGCCACGCTCCTGTCGATCAAGACCGGCGGCTGCGAGGAAGACTGCGGCTACTGCCCGCAGGCGGCGCGCTACGACACCGGCGTCGAAGCGAAAAAAATCCTCGAACTGGACACCGTGCTGGCCGCCGCGGCCGAGGCCAAGGCCAAGGGCGCGACCCGCTTCTGCATGGGCGCCGCCTGGCGCAGCCCGAAGGAGCGCGACATGGAGAAGGTCGAGGCGATGGTGCGCGGCGTGAAGGCGCTGGGCATGGAAACCTGCGCCACCCTCGGCATGCTGGAAGAGGGACAGGCCGAGCAGCTGAAGCAGGCCGGCCTGGACTACTACAACCATAACATCGACACCTCGCCCGACTTCTATGGCGACGTGATCTCGACCCGCGAATACAACGACCGCCTCGACACGCTCGGCCGCGTACGCAACGCCGGCCTGAAGATCTGCTGCGGCGGCATCGTCGGCATGGGCGAGACGCGCGAACAGCGCGCCGGCCTGATCGCCCAGCTGGCCAACATGAACCCGTATCCGGAATCGGTGCCGATCAACCACCTGGTGCAGGTCGAAGGCACGCCGCTGCACGGCCTGCCGCCGCTGGACCCGATCGAGTTCGTGCGTACCATCGCCGTGGCCCGCATCACCATGCCGAAGGCCCGCGTGCGCCTGTCGGCCGGCCGGCGCGAGCTGGGCGAAGCGGTGCAGGCGATGTGCTTCATGGCCGGCGCCAACTCGATCTTCTACGGCGACAAGCTGCTCACCACCGACAACCCGGAGGCGGATGACGACCGCAAGCTGCTGGAGAAGCTGGGCCTCAGGACGCGCTCGGCGATGCTGGAGTCGGTGCAGAAGGAAAGCTGCGGGTGCTGATCCACTAACTTTATAAACAATATAAAAGACGAGACACCACATGTTCACCAAGATCCTCATCGCCAACCGTGGCGAAATTGCCTGCCGTGTCGCCGCCACCGCGCGCCGCATGGGCATCCGTACCGTTGCCGTCTACTCGGAAGCCGACGCCGGCGCGAAGCACGTCGCGGTCTGCGATGAAGCGGTCTTGATCGGCCCGGCCGCGGCCAAGGACAGCTACCTGCGCGGCGACAAGATCATCGAGGTCGCCAAGGCCACCGGCGCCCAGGCCATCCACCCGGGCTACGGCTTCCTGTCCGAGAACGCGGAATTCGCCGAAGCTTGCGAGGCGGCCGGCCTGGTCTTCATCGGCCCGGCGGGCTCCTCGATGCGCGCGATGGGGTCGAAGTCGGCCGCCAAGCAGTTAATGGAGCAAGCGAACGTGCCGCTGGTGCCGGGCTACCATGGCGACGACCAGGATCCGGAACTGCTGCAGAGCGAGGCGAACCGCATCGGCTATCCGGTGCTGTTGAAGGCCAGCGCCGGCGGCGGCGGCAAGGGCATGCGTGTGGTGGAACGTTCGGAAGATTTCCAGGCGGCCCTGGCTTCCTGCAAGCGCGAAGCGATTTCGTCCTTCGGCGACGACAAGGTGCTGGTCGAGAAATACCTGACCCGCCCGCGCCACATCGAGATCCAGGTGTTCGCCGACAAGCTGGGCAACTGCGTCTACCTGCACGAGCGCGACTGCTCGGTGCAGCGCCGCCACCAGAAGGTGCTGGAAGAAGCGCCGGCGCCCGGCATGACGCTTGAACGCCGCGCCGCGATGGGCGAGGCGGCGGTGGCGGCCGCGCGCACGGTGAACTATGTCGGCGCCGGCACCGTCGAATTCATCGCCAACCAGGACGGCTCGTTCTACTTCATGGAAATGAACACGCGCCTGCAAGTGGAGCATCCGGTCACCGAGATGATCACCGGGACCGACCTGGTCGAATGGCAGTTGCGCGTGGCCTTTGGTGCGCCGCTGCCGAAGCGGCAGCACGAACTGGCCATCCACGGCCACGCGATCGAGGCGCGCGTCTACGCCGAGAATCCGGAAAAGGGCTTCCTGCCCTCGATCGGCACGCTGCGATTCATGGACGTGCCCTCGCATGTGTCGTTCGAACTGGGTGGCTCGGCAGCCGCCCCGGCCGGCGTGCGCATCGATTCGGGCGTGCGCGAAGGCGATGCCATTTCTCCGTTCTACGACCCGATGATCGCCAAGCTGATCGTGTGGGGCGCGGACCGCACCCAGGCGCTGTCGCGCATGGCGCAGGCGCTGTCCGAGTTCCACATCGTCGGCCTGGCCACCAACATCGCCTTCCTGAAGCGCCTGGTGGAGGGACAAGCCTTTGCCAGCGCCGACCTCGACACCGGCCTAATCGAGCGGAACAACGCTTCCCTGTTCCCGCCGGCCGGCCCGGCACCAAAAGGAGCGCTGGCCCTGGCCGCCGTCGCGCTGGCGGATGCCGAACAGGCCTTGTCCGTATCGCGCAATCCGGCCGACCCGTGGACCAGCACCCACGGCTGGCGCATGAACGGCAGCTACCGCCGGGTGCTGGCCTTCAGCGACGACTACAGCGCCGCCCTCGACGCCAAGGCGTATGACGTCGCCCTGGCCTACCACCCGCACGGCTGGGTGCTGGAGCTGGACGGTGTAGCCCACCCGCTGGCGCTGGTGTCGAAGCGCGGCGGAGACTATGCGATCCGGCTCGACGGCACGGCCCTGCACGGCACCGTGCGCCGCGACGGCGAACTGCTGCACGTGTTCAGCGGCGGCCTGCACACCACCCTGCACTACGCCGACCCGATGGCGCATGCCGGTGAGGTGGAAGCGGCGGGGGGCCGCCTGACCGCGCCGATGCCGGGCAAGGTGGTGGCCGTGATCGCGAAGGACGGCCAGAGCGTGAAAAAGGGCGAGCCGCTGGTGATCATGGAAGCGATGAAGATGGAACACACGATCGCGGCGCCGAGCGATGGCCTGGTCGAGGAGATCCTGTACCAGGTCGGCGACCAGGTGGCCGACGGCGCGCCGCTGCTGGCCTTCAAGGCCGCGGCCTGAGGAGGCAGCTTGCGACTCCTCCTGTACCGTGGCGACGGCGTGATCGAGCCGTGGGCACGCGATTTCGCGCAGGCGCTGCCGCAGGCCGAGACGGTGGCGTGGGAAGAGGGACGGCCTCTGCCCCCCTGCGACTACGCCGTCCTGTGGGCGCCCACCCCTGCCCTGCTCGACCAGCTCGCGCAGGTGAAGGCCATCTTCCTGATGGGCGCGGGCGTGGACGCCATCCTGAAATTCGGCGAATCCTTGCCCGACGTGCCGGTGATCCGCCTCGGCGACGCCGGCATGGGCGAGCAGATGGCGGAATACGTGGCATATGCCGTGCTGCGCTACTTCCGCCGCTTCGACGAATACGAACAACAGGCGCGCCAGGGCGTGTGGCATCCGCTCGCGGCGCGCAGAAAAGACGCGTTCACGGTCGGCGTGCTGGGACTGGGCAAGCTCGGCATCCCGGTGGTGCAGGCACTGCGCCAGCTCGGCTTTCCGGTGCGTGGCTGGAGCCGCACGGCCAAGGACCTGCCGGGCGTGGACTGCTACGCCGGCATGGCGTCGCTCGACGATTTTTTACGAGGCACGCGCGTGCTGGTCTGCATGCTGCCGCTCACGCCGGAGACGAACAACCTGCTGGACCGCGCGCGGCTGTCGAAGCTGCCCGAGGGAGCCTACCTGGTCAACGTGGCGCGCGGCGCCCAGGTCGCCGAGCCGGACTTGCTGGGCCTGATCCGCTCAGGCCACATCCTGGGTGCCACGCTGGACGTGTTCCGCAACGAACCGCTGCCCGCGCCGCATCCGTTCTGGAGCGAACCACGCATCACCATCACGCCGCACATCTCGGCGCTCACGGTCCGCGAGGAAGCCGTGCGCCAGATCGCGCACAAGATCAAGCTGCTCGAACAGGGTGAACACGTCGCCGACGTGGTCGACCGCAACCGGGGATATTAATAATGAATCTGCCTGCACAAGTAAAAATCGTCGAAGTCGGCCCGCGCGACGGGCTGCAGAACGAAAAGGAAGCGGTGTCCGCCGCCGTGAAGATCGAACTGGTCGACCGCCTGTCGCGCGCCGGCTTCCCCAACATCGAGGCCGCGTCCTTCGTCTCGCCGAAATGGGTGCCGCAGATGGCGACCAGCGCGGAAGTCATGGCCGGCATCACGCGCCGTCCGGGCACGATCTACTCGGCGCTGACGCCGAACATGCAAGGTTTTGAAGCGGCCCTGGCAAGCAGGGCGGACGAAGTCGTGATCTTCGGCTCGGCTTCGGAAGCCTTCTCGCAAAAGAACATCAACTGCTCGATCGCCGAATCGATCGCGCGTTTCGAGACGGTGGCGAAGGCCGCCAAGGAACACGGCCTGCGCCTGCGCGGCAGCATCAGCTGCGCGTTCGGTTGCCCCTACCAGGGCGAAGTGCCGCTCGAGGCCGTGGCCGACGTGGTGGCGCGCATGCGCGAGCTGGGCTGCGACGAGATCGACATCGCCGACACGATCGGCGTCTCGACCCCGAGAAAAACCCAGGCCGTGATGGAGACGGCGGCGCGCGCCTTCAGGCTGGAGGGCATCTCCGGCCATTTCCACGACACCTACGGCCAAGCCCTGGCGAACATCTACGCCAGCCTGGAAGTGGGCGTGGCGATCTTCCACTCGTCGGTGTCGGGCCTGGGCGGCTGCCCGTACGCGAAGGGCGCGACCGGCAACGTCGCCACCGAGGACGTGCTCTACATGATGAACGGGCTGTGCATCGAGACCGGCATCGACCTCGACCAGGTGGTGGAGGCCGGCCACTTCATTTCGCAGCAACTGGGCCGCAAGGGCGTGAGCCGGGCCGGGAATGCACTGCTGGCCAAGCGCGCGGTCTGATTCGGCGTGATCGTGGGCACCCGTGCCCACCATGTCGCTTGGCGGAAATGAAAAAGGCCGACAGCTTTCACTGTCGGCCTTTTCGTTATACTGGTCGGAGTACAAGGATTCGAACCTTGGACCCTCTGGTCCCAAACCAGATGCGCTACCGGGCTGCGCTACACTCCGAAGACAGCCATCATAACGTCCGCGGAGCCCCCGGTCAAGGAAAGCACTCGTGAACGTGCGCAAATGCGCGCAGTTGAGGCTTTCCGGCACAGAATCGATGGGAGTCGCTTATGAATGCCGTCATCGACCATTTCCCGGGTCCGGGCTTCGATGCCCTTCCCGACCGCAAGCAAACGACACGCATCGCGGCGGGCATCGCCATCTCGCTGGCCGTGCATGCGCTGCTGTTGTCGATCTATCGCCAGCCGCGGCCGGCGGCCTTGCCCGCCACCGTCACCGAAACGCTCACCGTGCGCCTGCAGGCGGCGCCGGAACATCCGCCGGTAGCCGAGCCCGCCCTGCCTGCAGCGCAGCCCGCGCCGCGCAGCAAGCCGCCAGCACACACCCGCCCTGCCCGCCGCATCATCGCCGTGCCGCCGCCGGCGGCGCCATCCGAGGAAGGTTTCAAGGTCGATACCCAGCCCGCCGCGCCGCCCGCCGATGCGGCACCTGAGGCCACGCCGCGCTTCAACCTGGACGCCGCACGCAAGCTCGCGCGCCAGGTGGCGGACGAGCCGGACCCGGCCAAGGTGGGAACGGCGCTGGAACGGCTGCCGCCTCCGCCTTTGCAGACCGAAAACAAATTCGAACGGGCCATCAAGGGAGCGAAGCGGGCGGACTGCAAGGATGGCGTGCCGGGTGGCCTACTGGCGCCGATCTTCCTGGCGATGGACAAGAAGGACAGCGGCTGCAAGTGGTGACCGTGCCCAGTGCTTCAGCATGGGGCTAGCTGGAACGACGGTTCAGGCTTCACCCTTGATCTGCAAGGCCCGCTCGTACAGCGCATTCTTCTTGCGCCCGGTAATCTGCGCCGTCAGATTCGCCGCCTGCTTCACCGAGCACTCCGTCAGCAGGATCTGCAGGATCCGCTCCGCTTCCGCATCTCCCTCGTCGCCGGCCGGTGCCGCGCCTTCGACCAGGACCACGAATTCGCCGCGCTCGCGGTGCTGGTCGGCCTTGACCCAGGCCAGCGCCTCGTTCAACTGGCAGCGGTGGATCTCTTCGAACATCTTGGTCAGCTCGCGCGCGAACACGACCTGGCGCGTCGGCTCGAACACGCTGGCCAAGGCCTCGACGCAGTCGGTGATGCGGTGCGGCGCCTCGTAGAACACGAGGGTCGAGGTTTCAAGCTTGAGCCGGGCCAGTTCCGTTTCGCGCTGCTTGGCCTTGGCCGGTAAAAAGCCGACAAAATGGAAACGGTCGTTCACCAGGCCGCTCGCCGACAGCGCCGTGACCGCCGCCGAGGCGCCCGGCACCGGCACCACGTTCAGGCCGGCGTTGCGCACCGCGTCGACGATGCGGGCGCCGGGATCGGAGACGGCCGGCGTGCCGGCGTCCGACACCAGCGCCACGCGCTCGCCCGCGCGCAGGCGCTGCACCAGCTTGTCGGCCACCTCGCGCTCGTTGTGCTGGTGGGCCGCCACCATCTGCTTGTTCAGGCCGAAGCGCGTCAGCAGGGCGCCGGTCTTGCGCGTGTCCTCGCAGGCGACGACGTCGGCGATCATCAGCACGTGCAGGGCACGCAGGCTAATGTCGGTGACATTGCCGATCGGTGTGGCCACGACGTACAGCGTTGCGGTAGGATAGGACTGCTGGGCTGCCTCGCCCAGGACGGGCAATTGGGCGATCTGGCTGGACTGGGTGACGGTCATGTGGGGATCGAATGCTGATTAAAAATCTCAAAGCGCTGGGTACAAGCCTGGCGATGGTGCTGCTGGCCGGCTGCAGCACGGTAAGCCTCGACGAGCCGCAGGGATTGTGCGCGCCCGGGGGCGCAAACACAAGTCCCAGGAGCGGTGACTATGCCTGCCCGGAGCGCGCGCCCGCGCCGCCACCCAGCTATGTGCCGCCGCCACGCGAGCCGGAAGCCGCGCCGGTCCAGACCAGGCCGATCCAGCTGCCGGGCCGGGAGCCGCTTGAACCGCGCGCCAACGCCGCGCCCGCAGCCGGGAACGCCGGCCAGGTCCGCGTCGCCCTGCTGCTGCCGATGAATTCCAGCGCGCTGGGCGCCGCCGCCGATTCCGTGCGTGCCGGCTTCATGGCCAGCGTCGAGCGCGACGGCGCCGGCGTCGAGGTCGAACTGGTCCCCACCGGCGACAGCGCCGACGATACCCTCTCCGCCTATTCCCGGGCCGCCGCTTCGCACGACGTCGTGGTCGGACCGCTGGCCCGTCCCGCCGTCAGCGCGCTGGCCGCCGGCGGCACCGTGAGCCGCCCGACCGTTGCCCTGAACCATCCCGAACCGCGCGGTAACTTACCGCGAGGCATGGTGGTGGCCGGCCTGTCGATCGAGGACGAGGCGCGCCAGGCCGCCGACTGGGCGGCGCGCGAGCATCCGCACGGACGGGTGCTGATCCTGACCAGCAATGCCCCCTGGGCCCAGCGCGCGGCCGCCGCCTTCGAAGCGCGCTGGAACGAACTCGGCCATACGGGCCAGCGCTTCAGCGTCCCGTCCACCGGCGGCCGGATCGACCCTGGCGTCATCTCCGAGCTGAAGATGCGGCTGGACGTCGATCCGCCCGGGCTGCTGTTCGGCGCGCTCGACGTGGTCGAGCTGCGCCAGGTGCGCGCCCAGACCGGCAACGCCATCCCCTGCTACGTCGGCAGTTCCGGCAATCCCGGCCGCGCGCCCGGCATGGGCCTGCCGGAGCTGGACGGCCTGCGCGTGGTCGACCTGCCGTGGATGATACGGCCGGACAACCGCGCGGTGATGATGTATCCGCGTCCGCTCGACACCGAACAGGCGCTGACCATGAACCGCCTGTACGCGCTCGGCATCGACGCCTTCCTGGTCGCGCGCGAGCTGGCCCTGCGTCCGGGATCTCCCTTCGTCATCGACGGCGTCACCGGCCATCTGGAGGTAGACGCCGGCGGCAACCCGCGCCTGCGGCGCCGCGAATCCATGGCCGTCTACCGGGGCGGCGACTTCGAACCGGTCGACGCGAGCCCCTGAGATGTGGCCGGCCCGCCTGTCACCAAAGCAGGAACTGGGTCGACAGGGAGAAGAATCGGCGCTGGCGTATCTTCAACGCCACGGTTTGGTGCTGATCGAAGCGAACTTCCGGTGTAAATTGGGAGAGATCGACCTCGTCATGCGCGAGGAACAGACCCTGGTCTTCGTCGAGGTGCGCCAGCGCGCCGACCGTTCGCGCGGCGGGGCCGCCGCCAGCATCACGCCGGCGAAAATCCGCCGCATCGTGCGCGCCGCCCAGGTCTATCTGCAGCGCTTCCAACGCCTGCCGCCCTGCCGCATCGACGTCGTCGCGATCGACGGCGGCCAGCTCGAATGGTATCGGAACGCCATCGAATCCCATTGAAGTGTAAGCATTTTTTACCCCACTTGCGCGGTAGACGTTGCCGCTGCACTATAATCTTCGACCATGAATACTCAACGCATCCTCGCTCATTTCCAGGAAAGCGCCGAACTGAAGCTGAAGTCGGGCCAGCTGCTGGCACAACCCATTTCCCAGGCCATCGAACTGATGTTCAATGCCCTGTCCAACGGCAACAAGATCCTGGCATGCGGCAACGGCGGTTCAGCCGGCGACGCCCAGCACTTTGCTGCCGAGCTGGTCGGCCGCTTCGAGCGCGAGCGTTTTCCGCTGCCCGCGATCTCGCTGAGCACCGACACCTCGATCATCACGGCGGTCGCCAACGACTACAGCTTCAACGAGATCTTCAGCAAGCAGGTCCAGGCCCTGGGCCAGGCCGGCGACATCCTGCTGGCGATCTCGACGTCCGGCAACTCCGCCAACGTGCTGGCGGCCGCCGAAGCGGCGCTCGAGCGCGAGATGCGCGTGGTCGCCCTGACCGGCAAGGATGGCGGCAAGCTGGGCCAGCTGCTGACCGATGCCGACGTCCATATCAACGTGCAGCACGCACGCACCGCGCGCATCCAGGAAGTGCATCTGGTGGCGATCCACAGTATCTGCGACGGCATCGATGTCGCCCTGTTCGGAGAAGAAGATGCAAGTTAAGAAAGTCGTTCTGACCGCCGCCGTGCTCGCGTCCTTGATGGCATCGCTGCAAGGTTGCGTGGCCGTGGTGGCAGGCGGCATGGTCGCCGGCGCGGTGGCAAGCACCGATCGCCGCACCCTGGGCGCCCAGACCGAAGACAAGGCGATCGCCGTGAAGGCCGAGACCCGCATGCCGCAGATCGTCGGCGACGCCGGCCACGTCAGCATCAACAGCTATAACCGCAAGGTGCTGCTGACCGGCGAAGTGCGCGATGAGGAAATGAAGCGTGCCGTCGAGAACGAAGTGCGCGGCATCACCAACGTCGACAACGTGATCAACGAACTGGTGATCGCCGGCCCGTCGAGCTATACCTCGCGTTCGAACGACGCCCTGATCACCAGCAAGGTCAAGCTCAGCCTGGCCGACAAGAAGACGGTCTCGGCCAATTCCTTCAAGGTCGTGACCGAGCGCGGCAACGTCTACCTGATGGGCCTGGTGACCCAGCGCGAAGGAAATATCGCGGCCCAGGTGGCACAAGGCGTGTCCGGCGTGATCCGCGTCGTCAAGATGTTCGAATACATCAGCGAAGAAGACCTGCGCACGATGCAGCCGCAGCAGGCATCGCAAACCCAGTAAGCGCAAGGAAAAGGCGGCGAGCCTATAATGGCTTGTCGCCCGTTCACGGATGAGATGAACTCATGACCGCTCCTGCCTCAAACCCTTCCTGGATCAAGCCGGCCGCCATCGGCGCCACCGTGCTCGCGATCGCCGGCATCGGCTTCGCCGCCTTCAGCCAGCAGCCGGCCGCCCCGGACGTCACCTTCATCAGCATCGACGGCCAGAAGATCAGCTCGCAAGATTTGCGCGGCAAGGTCGTGATGGTCAATTTCTGGGCAACCTCCTGCGCCACCTGCGTGAAGGAAATGCCGCAGATGGTCGCGACCTACAACAAGTTCCGCAACCAGGGCCTGGAATTCGTCGCCGTCGCGATGAGCTACGATCCGCCGAACTATGTCCTGAACTACGCCGAGACCCGTAAGCTGCCGTTCAAGGTCGCGCTCGATTCCGGCGGCGACCTGGCCAAGCAATTCGGCGACGTGGCGATGACCCCGACCACCTTCGTCATCGGCAAGGACGGCAAGATCCTCAAGCGCTACCTGGGCGAGCCGGATTTCGCGGCGCTGCACACGCTGTTGCAGAAGTCGCTGAGCGCCAGCTCATAAGTTCGCCCCCCTGAGCTCCCGCAAGTCCTGCCCGTCTGCCTGGCCCAAGCTTGATGCGTTCGCTGGCAAAGGAGATTCTAATGCGTAAGCCATTCAAGTCCGCCCTCCTGCTCCCGCTCCTGCTGGCGGGCTGTACGAGTGCCGACCCCGGCTTGCGCGATACCGTCATCCTGCATTACCAGCACGTTGCGAACGTGCACCGGATCGACTTCAGGACGCCGGTAGTGCTGCGCCGCAACGAGGCCGTCCATTTCGTGCTGCCGCTCGAGTCGCAAGGCTTCTGGGCCGTGTTCGTACTGTGCAGCGTGGACGCCACCGGTCCCGGGGTGCCGGCCTTCTATTACGACGTCGACCGTTTCCGGGTGCAGTTTGACGACCGTCACTTCGGACCGCTGCGTCCCTACACGCTGCGGCTCGAGGATTCGATCGACCTGAACACGCGCACCGATACCGCCGCCATCGTCGACGCCATTACGGCAGAGATCCACCAGGGGCCGCCCAGCCAGGTGTTCCGCCACGGCTTCTATCCGAACCTCGACTACCGCTTCGCGATCTACGTGCCGCAGGGCCTGGCCGACTACGCCGGCGAGGAATTGCCCTTGCGCTACGTGGGTGGCCACACCATGGTGTCGGGAAATGGCACGCCGCCATCCGACATTCCGGTGGCGGGCGGAAACGGCACCGGCATCACTTCGCGCTGCCGGCCTTGAATCATCGGCCCTGAATCATCGGCCTTGAATCATTGAAGGGAGAACAGCATGAGTGCAGCAAACGACACGATGACGGTCGAGCAAGCCTACCGGGCCATGCTGGCCTTCCTCGAACGCGAGGTCGACCTGACCGAATCCAGCGACCTGGCCGACCTGGTGAGCGAATACAAGCTCGGGGCCGACGGGCAGACCCGGGATCCGGCGATCTGGGAAGAATGGCTGGAGGCAGTGGGGAAAGTGGTCAAGCAAGAAAAGGCCGGTTGAGGCACGCAGCGTCTAGACGTCGCTCCCGCGAAGTTTTACCAACGCCCTCTTTCCTTTTTCGACTGCCGCTTGCGCGCCGCCGCGTTCTGCTGCTGCAGCAGCGAATCGACGCGCTCGGAGGCTTCGCGCGCCAATTGCTGGGCCAGCTCGATGCTGGGGAAGAACTCGGGCATCCGATAACCCAGCCAGGCATAGGCCGAGTACATGCGGCAGGTGTCCTCGACTTCCTGCAGGTTCTGCCAGAACAGTTCCTGCGGATGCGGCTGCAGCTTGCAGATCTTCTTCTTCGCCAGCGACTGCGCCCAATGGCTCCAGGCGCTCTCCAGGGTCGGCACCCGGGTCGAGATCGGCACCAGCGACATCGTGAATTTCTCGGCCACGCTCAGGTCGAGGGTGTCGAGCCATTCGGCGCGCTCGTTCTGCTCTTCCGTAATGCGCGGGTAGAAAAAGCCGTCCGGCACGTCGATGTTGTGCACGAAGCGCCGCAACAGCTTGACCAGGGAGGTCTCGCCCGTCACCGAGGCGATCCGGTGTAATTGCTCGAGCGAAGGCGCGACCGCGAAGCCGGTGGCCGGCACCGGCGGGATCTTTTCCTTCATCAGCGAGCGCATGATGTCGTGGGTATCGTCGTCGTAGCCGGCGACAAAACCTTCCTCGTGCACGCCGTAGCGCCCTGCCCGTCCGGCGATCTGCTTGGCCAGCGCGGCCGAGATTTCTTCTTCCTCGACGCCGTTGTACTTCACGGCCGTGGTCATCACGATGCGCTGGATCGGCATGTTCAGGCCCATCGCCAGCGCGTCGGTGCCGACCACGATGTCGGCCTGGCCCTCGCGGAAGCGCTCGGCCTGGGCGCGCCGCACTTCCGGAGACAGATTGCCGTAGACCGTGGCCACCGACAAGCCCGTTTCCGTGATCATGTCGCGCCACATCAGCACGTCGCGCCGCGAGAAGGCGATGACGGCGTCGCCGCGTTTCAGGTTCCTGATCTTGCGCACCGCGCCGGGCTCCATCGACAGCGGCGCTTTCCTCTTTAACACGTGCACCTCGAGCGGACACTCCAGGCGCTCGGCCAGGGCCTCGATCGCGCGCCGCGCTTCGGGCGCGCCGACCAGGTAGACGACGGAGGCCGGCGCACCGCACACGGCCGCGGTCCAGGCGGCGCCGCGGTCGCGGTCGGCCAGCATCTGGATCTCGTCGATCACCGCCACCTCGACCTTCGTCCTGGTGTCCAGCATCTCGACGGTGCTGGCGACGTGGGTCGCGTTCTCGGCTAGGCGCCGCTCTTCTCCGGTGACCAGGCTGACGGCCAGCGGTTCGCCGTCTTCCCTCACCACGCCCTGCAGGCGCTCGTAGTTTTCCAGCGCCAGCAGGCGCAGCGGGGCAAGATAGACGCCGCTCTCGGCCTGTGCCAGGTGTTCCATCGCGCGGTGGGTTTTACCGGAATTGGTCGGCCCGAGCAGGGCGATGAAGCGGCGCGCCATCTTGCTGGCGACCTCGAAGGATTGCGGGTACTCGGCCAGGTTGATGCTTTCCTTGGTGCGCGCGGCGTGGCGCTCTTCCTGGTCGCGTTCGACGGCGTGGTCGAGGCGCTGGCGGATGCGCTCGAACACGTATTCGGCCGGCTCGGACGTTTCCAGTTCCTCCAGCACGTGCAGGAACAGCATCGGATCGAAGCCGGCATCCTCGCAGCGGTCGGCAATGTCTCGCACGAATTCCTCGACGTCCTGGTTCAGGTCGTCGATGGCGTCGCGGGTGGCGCGCTCTTCGATGAGCTCGCGGCGCGCGCCGAGGTCCATTTTTCTCCACTTGCTGGGCTTGGCCAGCACGCCGCGCGCCGGCACCAGGCGGTAATCGACGTGCAGGCCGTCCGCGCGCACCGCGCCACTGAAGCGCAGGAACACGCGCCCTTCCATCTTGACCAGCTCGACGCCGCGCTGGCTCAGCTTCAGGTCGTGTTCGAGGAAGGCGTCATCGTCGCCCAGGTTGGTGTCGGCGGCGTCGTTGGCGGGATAACGGGAATGGTGTTGGCTCATGTTTTTTTATGCACGGGCTTGGGTTGTCGCCAATATAGCGCGCTTGGCGCGCGGGCTACGTTCGGCAAGCCACGTGCGGGATCAATCGGTGAAAAAAGCGTGGGCGGAGGCCGCCCACCCTACGCCGAATCACGGTCCCGTAGGGTGGGCGGCTTCCGCCCACCATGTACTGCTGATCGAGGAAAGACTGGCTTACGCAGCCACGCCCGCCTCATGCGCCTGCTGGTCCGCGTGGTACGACGAACGCACCATCGCGCCCACGGCCGCGTGCACGAAGCCCATCTCGTAGGCCTTCTCTTCGAACATTTTAAAAGTGTCAGGGTGCACGTAGCGGCGCACCGGCAGGTGCGAGTTCGACGGCGCCAGGTACTGGCCGATGGTCAGCATGTCGATGTCATGTGCGCGCATGTCGCGCATGACTTCGAGGATTTCCTCGTCGGTCTCGCCCAGGCCCACCATCAGGCCGGATTTGGTGACGGCATTCGGGTACTTGGCCTTGAAGTCGCGCAGCAGCACCAGCGAGTGCTGGTAGTCGGCGCCCGGGCGTGCTTCCTTGTACAGGCGCGGCACGGTTTCCAGGTTGTGGTTCATCACGTCCGGCAGGCCGTCGGCGAAGATGTTCAGCGCCTTTTCCAGGCGGCCGCGGAAGTCCGGCACCAGCACTTCGATCTTGGTGTTCGGCGACAGCGCGCGCGTCTTCTGGATGCACTCGACGAAGTGGCCGGCACCGCCGTCGCGCAGGTCGTCGCGGTCGACCGAGGTGATCACCACGTAGGACAGGCGCAGGTCGGCGATGGTCTTGGCCAGGTTGCCAGGCTCGTTCACGTCCAGCGGGTCGGGACGGCCGTGGCCGACGTCGCAGAACGGGCAACGGCGGGTGCACTTGTCGCCCATGATCATGAAGGTCGCGGTGCCCTTGCCGAAGCACTCGCCGATGTTCGGGCAGCTCGCTTCTTCGCACACCGTCACCAGGTTGTTGGCGCGCAGGATGTCCTTGATCTCGTAGAAGCGTGACGACGCGGTGACGGCCTTCACGCGGATCCAGTCCGGTTTTTTCAGGCGCTCGTGCTGCTCGACCGGCACGATCTTGATCGGGATGCGCGACGTCTTGCTCGCGCCCTTTTGCTTTTCGCTGGCGTTGTAGGCAGCTGCTGCGGCGGTGCCGGTATCGATTTCGGAAGTCATGTGCTCTTTACCCCGATAGGGTTTCAGTTGGTTTGATCGTTGCGGACAAATGGCCGGCCAGGGCCTGCGCCAGCGCCTGCTGCACATCGTGCAACGGCGCTTCCACGCCCATGGTGCGCATGTCCACCGTGGCCAGCCCGGAATAGCCGCACGGGTTGATCCAGGTGAAGGGAGACAAATCCATCGCCACGTTCAGCGAGACGCCGTGGTAGGTGCAGCCGTTGCCGCGTACTTTCAGGCCGAGGGCCGCGATCTTGGCGCCCTTGCGCGGCCCCTCGGCGATATAGATGCCGGGAGCGCCTTCGACGCGTTCACCCGCCAGATTATACGCCGCCAGCACATCGATGACTGCCTGCTCGATCTTGTGGACGAACTGGCGTGCGTACAGCTTGCCGCCTGGCTTGTTGCGGCGCAGGTCCATCAGCAGGTAGATCACGACCTGGCCGGGACCGTGGTAGGTCACCTCGCCGCCGCGGTCGGTCTGGACCACCGGGATCTGGTGCGCGTTCAGGACATGGCCGCGGTCGGCGCCCAGGCCGAGCGTAAACACCGGCGGGTGCTCGACGATCCAGAGTTCGTCGGGGGTGTCGGGCGTGCGCGCGTCCGTGAAGGCACGCATGGCGGCGAAGACGGTATCGTAATCGGCGCGGCCGAGCTCACGGATGGCAGGGCGGTTCGCTGGCATGGAAACTGTGGGAACGGGAATGGAATGCCTCGACATTATAAGCCAGGCCCATGTCCCGTGCCCGCAGGCCCCCTATTAGTGTTGCTTAGAGAACGATTTTGACCATCGGATGGGACGACAGCTCGGTGTACAGCTTGTCCAGCATCTCGCGGCTGGTTGCACGAACGACCACGGTCAGGCCGGTATAGTTGCCCTTGGCGGAGGGACGCACTTCCATCTTGCCTTCATGAAAAGTCGGGTCGTGCAGGACGATCAGTTCAAGCATGGTCGGGGCGAACTCCTCATGCGTCGCGCCCATCACCTTGATTGGGAAATCGCTGGGATATTCGATGAGGGATTCTTTCGGGTCCATGGCCACTCCTGTAAAACCTGCATTGTAGCCAAAGTCCCCGGATTGCGCCGGCAAGGCCGGCCGCGATCCAGGTAATCGGGCAGCCGGCTTCAGCGTTCCGCCTGGCGGCCGTGCTCGTCGCCATGCTTGCGCTCCTCGGCCCTGGCGGGAGCCGGACGCGACGGCGCGACGGCCTGCGGCGGCGGGGGTGGCGGCGGCGCGGGGCGTGCCACCGGGGGCGGCGCTGCAACCGCAGCAGGTGCCGGCGCTGGCGGCGGCGCGGGACGTGCCACCGGGGCCGGGGCCGCGACCGCAACGGGTGCCGGTGCCGGCGGAGGAGGCGGCGCCGCGCGCTGCGGCGCTTCGCGGCCACGCTCGCCATCGCCGCGGTGCGGATGCTCGAAACGGGCTTCGGCGACTGCTTGCGGCACCGGCGGCGGCGCAGGCTGGGGCGCGCTCATGATGGCGGCATGCTGGACCGGCGCGGGCTGCGCCACCGCCGCCACCGGCGCCGGAGCCGGGCGGCGCTCGTGGCGCTCGCCATCGTCGCGGCGTTCGCGGCGCGGCTCGCCGTTGTCGCGGCCATCGCGGCCGTCACGTCGATCACGGCCGTCGCGGCGCCCCTCGTCCCAGTCGCGGCGTTCCTGGCGCTGCCAGCCCTGGTTGCCCAGCGGGACGGTCGGCGACGGCAGCGGCGGGCTGTTGGCCGACAGCGGCTGCGGCGCCGGCGACACGTGCGGGGTCGGGCTCACGACCGGCTGGGGCTGGGCCGGCGCCGGCATCGGCACCAGGCCGGGCGCCTGCTGCAGCACGGTGACCGGCTGGGCCGGCGCCCGCTGGCGCACGAAGCCGTCGCGCTCGGCGCGCGCGGTCTCGATGCGGTCCGGGCGGCCATCGTGATTACGGTCGAGGCGGCCGGTTTCGAGGCGATCCGGGCGGCCATCATGATTGCGGTCCACACGGCCGGCTTCGAGACGGTCCGGGCGGCCGTCATGGTCGCGGTCGGCACGATCGAACTGCGTGCCGCGGTGCGGCCGGTTGGGCGGCGCCGGCGGTGCGCTGCTCAAAGGCACGCCGTTATGCACCAGCGCCGGCGGCACGGTGGCGATCGGCGCGCGCGGCACGTTGACCCGGCCGCCGGGGCCGAAGCGGTCCTGCGGCACCACGGTCAGGCCTTGCGGCCGGTAGTCGCGCCCGCGGCGCGGATCGGGCCGCACGTGATTGTTCAGCCAGCGCAGGTGATCTTCGGAGGCGCGGTAGGACGGCACGTAGCGGTCGTGCGGTGACAGCGGATACCAGCCGTAGCCGGGGCGCTGGCTGCGGTCGCGGAAAGTGACGTTCCAGCCGGATCCGCCGACCCAGCCGACCAGCGCCGGCGCCCACACCAGGCGCTCGTGGCGGCTGCCGGGCGCCCAGGCCCAGCGCCGGTTCACGACCACCCAGCGTCCGTAGTGGAAGGGCGCATAGCCCCAGGGCGCGTTGTCGACCCAGGTCCAGCCCCAGGGCTCGATCCAGGTCCAGCTGCCGTCGCGGTAGGGCACCCAATCGGAGGAGACGGCGGGTATCCACAGCGGGCCGTATTCGCTGTCGGTGCGCCAGCTGCCGTAGCGGTCGAGGTCTTCGTAGCCGGTCATCTCGGAGGTGACGTAGCGCGCCGAGCGGGCGTTGTCCTCCAGGCGGTCGCGCGCGAACGACCAGCTGTCGAAGGCATCCTGGCGGGCAATCGCGGTGCGCATGTCGTCGTCGCTGACTTCGGCGCGCTTGCCGGCGCGGACCGTCAGCTGGGAGCCGCCGGCCTCGACCAGGGCAATGCCGTCGAACACGTCGACGGTGCTGGTGTCGCGCACGCGCTCGGCGTCTACGCGCACCCGGCCCGGCTGCTGCAGGCGCACGCGCATCTGCGGCGTGAGCAGTTCGAAGCCGCGCAGCACGTCCGCGTTCAGGATGCGCACGCTGGCGCTGCCGTAGTGCAGGCGCAGGCGGATGCCGTCGTCGTCCAGGTTCACGACTTCGAGCGCGGAATCGCCGTCCAGCCGGATCGAGGTCGAACCGACCCGCAGTTCGGTGCGCGCGCCGGGAGCCGTGGCGATCATGTTGCCCGAGGTGACCGGCCAGTTGACCTGGGCCGCGCTCATCTCGCCGCCGACGTTGCCGCCGATGCTGACCGCACCCTGGGCCAGCGCGACGCGGCCGACGCGGGCCGGCGGATCGGCGGCCATGGCCAGCGCGGACAGGGTGGTGAAGGCCAGCACCACGGCCGACTTCAGAATGTGATTCGACATCGCAGTCTCCAGCTGACATTGTTGTATTACATGCTACCCCGGGGTTTTACGCCTGTACAACGCAGCAGGGCGCGAACGGACGACGCCAGTTACAAATCGTTGCGGAATAGTTATTACCGATACACAGCTCAGCGCTTCATGGCTCAGGTATGACGCTTGACCAGGAACAGCAAGCAGCCCATCGCCATCAGCACCGCGCCGAAAAAGCGGTTTTGCATCCTGACCGCGTGCTCGTCGCGGAAGAAGCGCTGCATCGACGAGGCGAGAAAGGCATAGCCGTGCATCACGGTGGTGTCGATGGTGACCATGGTCGCGCCCAGGATCGCCAGCTGCAGCAGCATCGAGCCTTCCTTGGAGATGAACTGGGGCAGCACCGCGACCATGAAGATGATCCCTTTCGGGTTGGTGGCGTTGGTGAGAAAGCCGGTCAGCACGCGCCGGCGGAACGGCGGATGGGCCTCCAGGCCGGCGGTCGGCACGCCGCTCGCCTTGGCCTTCGAGCGCCACTGGCCGATGCCGAGCCAGATCAGGTACAGGGCGCCGGCGATCTTCACCGCGGTGAAGACGGCGCTTGATGCCAGCACCAGCGAACCGACGCCGGCGCCGGCGATGACCAGCACCAGGATCAGGCCCAGCTGCAATCCCAGCACGGTGGCGCTGGCCTTCTTGAGCCCGTAGGCCAGGCCGTGCGACATCGACAGCACGGCGCCCGATCCGGGCGAAATGGCGATCAGGACGCCGGCGATGACGAAAGCGATCCAGGTGGAGAAAGGCATGCTGGGATAAGGCTAGAAAGGAGGGAATGCGGAAATGAGGGGAACGGGCTGGGCGCGCAGCGCGTCGGCATGATACCGGGCTGCGGCCCGCCGGGGGACAGCTTACTTCTTCTTCGGGTTGACGGCGGCCTTCAGCGTGGCGCCGGCAGAGAAGCGCGGGGTCTTCGACGCAGCGATCTTGATCACTTCGCCGGTAGCCGGGTTGCGGCCTTTACGGGCAGCGCGCTTGGTGATCGAGAACGTGCCGAAGCCGGTGATACCGACCGTGTCGCCCTTCTTCAGGCGCTCGGTGATGATGTCGATGATGGTGTTCACTGCTTCGTTGGCAGCGGCACCGGACAGCTCGGTACGCTTCGCAAATTCAGCGATCAGTTCGCCTTTTTTCATAAATCCTCCGGGTTGAAAGAGCCGGAAGATTAGCATAATTAATTGCCATATGTAATCTCTGCAGCAGAGCGTACGCTGGCCGTACGCCCTGTCGTGACGGGCTTCCTGCGATTTGGCAAGGGTCAGGCCGGGACTGCGGAAGCCTCCTGCACAGCCAAGCGGGTGCGCAGGGCGGCGTTGATCAGGGTCTGGTAGCCGGTGCCGGTGCGCTCGGCGCGCGAGCGGAACTCGTCCAGGACCTCGTCGTCGAGGTAGATCGTGATGCGGGTCTTGCGCTTCGGTGGACGGGCGCGGCGGCGCGGCGCGACCGGCAGGTCGAGCTTGGTGAAATTGGCGAGCTTCGTGGTCATGGCTTCTCCTTCGTCGGCAAGGCTGCTGTGCCGCAGCCAATGTTGTCACTATACGTAGGACGCGGGGACGGCTCCGCCGGAAAGCGACGAGATGCAGATTTTCGGGGTTGAAACGCAAATAACGCGCCTGAACCGTGTGAAGAAGTCGTGAAGGCTTCGGTTAAGATGTGGCCATCTTGATATTGGGGGTAGAACAATGGCTGCAGGCAGTTTGCTGGCGTTAATCGACGATATCGCGAGCGTGCTCGACGACGTCGCCCTGATGAGCAAGGTGGCGGCCAAGAAGACCGCCGGGGTGCTGGGCGACGACCTGGCCCTGAACGCCCAGCAGGTCACCGGCGTCAGCGCCGACCGCGAACTGCCGGTGGTGTGGGCGGTGGGCGTGGGCTCACTGAAGAACAAGGCGATCCTGGTGCCGGCCGCGTTGGCGATCTCCGCCTTCCTGCCGCAGGCAATCACGCCGCTGCTGATGGTGGGCGGCGCCTACCTCTGCTTCGAGGGTTGCGAGAAGCTGGCCCACAAATTTCTGCACAGCGGCGCCGAGGATGCGGCCCATCAAGAGGAATTGGCACAGGCGCTGGCCGCGAATGCCGACATGCGCGAAGTCGAGAAGGACAAGATCAAGGGCGCGGTGCGCACCGACTTCATCCTGTCGGCGGAGATCATCGTGATCGCGCTTGGCGTGGTCAACGAGCAGGGCGCTTCCTTCGGCGCCCAGGTCGCGGCCCTGGTCGCGGTGGCGATCGCGATGACGATCGGGGTCTACGGCGTGGTGGCGGCCATCGTCAAGATCGACGACCTCGGCCTGTACCTGAGCCGGAAGAGCGGCAGCGCCGCACGCGCGGTCGGCAAGCTGCTGCTGGCCGCCGCCCCGCGCTTGATGAAGGCGCTGTCGGTGATCGGCACCGTCGCCATGTTCATGGTCGGCGGCGGCATCATCGGCCATGCGGTCGAACCGCTGCATCACCTGGCGCAAGGCGCGGCCCACGCGGTGGCCGGGGTGCCGGTGCTGGGCGGCCTGCTGGCGGCCGTGGCGCCGACCGTGATCGATGCCGTGGCCGGCGTGATCGTCGGCGCGGTGGTGCTGCTGGGCGTGACCCTCATCCAGCGCCTGCGCGGCAAGCACTGAGCGCCGTTCCCGCAGGCGGGAACCCAAGTTCGAGGCGCAGCCGAAACGCAAGCAACTTCTTGGGCCCCCGCCTGCGCGGGGCGACGGTAATTACTCGCTTACGCCATCCTGACAGGCGGAACCTGTTGCGCATTTACATCTATGCAAGCTGAGAAAATTGACAACAGTAAATATGCGGGACAGTATCGTTCCAAAGTGCATCCCAACAAGAAGGAACGATAGATGAAACACCGCTTTGCCCCGGAAAAGACCGTCCTCGCTTTATCGATTGCCTCACTGTTTGCCGGCGCCGCCGCGCAGGCCCAGGAAACCGGAGATGCCGGTGCCAGCGCCACCAGCGGGAATCCTGCCACCGTGGTCGTCACCGGCACCCGGGTGGCCAACCGCACCGCCCTCGACACCGCTTCTCCGGTCGACATCATCTCCGCCGAATCCCTCAAGAATACCGGCTCCACCGAACTGAACCAGGCTTTGTCGACGGCCCTGCCGTCGCTGAACTTCCCGCGCCCCGCGCTGACCGACGGCACCGATACGATCCGCCCGGCCACCCTGCGCGGCATGGCGCCGGACCAGTCGCTGGTGCTGGTCAACTCGAAGCGCCGCCACGCCTCCTCGCTGGTCAACCTGAACGGCAGCGTCGGCCGCGGTTCGGCCTCGGTCGACCTGAACACGATCCCGGCGTCGATGGTCAAGACGATCGAGGTGCTGCGCGATGGCGCCGCAGCCCAGTACGGTTCGGATGCGATCTCGGGCGTGGTCAACGTCCGCCTGCGCACCGACCGCAGCGGCGGTGAAGGCTCCGTCGTGTATGGCGTGCACAAGACCGAATACGACCTGCTGAACGACGCCGCCCCGGCCGGTGGCACCTGGACTGCGCCGAACTCGCGCAAGCGCACCGACGGCCAGACCACCACCGTCAGCGCCTGGAAGGGCCTGCCGTGGGGCGAGACCGGCTACATCACCCTGGCCGCCGAATACAAGAACCAGGAACACACCGAGCGCGCCGGCTACGACATGCGCCAGCTGTATCCGAAGGTCGGCACTGCCTACGATCCGCGCGAGCTGACCATCAACCGCTTCGACGCCTGGTACGGCGAGCCGGAAGTCAAGCAGTCGACCCTGTTCGTGAATGCCGGCAATAACATCACGGCGGACGTGAAGGTCTACGGCTGGGCCAGCTACCAGAAGCGCGACGCCCGTTCGGCCGGCTACTTCCGCATCCCGCAGGACGTGCGCAACATCCCGTCGATCTATCCGGACGGCTTCCTGCCGATCATCGCCCCGACCGTCGACGACTACAGCGCCGCCGGCGGCGTGACCTGGACCGCGGGCGCCTGGGACATGGATGCGTCCATCGTCTACGGCAAGAACAAGATGGATTACGAGATCCAGAACACGCTGAACCGCTCGATCGGCCCGTCCAGCAAGACCGTGTTCGACGCGGGCGGCTACGGCTATGACCAGACGGTGCTGAACCTGACCGGCGTGCGCAAGGTCGACATGGCCGGCCTGGCCTCGCCGCTGAACGTGGCGGTCGGCATGGAAGCGCGCCGCGAAGGCTATGAGCTGCATGCGGGCGAACCGGATTCCTACCGCTACGGCGGCCAGGTACTGGCCAACGGCACCCCGGCCGCGCCGGGCGCCCAGGTGTTCCCGGGCTTCCGTCCGGCCAACGCCACCGACGCCCACCGCAACGCGGTCGGCGCCTTCGTCGACCTGGAAGCGAACGTCACCGACAAGCTGCTGGGATCGGTGGCGGTGCGCGGCGAGCATTACTCGGACTTCGGCAGCAACCTGTCGGGCAAGCTGGCCGGCCGCTACGATTTCAGCAAGGCCTTCGCCCTGCGCGGCTCGGTGCAGAACGGCTTCCGCGCACCGTCACTGCAGCAGCAGAACTTCACCTCGACCTCGACCAACTTCATCAACGGCGTGCCGTTCGAGATCACCACCTTCAAGCCGACCGACGCGGTCGCGGTGGCGCTCGGTTCCAAGCCGCTGAAGGCGGAGAAGTCGACCAACTTCTCGCTGGGCGCGGTGATGCGCCTCGATCCGCTGACGCTGACGGTCGACGCCTACCGCATCAACGTGCGTGACCGCATCATCCTGTCGGAGAACCTGACCTCGACCGCGGTGCGCAACTACATCGTGTCGCAGGGCTTCACGGGCGTGGGCGGCGGGCGCTTCTTCATCAACGGCGTCGACACCAAGACCGAGGGCGTGGACATCGTCGCCAACTACCCGCTGAACCTGGGCGCCAGCGGCCGCTTCGACTTCACCCTGGCCGGCAACTTCAACCACACCGACGTGACCAAGGTGCCGACCACGGCCCAGCTGGCGGCGCTGAACCCGGCGCCGGTGCTGTTCGACCGCGTGAACGTGCTGACGCTGGAGAAGGGCCAGCCGAAGAACAAGATCACGGCCAGCGCCAACTGGAAGCTGGGACAATGGGGCGTGACCGCGCGCGCCACCCGCTACGGCGAAGTGCTGTCCCCGGGCACCACCGAGGCCTTCGACTTCCTGATCCATCCGCATACGATCGTCGATCTCGAGGCACGCTATGCCGTCACGACGAAGCTGAGCATCGCGGTGGGCGCGGACAACCTGTTCGACCAGTACTCGGAGACGCTGCCGCCGTCGCTGAATACGACCAGCAACACGCCGTTCGCGAACTACACGCCGTTCGGTACCGGCGGCCGTTACGTCTACGCTCGCGCGACGTACGCCTTCTAAGCACCTTCGTCGTCCCCGCGCAGGCGGGGACCCAAGTTTGTTTGCGGTACGCTAGCTTGACTTGGGTTCCCGCCTGCGCGGGAACGACGGGTGTTTTGTCGCACTGACCCCATCCCGCACCGCCCACACCAGCGCCCCCGCCGCCATCGCACCGAGCACCCAGCTCGCCCACCCGTAGCCGGTTCGCACCACTGCCGTCGGCAAGGCCGACCAGCCGTATAAAGCCTGCCCCACCAGCACCACCAGCGCACCCAGGTTCATGAAAAGGAACAGGTGCAGCACCCGCTCCGGCTTCGGCAGCACCCGGGTATCGCCCTCGATGAGGACGTCGCGCGCCGACACCAGGATTTCGCCCAGGTACAACAAGGCGATCCACCAGGCCGCCGCGCCGTGCCACTCGAACCAGGCCAGCGAGACGAAGATCGCGAAGAACAGGGCTTCGCGCGCGCTGTGCATGCGCTGCTCCGGGCCGGACCAGCGTTGCGCAGGCAGCCTGGCCAGCAGTTCGTGGTCCAGAAACACGTCCAGCCCGCCGATCAGGCCGTGCAGGATCAAGGCATCAATAAACAGGGGAACGTCAGCGAACGGCACGTTTTTTTCGTCTCGCTTACACTGGCACCGCGACGGTCAGCTGCGCCGGCACAGCATGGCGCCGATGGCCAGGCCGACGCCAAAGGCGCCGTAGACCACCGCCAGGGCCGGACGCGACAGGTGATTCTCGTAGCCGGGTTTCAGGCGCTGGGGCGTGAGCTGGTAGTCGGTGAAGCAGGCCACGGCCGATGCCGCGGTGCCGACGCCCAGCGTGAGCGCGGGGTTCTTACGGTCGAGCAATTCGCCGCACAGGCGCTCGAAGATCACCGACCAGAACATGGCGCTGCCATGGTGGATCAGGTAGCCGGGCAGGGTGTAGCGCGCCGACGGGCCGTGATGCTGCACCGCCTGGTCGCCCCAGATCCAGTGGCTGACGGCGTTGGTGGGTGCGTAGGCACTGCCCGCTTCGCGCTTGCCGAGCGCGGCCAGTGCCGCGGTCGACAGCAGGCTGGAGGTCGCGCCGCCGACCAGGCCGCGCTGAATTGCAGTTTTCCATGGTTCCATATCGTCCTCGATGCAAGAAAGGAGTATGCATGCGGATCCTGTTGACGGGAGCAAGCGGATTCATCGGGCAACACCTGCTGCACGCGCTGCTGGCCGACGGCCATGAGCTCGTGTGCGCGGTGCGCCGGGTGAAAAAAAGCACTGACCCGCGCCTGTCCTTCATCCATGCCGACTTCGCCGACGATACCGATAAATCCGTCTGGCTGGCGCGCCTTACCGGCATCGACGCCGTGATCAACGCGGTCGGCATCTTCCGCGAAAGCGCTGCGCAAACCTTCGAGAAACTGCACGTGCAGACCCCGCGCGCGCTGTTCGCGGCCTGTGCCGAATCCGAGGACGTGCACCTGATCGTGCAACTGTCGGCGCTGGGCGCGGACGAGCAGGCCGACACCGCCTACCACCTGTCGAAGAAGGCGGCCGACGACTACCTGGCCTCCTTGCCGGTGCGCGCCGCCATCGTCCAGCCCTCGCTGGTGTACGGCAGCGACGGCACCAGCGCGCGCGTGTTCAAGGCGCTGGCCTCGATGCCCTTCGCGGTGCGCTTCGGCGACGCGCCCCAGCTGGTACAGCCGATCCACGTCGACGACGTGGTGGCCGCCATCGTCGGCCTGCTGCGCCGGCGCCTGTACCTGGACCAGGGCGACGCACCGGTCGCCGGCACCATGCAGCGCACGTCGCAACGCATCCCTTTGGTAGGACCGCAGGCGCTGCCCTTCACCGACTACCTGGCGGCCCTGCGCGCGTCGATGGGCATGGGGCGCCTGCGCGTGCTGCGCCTGCCGGGGAGCGTCGCGCGCGGGCTGGCGCGCATCGGCCGCTGGCTGCCGGGCGGCCTGCTCGACCCGGAAGCCCTGCGCATGCTCGACCGTGGCAATACGGACGACCCCGGCCCGCTGCTGCGCCTGCTGGGACGGCCGGCGCGCCCGATCGCGTCCTTCGTGCTGGAGCCGCGCGCCGAACGCGCGCGCGCCAAGCTCGACTGGCTGCTGCCGATCCTGCGCGTCAGCATCGCGCTGGTATGGATCGTCACCGCGATCGTCTCGGCCTTCGTGTACCCGGTGGCGGACAGCTACGCGCTGCTGGCGCGCACCGGCATTCCGCCGGCGCTGCGGCCCCTGATGCTGTACGGCGCCGCCGCCTTCGACATGCTGCTGGGCCTGGGCATCCTGTTCCTGAAACGCCGGCGCTGGCTATGGCTCGCACAATTGGGCCTGATCGGTTTTTATACGGTGGTGATCGCGTGGAAGCTGCCCGAATTCCTGGTCCACCCCTACGGCCCGCTGACAAAAAACCTGCCGATGCTGGCCGCCATCTGGCTGCTGTACCAACTCGAAGATGATGAGGAGAAGTGATGGACTACGTCGTCGTGAAATGGCTGCACATCCTGTCGTCGACCTTCCTGTTCGGCACCGGCATCGGGTCGGCCTGGTACATGCTGTTCGCGAACGTCAGCCGCGACGTGCGCGCGATCGCCGTGGTCAGCAAGTACGTCGTCATCGCCGATTGGCTGTTCACGGCCACCACCGCGGTCCTGCAGCCGGCCACCGGCTACTACATGATCAAACTGGCCGGCTATCCGATGAACAGCAGGTGGATCATGTGGTCGATTGCCCTGTACGTGCTGGCCGGGGCCTGCTGGCTGCCGGTGGTGTGGCTGCAGATGCGCCTGCGCGACCTCGCCGCCCAGGCGCTGCGCGAGGGCACCGACTTGCCGCCCCTGTACTGGAAATATTTCTGGACCTGGGCCGCGCTGGGCGTGCCGGCCTTCATCGCCTTCGTCTTCATTTTCTGGTTCATGGTCAGCAAGCCGGTCTAAGCCGGGCGCGCCTATCCTGCGCCGCCAGCGTCCGCTTTTGAGTAAGGTGTTCTTCAACCCATTCTTCACAAGACGGAGGAATCCATGCGCAAGATGATCATGATGGCCATCGCCGGCTATCTGCTGAAAAAAGTGCAGTCGCGTTTCATGAAGCAGACCTACCACGGCAATCCGGTACGCCGCTTCTGAGCAAGGCCAGGCAGGCCGCGGGCCCGTTCCTCCGCCAGGACGGGCCCATTTTTCATCCGCCGGGCCGGCGCACGGGGCGCACCGAACGTGCGCCAGTCAACTGATCCTTGGGTCCACAATATCCGTCCGGCCGTGTGGGCGAGGGCGTCCGCAGGCGCAACAGCGATGGACGGAGGGCAACGATGCGGGCTTACCAGATTCTTCCCGGCGATGGCATCGACGGGCTGCAGTGCGTGGATTTTCCTGACCGTGAGCTGGGCACCGGCGAAGTAAGGGTGCGCGTACATGCGGTGTCGCTGAACTTCCGCGACCTGATGGTTGCGAGCGGCAACTACCTGGTCACCGTCGACGACCCGATCATTCCCTGCTCGGACGGCGCCGGCGAAGTGCTGGAAGTGGGCGCGGGAGTAAGCCGGGTGCAGGTGGGCGACCGCGTGGCCGCCTCCTTCTTCCCGTACTGGCAGGATGGCCCGACGGGACCGGACAAGATCCGCCACGCACTCGGAGGCGACATCGACGGCATGCTGGCCGAGGAAGTCGTGCTATCCGAAGAGGCCCTGGTAAAAATCCCGCCGGGAATGAGCTTCGTCGACGCCTCCACCATGCCCTGCGCCGGCGTGACCGCCTGGAATGCGATCTTCGAATCCAGCAACGGCATCCGCCCGGGCGACACCGTACTGCTGCTGGGCACGGGCGGCGTCTCGGTGCTGGGCCTGCAGCTGGCCAGGGCGGCCGGCCTGCGCACCATCATCACCTCGTCCAGCGACGAAAAGCTGCAGCGCGCCCGCGAGCTGGGCGCCCACTGCACGATCAATTACCGCAGCTTCCCCGAATGGCAGGAGGAGGTGCTGCGCCTGACCCACGGCACCGGCGCGCACGTGGTGCTGGAAGTGGGCGGGCAGGGCACGGTGAACCGCTCGGTGGCGTCGACGGCGATGGGCGGCAGTGTCGCCATCATCGGCGGCGTCAGCGGCTTCGGCGGCGAGGTCAATCCGGGTACCCTGCTGGCCACCGCCAAGCGCCTGGTCGGCATTTTCGTGGGCAGCCGGACTATGCTCGAACGGGTCATGCGCTTCGCCGACACGGTTGGCCTGCAGCCGGTGGTCGACCGCGTGTTCACCTTCGAACAGGCGCGCGAGGCCTACCGCCACATGGAATCGGGCTCGCACTTCGGCAAGGTGGTGATCGCGGTGGCGTGAGGATCCCTTAACGCCGGATTTGCACCAACTCGATCTCGAACAGCTTCGGCCACAGCTTGCCCGTCACGTACAGGCGGTGGTGCTTGCCATCGTACGCGATGCCGTTCAGGACCGCGTCCGGGGAGCTTGTCCCGCGCTGGGCCGGCGGCAGCAGGTTGGTGAGGTCGATCCAGCCGACCACCTTGCCGCTGGCCGGATCGATGCGCGCGATCACGTCCGTGCCCCAGACGTTGGCGAAGATCTCGCCGTCGACCACTTCCAGTTCGTTGAGCTGGGTGATCGGCTTGCCGTCCGCCGTCACGCTGATGCGGCGCCGTTCTTCGAGCGTCTTCGGATCGAGGATGCGGATCTCGGCGCTGCCGTCGCTCATGTAGACGTTCCTGGAGTCCCCGGCCAGGCCCCAGCCTTCGCCCTTGTAGTTGAAGCGGCCCTTCAGTGCGAAGGTCCTGGCATCGAAAATGAAGCCGACATTCGACTGCCAGGTCAGGTTGACGATGGTGTCGCCAACCGGGGTCGAGCCTTCGCCGAAGTATTGGTCGGCCAGGTCCTTCTTCTGCAGCACCTTGCCGGTCTTGAGGTCGACCTTGCGCAGCGAGGACTGCCCTTTCTGGCCGGTGCTCTCGTACAGCTGGCCATCCTTGAAGAACAGGCCTTGGGTGAACGCCTGCGGATCGTGCGGATAGGTGTTCTTGACCACGAAGCCGTAGACCGGGATGGCGGCCTGGGCGACATGCATGCCCGCCAAGTTCAAGCCGGAGATGGCGGCAGCGGCAAGCGCGAAGGATGCGAGTTTGTTCAAGGTGGTGACTCCTGGATCGGTGACGGCATAGTATGCCAGCAACGCGCCACCGCTGAGCCGGTTGACCTCGGCAGTCATCTCACTCGGGCGAGGGCGAGACGCCGCGCTTGTGGGCGGTGGCGCGCCGCACCATGCCGGCCAGGCCGTCGTACGGGCGCGCAGGAAGCGCCAGCCCGGCGTCCTGGCCGTGGTCGGCCAGGACTTCCTCGGCGGCCGTGAAGCCCGACTTGAGCGCGCCTTCCATCGTGCACGGCATATGGGTACGGGTCCAGTCGCCGGCCAGCACCAGACCGGGCACGGGACTGCGCGCCGCCGGACGCTTGCGTTCGAAGCCGGGCGTGGGGCAGGGGATCGCCATCGGGATGCGGTGCACGTCGGCGTGCAGCAGCTTCGCCTGCGCCGCCAGCGGCGCGAACATCGCGATCTCGCCCACGGTCTCGCGCATGATCTCCTCATCCGTCATGCCATGCGCGCGGTGGCTGTAGACGATGTTGCTGGCGATGACGGTCGGGCGGCCCTGCCAGCCCTGGCGGATCTGGCACAGGTCGTAAAAGTCGTAGTTCAGGCGGCGCGGCGACCACAAATGGGAAAAGAAGCGCTCGGTCTGCAGCTCGCGGTCGAACCACAGGTAGCAGGAGATGTAGGGGCTCGGTTCGAAGCTGTCGAAGACCTCGAACGGCGCCTGCGCCGCCAGGCCGGGCGGCAGCAACTCGGACAGCTGCTGCGGCGGCACCGCGCTCACCACGGTCTCGGCGAACAGCTTGCTGCCATCTTCCAGCAGCACGCCATCGGCGCGGCGGTCCGCCAGGATCGCCCTTACCCTGGTGCCGGTCAGGACCCGGCCGCCGGCGTCCTCGATGAGCTTGGTGGCCTGGTCGGTGTACAGCTCGCCCAGGCCGACCGCGCCGAAGCCGAAGTGCAGCTCCTTGTAGCCGGACAGCTGGGCGTGGATGCGCAGCAGCGACGCCGCCGAGCAGCGCTCCAGCGGCACGCTGCAGACCACCATCGCCGCGAAGCGCCACCACCAGTCGATCAGGTCCTCGCTCACGCCCTGCCTGCGCAGGAAATCCAGGGCGGAAATCGCATCGAGCTTGTCCACCTCTTCCTCGCCGAATTCCATGCCGCGCATGGCGGTGCGCGCCATCGACAGGTAATCTTCCAGGTGCAGGCCCGGCGCCCCGAACAGGCTGGGCATCAGGCTCAGAGGCGGCGGCAGGTGCGCGTGCTGCAAGGGCGTAGCGTGCGGCTGGCTGGCGATGGTCAGGACCTTGCCGGGCTGCCAGCAGATCAGGCGGCTGGTGCCCAGGCGCTCCAGGAAGGCCAGCATGTTGTGGTATTCGGAATGAAAGATATGCGGGCCGATGTCGACCACGTCGCCGGTTCCGGCCTCGGCCCAGCTGGACGCCCTGCCGCCCAGGCCCGCTGCCGCTTCCAGCACCGTCACCCGCATCCCCTGGTCGGCCAGCGCCACCCCGCAGGACAAGCCCGCCAGGCCGCCGCCGATCACCACCACCTGATCCTGATTCATGTGCACGCCTTTCCTGTCTGCCGGCGGCCATGTTCGGTGAACCGGGCCGATCCATCGGTTAAGGCGCGCACATAGGCTGGGGCAAACAGGCGGCCGATGTTAAGCTGGCGGCATCATGCAAAAGAAGATCCTGACTTACCTGCAGCTGCCGCCCGGCAGCGAACCGCCCGCGCTCGACCACCTGGCGCCTTTCCTCGCCATCGTGCTGAGCGAAGAAGCATCCGACGAATTGTGGCAGGCAGACATCGCCCGCTGGCTGGTGGCGTCCGGCTGCCGCTATCTGCTGGCCTGGGGCAAGGACTGCGCAGCCTGGCAGGAGATGGTCGACGATGCCAACCTGGAAGCCTTCGATTACGAGGACGTACCCGAAGCAGATGTCGTGATGACGACCCGCCACGAGGACGAGGAGCGCGAGGAAGTGTTCTGGTTCGCCAAGCACCGCGCCGCCCACCCCAGCCACAGCTTCAAGGCCACCGTCATCCTCGACATCTCATCAGCCGGACGCAAGGACGAGATCGAACAGGAGTATGCGGACGCCTGAACCGGCACGCGTGCGCGGCACCGCCGGCCCGGCGCGGTAGGATGGGCCATGGACACGAACACCCTTCTTCGCATCGACGTCTGGAGCGACTACGTCTGCCCGTTCTGCTACCTCGAATTGCCGGCCCTGCAGCGTCTGCAGCAGCAGTTCGGCGGGCGGATCGAGGTCGTCTGGCGCGCCTTCGAGCTGCGTCCCGATCCCAAGCCCACGCTCGACCCCGACGGCAATTACCTGCACAGCACCTGGAACCGCGCCGTCTATCCGCTGGCCGAACAGCGCGGCATGCGCTTGCAGCTGCCGCCGGTACAGCCGCGCAGCCGGCTGGCGCTGGAGGCGGCCGCGTTCGCCGATTCGCACGGGCGCTTCGCCGCCATGCACGAGGCGCTGTTCCGCGGTTTTTTCGAGCAGGGCCGCGACATCGGCGACATCGACGTGCTGTGCGCGATCGGCCAGGAAGCCGGCCTGGAGGCCGGCGCCCTGCGCCAGGCGCTGCTGGAGGGCCGGCATACGGCCGCAGTGCTGGACGACGAAGGGCTGGCCCAGGCGCTGGGCGTCTCCGGCGTGCCGATCCTGTTCCTGCGCCGCGCGGACGCGCCATGGGAACAGGCGCTGCCGCTGCGCGGTGCCGTCCCCTACGACACCATCGAGCTGGCCGTGCGGCAGGTGCTGGGACAGCTGTGACGCTTTGCGTTAGCATGCGCTCTGCAATCTCCCGACATCGCTGTGGAAAGGAATTCGTATGGACAGTATCGACCTCGAAGTGCTGCACGCCTGCGCGCAATGGATCCGCGCCGGATTCCGCTGCGAGTACGTGACCGTGGTGCGCACCTGGGGCTCGAGCCCGCGGCCGGAAGGCGCGACCATGGCGATCCGTGCCGACGGCCTGGTGGTGGGTTCCGTCTCCGGCGGCTGCATCGAGGACGACCTGATCGCGGCGGTGCGCGAGCAGGGCATCACCCGCAGCGTGCCGGAAGTCGTCACCTACGGCATCTCGGCCGACGAGGCGCACCGCTTCGGCCTGCCCTGCGGCGGCACGATCCAGCTGGTGGTCGAGCCGCTGGGGCCGCACAGCCGCATGGACGAGCTGCTGGCGCAGGCCCAGCGCCGCGTGCTGACCCGCCGCACGCTCCGGCTGGACAGCGGCGCCGTCACGCTGTCCGCGGCCTCGCCCGAGGACCAGCTGCGCATGGCGGACGGCAGCCTGGTCAGCATCCACGGCCCGCGCCTGCGCATGCTGATCATCGGCGCCGGGCAGCTGTCGCAATTCCTGGCCCAGATCGCGGTCGGGCTGGAATACCAGGTCACGGTATGCGACCCGCGCGAGGAATACCGCGGCAGCTGGAGCCTGGCGGGCGTGGAGGTGGTGCATGCGATGCCGGACGACGTCGTGCTCGAGATGAAGCTCGACAGTCGCAGCGCCGTGATCGCCCTCACCCATGACCCGAAACTCGACGACCTGGCATTGATGGAAGCGCTCAGGACGGACGCCTTCTACGTGGGCGCGATCGGTTCGCGCGCCAACAATGCGCGGCGCCGCGAACGCCTGCGCGAGTTCGACCTGAGCGAAGAACAGATCGCCAGGCTGCACGGCCCGATCGGCATCTACATCGGCAGCAAGACGCCGTACGAGATCGCGGTCTCGATCCTGGCCGAGCTGACCGCCGTGAAGAACCGGGTCGCGCTGCCGGCCCAGATGTCGGTGGAGGGCGGCAAGGCGCTGGCCCAGTCGCTGGCTGCCTGAGCTGGCAGTCCGCTTCAGGCCGCTTCAGGCCTCATGCAGCAGCAGCACGGCCAGCACCAGCATCGTGGTTCCCGTCAACGCTTCGATCGCGCGCCATACCGCCGGACGGCCCAGCACGAAGGCGCAGCGGCGCGCCAGCAGGCCGAGGGCGCAGAACCACAGCAGCGACGCCGTCATCGCGCCGGCCGCGAAAGCGCCGCGGTGACCGGCCGCCAGGCTGCCGCCGACCGCGCCCAGCAGCACCACGGTATCCAGATAGACGTGCGGATTCAGCAGCGACATCGCCAGCACCGTGCACAAGGCGCGGCGCCGGCTGAGGTGTCCGGCTTCCCCGCTTGCCGGCGTGATGCCGGCGCCGCGCCAGGCACTGGTCCAGCAGCGCAGGCCATACCACAGCAGGAAGACAGCGCCGCCGTAGCGCGCGGCCGCCAGCAGCCAGGTCGAGGAGTCGACCAGCTTGCCCAGCCCCGCCATGCCGAGTGCGATCAGGGTGATGTCGACCAGCACGCAGGCCGCCACCGTCAGCCCCACATGCCGGCCGCTGACCCCGGTGCGGATCACATGCGCGTTCTGGGCGCCGATCGGCATGATCAGGCTCGCGCCCATGCCGAGTCCCTGCAGATACACCTGATGCGACAACATATTCTTGCTTCCTTGATGCGTGAATTGATGCGTGAATGCGCCAAGGATCGCTGCCCTGCGGCGGATCTTCAATTACATTAACGAAATCTAAGCTATCGTAAATTTTTCTAAGCTATGAAAATCGATCCGCGCCGCAGCGAGGCCTTCCTGGCCGCCGTCGACAGCGGCAGCCTGGAAGCGGCCGCGGGCCAGCTGAACATCACGCCCTCGGCGGTGTCGCAGCGCATTTCCGCGCTCGAGCACGACCTCGGCACGCCCTTGCTGATCCGCACTCGTCCCTGCCGCCCGACCGCGCCCGGCATGCGCCTGCTGCAATTCCTGCGCCGCCGCGCCCTGCTGGAGGCCGAGTTCCTGGCCGAGGTGGAAGACGACGAGCTGCCGGTGCGGATCGCGCTGGCCGTCAACAACGACACCCTGGCGACCTGGCTGCTGCCGGTGCTGGCCGAAGAACAGTTGCTGGTCGAGTTCGTGCTGGACGACCAGTGGCACACGTTTACCCTGCTGGAACAGGGCTGGGCCCTGGCCTGCATTTCCGGCGAGCCGGAACCGATGCGCGGCTGCACGGTGACGCCACTGGGCATCATGCGCTACCGGCTGGTGGCGTCGCAGGACTTCGCGCGCCGCTGGTTTCCGGACGGTTTTACGCGCGAGGCCGCCAGGAAGGCCCCGGTGGTCGTGTTCGACCGCAAGGATTCCCTGCAGGCGGCCTTCCTGCTCCAGCATTTCGGGCTGCCGGAAGGGGCGTATCCCTTCCACTATGTGCCGGCCAGCGACCCGTTCGCCGATGCGATCCGGCTCGGCCTCGGCTATGGCATGCTGCCGCTGGAGCAGTGCGCGGCGCTGCTGGACGCCGGCCAATTGGTCGACCTGACCCCGGCGCTGCACATGGACGTGTCCCTGCACTGGCATGCCTGGCGGATCCAGCCGCCGCGCCTGGAACGGATGGGCGCGGCGCTAGTGAAGGGCGCGCGGGCGGTGCTGCTGCAAGCCGAGTAGGATTTTGTTACAAGGCCATGTCCGCCTGCTATGCTTCTGCCGCGTTAAAGATGCAGGCGCCCACGACAGGCGCATGCAACCCATCGATGGAGAAGAAGACATGAAACGCCTGTTCGCCGCCGCCGCCGTTCTGGCGACCTTTGCCCACGCCGCCTTTGCCGGCGAGATCACGCTGTTCGCCGACAACGACTTCCGCGGCGCCCGCGTCACCATCAACCGCGATGCCTACAACCTGGCCGACATCGGCTTCAACGACCGCACTTCCAGCGTGGTCGTGCGTTCGGGCGTGTGGCAGCTGTGCGAGCACAAGGACTTCGGCGGCTACTGCGCCGAGTTCGGCCCCGGCGAATACCGCGAACTGCCGCGCTTGAACGACAGCATCTCGTCGGCACGCGAAATCACGCGCGGCGGCCGCGGCTACGACCGTGACGACCGCTACGGTGGACCGGGTTGGCGCGGCGACCGTGACGAGCGCCGCGGTGACTGGCGGGACGGCCGTGACTGGCGTGACGAACGCGGCGGCGGCCCGCGCGGTGAGGCCGTCCAGCTGTTCTCCGGTCCGCGTTTCGAAGGCGCCACCGTCGGCCTGTCCGGCGACGTCCGCGCGCTCAACGAGGTCGGCTTCAACGACCGCGCTGTCTCGATCGTCATCAACGAGGGCCGCTGGGAATTCTGCGAGCACGGCGACTTCCGCGGCCAGTGCGTGGTGCTCGGCCCGGGCCGCTATCCCTTCCTGGAGGGGATGAATAACCGGATCTCGTCGATGCGCCGGGTGCGCTGAACCTCGGCAAGCGCGTCTCAGGCCGCCACCGCCAACAGCTCCAGCTTGAGCTCCTTCATCCCCGACGGCACATAGATGGAAACCGACTGCGCCTGGAGCATGCGCTCGACCATCTGGCCCTTCGTATCGAGCACGAAGTAGCAGGTATCGGGCCGCACCGGCACCGCGGCCGGCAGCTGCGGGGCGTACTGCAGGCGCACGCCGGGCAGGGCGGACAGCACGCATTTCTCGACGTCGTCCGGGGCGCCGACCTTGAAGCGCAGCGGCACCGTGTCGACCAGTTCGAGCGCCGGAATATCGGCCGATACCGCGATGTAGAAGGTGGTCTTGTCGTCGATCTTGCCCGAGTCGAGCATGCCGTGGTGGTAGCACGGCCGCACTTCGTTCAGGACGATGGCGAAGTACTTCGAGGAGATGACGGTATCGAGCAGCTCGCGGATGATCTGGTGGACCTTGGCGAAGGCCGGGCCCGGGTCGGCGTGGTGGTAGGGCGGCAGGTCGGAAAGCAGCCAGCTCTTCGAGAAGGTCATCAGGGCACCGGCGGTGGCGAGCAGCTGTTCGTACAGGCGCTCCGGATGCAGGTCCGGGTGGTGCAGGTAATGCGTCAGCGCCGCGCACGCGGTGCTGGCCGTGTGCAGCAGCCAGAACGAGGACATGTCGCCGGAGCGGAATTCGATCACGTTGCGGCTCGGCTCGCGGTGGTGGCCGTACAGGGCGCCAACCTTGGCCTGCAGCGCGTCCAGCAGGCGGCGCAGCTGCAGGAAGACGATCGGTGCGGCCCCGATCGACAAGCTGGGCGGCACGAAGGAGGGATCGAGCTCGAAGCCGCCGGCCGCGGCGCGGCGCAGGCGCAGCAGCGGGAAACAGGTATAGGCGTCGCGCGGCTCGAATTCGGCCACCAGGCGCACGGTCTTCTTCAGGTAGGCCAATTGGGCGGGAGACGCCTGGGTGTAGAGATCGGGCGTCTCCTGGTTCGCCTGCACGAAGCGGGCCGTGTTGCTGTCCTGGCCGGGCTGGGCGAAGTTGCCGCTGAAGGGTTTCAATCCCGGCAGGGCGGCGTAATACATGACGGTCTGCTGATGCGACTGGAACTGCGGCTGGGATTGCAGCTGGCCCAGGTCGACCGTGGGCGGCAGCTCGTCGGGGCCGGGCGCGTCGACCAGTTCGCCGTCCTGGAAGCGCAGCGACAGCGCCAGGATGCGCAGCACGTTGTTGCCGATGGCGTCGCGGTCGATGTCGAGCCGTTCCACGCCCCATGCATAGGGGTGGACCGCGTCGATGCTCTTGTGCAGGCGGTGCTCGTGGTATTGGTCCTGGCGCTGGAAATGCTGCGGACGCAGCAACAGGCCCTCGCCCCACAGTAGCTTGCTGTTCATGGTCGCATTCCTCCTGTCGAGTCCACCACCATAGCTTTTTCGTGCAGGCATTTTTACTGCAACCCCGTCGTGCCTTGTTTTCGCTCAACGTTTGAGTAGCGCCGTACCAACTGAACTATTTTTTCGGCCCCGTCTATGTAAGACTTTCGGCTCGATCACGCGAGGGGATACCGATGAAGGGTTTCACGCCTGGGTTGTTCGACCGCCTGCTCGGGACGCCAACCCGCAGCGCGGCTGCTGCCAGCGGCGCGACGGTGTCGCGGATCTCGGCCGAGGATTTGAAGGACGCGGTCGCGCGCGACCTGGAGGCCCTGCTCAACACCCGCGCCGTGATCCCGGAAGAGCTGCTCAAGCATTACCCGGAATGCGGCCGCTCGATCCTGAACTATGGTCTGAACGATTTCGCCGACCGTTCGCTGTCCAGCCCTTCCGACCGCGCCCACATCTGCGCCTGCCTGGAAAAGGTCATCGCGCGCCACGAGCCGCGCCTGCGCAACGTGAAAGCCTCGCTCGAGATCAGGGAGGGCGCGGTGAACCGCCTGAATTTCTCGATCACGGCGCTGCTGGTAGCCAGCAGCTCGCAGGAGCCGGTCAACTTCGACGCCGTGCTGCAGCGCTCGACCCTCCAGTACAGCATCAGCAAGGCAGGGCGTCCGGGACCGGCAGCCGGCACGCCGGCGGGAGCCTGAGATGGAGCGGATGCTACCCTACTACGAGCGCGAACTGGGCTACCTGCGCCGCAACCTGCGCGACTTCGCCGAACGCTATCCGAAGATCGCCGGGCGCCTGCTGATCGGTGGCGAGGTGTGCGAAGACCCGCACATCGAGCGCATGATCGAATCGTTCGCGCTGCTCAACGCCCGCATCGCCAAGCGCCTCGACGACGATTACCCCGAGTTCACCGAGGCGCTGTTCGAGGTGCTGTATCCGCACTACCTGCGGCCCTTCCCCTCGTGCTCGATCGCGCACATGGATGTCGGCGCCGCCGCCAAGCAGCAGACCGGCGCCAGCACGATCGCGCGCGGCACCCAGCTCACCACGCGGCCGGTACGCGGCGCCGCCTGCGCCTTCCGCACCGTCTATCCGGTCAGCGTGGCGCCGCTGGCGCTGACCGAGGCATCTTTCAGTGCGATCATCCGCTGCCCCGAAGCCGTGCGCCTGCCGGGCGGCGCCGGCGCGGGCCTCAAGCTCACCATCGCCGCCACCGGCGAGCAGGCGCCGGGCCAGCTGCAGCTGGCGCGGCTGCGCGTGTTCATCGACGGCGAGCCCTCGTTCTGCGCGGCCCTGCGCGACGCGCTGTTCATGCGGACCGTCGGCGCCTGGGCCGAAGCCGACCGCAGCGGACGCTGGGTGCCGCTGGCGGCGGTTCCGCTCCACACCGCCGGCTTCGACGACGACGATGCCCTGATCGACGTGCCGGCGCGCTCGCACCCCGCCTATCGGCTGCTGACCGAATACTTCTGCTTCCCCGAGAAATTCAACTTCTTCGACATCGACCTGCCCGCACTGGCAGCAAGCCTGCCGGCCGGGACCAGGTCGCTCACCCTGCACCTGGCCTTGTCGGGCCTGCGCGTAGACTCCAACACGGCGCGCATGCTGGAGACGCTGTCGACGCATAAGCTCCTGCTCGGCTGTACCCCGGTGGTCAATCTGTTCCGCCAGAAGGGGGAGCCGATCCGGCTGACCCACACCAGCGCCAGCTACCCGGTGCTGGCCGATGCGCGCCGCGCCTTTGCCTACGAGGTGCAGTCGATCGACTCGGTCTCGCTGGTGCGGCAGACGCCGCAGGGCGAAACCATCGTCGCGTACCAGCCCTTCTATTCGCTCAAGCACGCGCAGGCGCCGGAAAGCAGCGGCCATTACTGGGCCATGCGGCGCGACGAGACGCTGCTCGATAACAGCCCCGGCTTCGAGACCCAGATCACGATCGTCGACGTCGACTTCGACCCGGCCGCGGTCGAGACCGACACGCTGAACCTCGACCTCACCTGCACCAACCGCGACCTGCCCTCGCAGCTCGCCTACGGCCAGCCCGGCGGGGATCTGTTCCTCGAAGGCGGATCCAGCGTGAAGTCGATCGCTTTTCTCCGCAAGCCGACCAATTCCTGGCGCTTCGAGCATGGACGCGGCACCCACTGGCGCCTGATCTCGCACCTGTCGCTGAACCACCTGTCGCTCACGGCGGACGGCATCGACGCCTTCCGCGAGATGCTGGCGCTGTACGACCTGCCGCGCTCGGTCTCCTCGCAGCGCCAGATCGCCGGTGTCATTGGCATCGAACGGAAGGCCGCCAGCGCCTGGCTGCCGGGGAACCCGTACACCTGCCTGGTGCGCGGGGTCGAGGTACGTCTCACCATCGACGAGGAAGCCTTCATCGGCAGCGGCATCCACGCCTTTGCCCACCTGATCGAGCGCTTCCTGGCCCTCTACGTGCATGCCAACAGTTTTACCAGGCTGACCATCGTCTCGCACAAGACCGGAGAGGAGTTACTCGCATGTTCGCCAAGAAGCGGCGATTCGAGCCTGCTGTAATCGAGCGCCTGTTCAAGGAACCCTGGCGCTTCGAGTACTTCCAGGCGGTGCGCCTGCTCGAACTCTGGCTCAGGCGCCAGGGACATGCCGCGCCCGACCCGGTGGCGGGCGTGCTGCGCTTCCGGAACTCGACCTCGCATCGCTTCCCGGCCAGCCAGCTCGAAGCCATCCATGCCGAGACGCGGGACGGCGAAGGACTCAAGTATGTCCACGTCACGCCCGCTTTCATGGGCCTGCTGGGCTGTACCGGAGTGCTGCCGGCCCACTACAACGAGCGCATCGCCGAGCACGAGCTGCGCGACAAGGACGAAGGCCCGCGCGCCTTCCTCGACACCTTCTCGAACCGCTCGCTGGCCCTGTTCTACGAAGCCTGGAGAAAATACAGGCTGCCCTTCAAATACCAGTCTGACGGCAGGGACGGCTTCCTGCCCCTGCTGCTCGGCCTGGGCGGCTTCGGCAACCCCGCGCTGCGCCGGCGCCTGGCACATGGGACGCACGGCGCGGTGCAGGACGAATCGATCGGCTACTTCGCCGCCGCGCTCCGGCACCGGCCCGCGTCAAGCGCCCAGTTGGCGCGCGTGCTGAGCGAATATTTCGGCCAGCCGGTAACGGTTGAACAGTTCGTCGGCCAGTGGTACGAGGTGCCGCCCGGGCAGCAAAGCACACTCGGCGCCCCCACCGCCGTGCTGGGCGCGGGCGCGCTGGCGGGCGTGCGCGTGTGGCAGCGCGACCTGCGCCTGCGCCTTGTGGTCGGGCCGCTCGACCGCGCCAGCTTCGACGCCTTCCTGCCCGGCGGCCTGGCGGCGCGCGCGCTGCGCTCGATCCTGACCCTGTTCACCGGCGTGACGCTCGAGTACGAGGTGGAACTGGTGCTGCGCGCGGCCGAGGTGCGCGAGGTGGCGCTGAAGGACGGGGCCACGATCGGCCGCCTGGGCTGGGATGCGTATCTGGTCGAAGGCGTCCAGGAGCGCGACCGCCGCGACGTGCGCTACGAGCTGCACACCTTGTAGGCGGCGTCGCCGAACAGGCCTTGACCGTCCCAGCAGCGCCGTCCCGCGGCCGCATGTGCCGGCACCGCCTTGCCCGCATGGCCCGGTCCGAGCCTGGCGACCAGGCGCGGGAAGGCCCGGCAATAGGTCGGCTGCACCCCGGCCAGCAGCGCCAGCCGGGCGTAGGTGAGCACCATCCCGTCCGGCACCGTGCGTAGCACCTGTGCGACCCGCTCGCGCCAGTCGTCATCCCAGGCCGGCATTACGCAGCCCAGGTCGAGGATGCGGTCGCCGGGATCGATCGCGCCGCCGGCCAGCACGCGGGCGAGGATGCCGCGGCGGCGGCCGATGCGCGCCGACACGCCGGGCAGGTAGCCGTCGAGATAGCCGCAGGCCTCGCACTGGAACATCAGGCGCAGCAGGACCGTGCTGCCGACCTGCAGCACGGTGCCGGAATGAAGCGTCGCGGTGTCGAAATCGACCAGCAGGTTCTCGCCCAGCGCGTGTGCGGGCAGTGTTAAATCGGCATAGACCGAAGCGCTGGCCAGCAACACCTGGCGCGGCGACAAGGGGTTGGCGTGGCGGTCGCCGGCCAGGCCGGTGCCGGCGATGGCCTCGATATAGGGCGCCGGCGTGCTAGAAGGACTGTGCGCGGCGCGCAGCGCCAGCGCCAGTACCCGTCCCGCCTCGACACCCTTGCTCATGCGTGTCTCAGTGTGCCATCACATTCAGCACGGCCAGGCTCATCGCCTGCGCCGCCGTCTTGATCGACGGTTCCGGCACCGGCGCATAGAAGGGCGAGTGGTTGAAGGCGATCGGCGTGCCGCCGGGACGCTGGGCCTCCGACACCGCCTTCGGGTCGTAGACGCCGGTGAAGAAGAACATCGAGGGCACGCCCTGGTTGGCGTACAGCGAAAAATCCTCGCTGGCCGTCATCGCCGGCATGCGCTGGGCGTTGGCGGCGCCGAAGGCATCGCGGAACACGGCCTCGGTCCTGCGCACCAGCTCCTCGTTGTTGACGATGGCGGCCCCGCCCGCGATCAGCTGCACGTCGGGGACCGGCGCGCCGGCCATGGCGGCCGAAGCGTTCGCCACCCGGCGCACGCCGTCCAGCAGTTTCGCCCGCACCTCCGGGCTGTAGGAGCGGATGGTGCCGCGCACCTGCACCGTGTCCGGAATGATGTTGCCGACCGTGCCGCCATGGATCGCGCCGATCGTCACCACGCCGAACTCCTTCGGATCCTTCTCGCGGCTGACCACGGTCTGCACATCGGTCACGAAGCGGGCCGCGATCGCGATCGGGTCCAGCGCCTTGTCCGGCGCCGAGCCGTGCCCGCCGCGGCCTTTGAAGACGATCTCGATGGCATCCGAGTTCGACGACACCGGACCGTCGTTGAAACCGACGGCGCCATAGGCCAGCGGCCAGGAATGCAGGGCGAAGGCATAGTCGGGCTTCGGGAAGCGCTTGAACAGGCCGTCGTCCAGCATGGCCCTGGCGCCGGACACGGTCTCCTCGGCCGGCTGGCCGATGAACACCAGCGTGCCCTTCCACTGCGACTTCAGTTCATGGAGTGTGCGCGCCGCGCCCAGCCAGCTGGCCATGTGCACGTCGTGCCCGCAGCTGTGGGTGGCCGGACCGCGGCTGGCATAGGGCAGGCCGGTCTTCTCTTCCATCGGCAAGCCATCCAGTTCGGTGCGCACCAGCACCGTCGGCCCGGCGCCGTTGCGCAGCACGGCCACGATGCCGGTCTTGCCGACCTTTTCGGTCACCTCGAAGCCCAGCTTGCGCATCTCGGCGGCCAGTTTATTCGCGGTGCGCACTTCCTGGAACGCGATCTCGGGATGCGCATGCAAGTCCTTGTAGATGCCATCCAGCCACGGGTACATGGCGTCGACGCGGGTGGCGACCTGGGTTTTCAAAGGAGCGGCCTGCTGGGCTTGGGATGCGAGAGAGAACAGCGACAGCACTGCTGCGGCGGCGAGCCGGAGGGTGGGTTTGTTCAAGCGGAGCCTCGTCAACAAAGAATATGGATGAGGCAAGACTAGCACACAAAAACGTCGTCCCCGCGGAGGCGGGGACCTAAGCTTTGCCAGCGTTTCGATAACGCGAACAGAACTTGGGTCCCCGCCTGCGCGGGGACGACGGGTTGGTGCGACTGACTTAAGCGACCGAAGCCAGCGCCTGGTTGAAGGTCGCGCTCGGACGCATCACGGCTTTCACCTTGGCGTTGTCCGGCTGGTAGTAGCCGCCGATGTCGACCGGCTTGCCCTGGACTTCCAGCAGCTCGGCGACGATCTTCTGCTCGTTCTCGGCCAGGGCCTTGGCCAGCGGCGCGAAGTGGGCTGCCAGTTCGGCGTCCTCGGCTTGCTGCGCCAGTTCCTGGGCCCAGTACATCGACAGGTAGAACTGGCTGCCGCGGTTGTCGAGTTCACCGGTCTTCGGCGACGGCGACTTGCGGTTGTCCAGCAGCTTGCCGGTGGCGGCGTCCAGGGTCCGGGACAGGATCTTGGCCTTGTTCGAACCGGTCTTCAGGCCCAGGTCTTCGAGGCTGACGGCCAGCGCCAGGAACTCGCCCAGCGAATCCCAGCGCAGGTGGTTCTCTTCGACCAGCTGCTGCACGTGCTTCGGTGCCGAGCCGCCGGCGCCGGTTTCGTACATGCCGCCGCCCGCCATCAGCGGAACGATCGACAGCATCTTGGCGCTGGTGCCCAGTTCCATGATCGGGAACAGGTCGGTCAGGTAGTCGCGCAGGATGTTGCCGGTCACCGAGATGGTGTCCAGGCCGCGGGCCACGCGCTCCAGGGTGTAGCGCATCGCGCGCACCTGCGACATGATCTGGATGTCCAGGCCGGTGGTGTCGTGATCCTTCAGGTAGGTCTTGACCTTCTTGATCAGTTCATTCTCGTGCGGACGGTACGGATCCAGCCAGAACACGGCCGGCATGCCCGAGTTGCGGGCGCGGGTGACGGCCAGCTTGACCCAGTCGCGGATCGGGGCGTCCTTCACCTGGCACATGCGCCAGATGTCGCCCTTCTCGACGTTCTGCGACATCAGCACTTCGCCGGTGGCGATGTCGGTGATGTTGGCGACGCCGTCTTCCGGGATCTCGAAGGTCTTGTCGTGCGAACCGTATTCTTCCGCCTGCTGTGCCATCAGGCCCACGTTCGGGACGGTGCCCATGGTTTTCGGGTCGAATGCGCCGTGCCATTTGCAGAAGTTGATGATCTCCTGGTAGATGCGGGCGAAGGTCGATTCCGGAATCACGGCCTTGACTTCCTTCAGGCGGCCATCGGCGCCGTACATCTTGCCGCCGGCGCGGATCATGGCCGGCATCGACGCATCGACGATCACGTCGTTCGGCGAGTGGAAGTTGGTGATGCCCTTGGCCGAGTCGACCATGGCCAGCGCCGGACGGTGTTCCTGGCAGGCGTGGATGTCACGGATGATCTCTTCGCGCTGCGACTCCGGCAGGGTGGCGATCTTGTTGTACAGGTCGGCCATGCCGTTGTTGACGTTCACGCCCAGGCTGTCGAACAGCGCGCCGTGCTTTTCGAACGCTTCCTTGTAGAAGGTGCGCACGCAGTGGCCGAACACGATCGGGTGCGAGACCTTCATCATGGTCGCCTTGACGTGCAGCGAGAACATCACGCCGCTGTTCTTCGCGTCTTCGATCTGCTTCTCGTAGAAGTCGAGCAGGGCCTTGCGGCTCATGAACATCGAATCGATGATCTCGCCGTCCAGCAGCGCCACCTTCTGCTTCAGCACGATGGCCTGGCCGCTCTTGGTCAGCAGTTCCATCTTGACGTCGCGGGCGCGGTCCAGCGTCATCGACTTTTCGCCATGGTAGAAGTCGCCGTGGGTCATGTGCGACACGTGGGTGCGCGACGCCGGCGACCATTCGGCCATCGAGTGGGGGTTCTTGCGGGCGTATTCCTTGACGGCCTTCGGCGCGCGGCGGTCGGAGTTACCTTCGCGCAGCACCGGGTTCACGGACGAGCCGATGCACTTGCCGTAGCGGGCCTTGATGTCCTTCTCTTCGTCGGTCTGCGGGTTCGCCGGGTAGTCGGGAATGTTGTAGCCCTTGCCCTGCAGTTCCTTGATTGCATTGACCAGCTGGGCCACCGAGGCGCTGATGTTCGGCAGCTTGATGATGTTGGCGTCCGCCTCGAGGGTCTTCTTGCCCAGCTCGGACAGGGCGTCAGGTACGCGCTGCTCCGGCGTCAGGCGCTCGGGGAACTGGGCCAGGATACGCGCCGCGACCGAGATGTCGCTTTCCTGGATCTTGATGCCGGCAGGCTTGGTAAAGGTGCTGACGACGGGCAGGAAGGCGTGGGTAGCCAGCAGGGGCGCCTCGTCGGTTAAGGTGTAGATGATGGTCGGATCACTGCTCATACGCTTTTTCCTCGGTGTTCGCGAAGGTTTCGAATACTAATACTAAAAAGATATCGCCTGTCTCGGCTTGCGGGTTCAACGCACCCGTTAGGGGTCGATCCTAACCGATCCGGTGGCCGCAACATAGTGTCGCTAAAACTTTGCGGACTCGATCGTCCGCAGAGGAAGGCGGCCAAGTCTTATATAAGACAGAAGACAAGCGTCATATTATGCACCGCTTTTGTGCCGCTTACCATCTTTTCGAACGGCGCCAAGGGAGCGCCGCCCGCCGCAGGCTTGCGGCATGCTGTACTTACATAAGGTTGGCGACACGAATCGGAGGCCGCGATGCTGTCCAGGACCATTGGTTTACCGCTGCCGCTCCTGTCATTGTTCCTGCTCGCCGCCTGCGGTGGCGGCGGTGGCGGTGGCGGCGCCACGCCGGATGCCGGCACACCAGTCGTCCAGCCGCCAGCGCCGCCGCCCGGTTCCCTCACGCTGGCGCTGGCGCCGTTCGCCAGCGGCCTGTCCAGCCCCACCTTTCTGACCGCGCCGCCGGGTGATGCGCGCCAGTTCATCGTCGAACGCGCGGGCCGCATCCTGGTCATGCAGGGCGGCACGCTGCTGCCGCAAGCCTTCCTCGACCTGCGGGCGGTCACCGACGTCACCGGCGAAGGCGGGCTGTTGTCGATGGCCTTCGATCCCGGCTATGCCGGCAATGGCCGCTTCTATGTCTACCGTACGAATGCGAACCACGACATCGTGGTCGAACGCTACACGGTCTCGAGCGATCCCGACCGGGCCGATCCGGCGTCGAAGCTGACCGTCCTGCAAATCGCGCACCCGGTCTTCACGAACCACTTCGGCGGCCTGCTCGCCTTCGGCCCGGACGGCTACCTGTACCTCGGCACCGGCGACGGCGGCTCGGCGGGCGATCCGAACGGCAATGCGCAAAACCCGGCTTCCCTGCTGGGCAAGCTGCTGCGCCTGGACGTGCGCAGCGCCAGTGCGGCCGTGCCCTACCTGATCCCTGAAACGAATCCCTACCGTAACCAGAGCGGCAGCCGCCCCGAGATCTGGGCGCTTGGCCTGCGCAACCCCTGGCGCTTCGCCTTCGATGCCGGCCAACTCTACATCGCCGACGTCGGCCAGGACCAGCGCGAGGAAATCGACCTGGAATCCGCATCGCAGGGCGGGTTGAACTATGGCTGGAACCGGATGGAGGGCAGTGCCTGCTACCAGGCGCAGACCTGCGACCGCACCGGCCTGGCGCTGCCGGTTCTCGACTACGGCCACGACGGCGGCGCGTGCTCGATCACCGGCGGCTATGTCTACCGCGGCAGCGCGATCCCGGAACTGGCCGGGCACTATTTCTATTCCGATTACTGCGCGGGCTTCCTGCGCAGCTTCCTGGCGGTCGACCGCGCCGTCACCGCGCCGCGCGAGTGGAGCGTCAGCAAGCCCGGCCAGGTCCTGTCCTTCGGCCAGGACGGGCAGGGCGAGCTGTATGTGCTCACGCTGAACGGTATCTGGAAGATCGTCAGGGGCTCGTAGGTAGTTCAGGCCGGGCGTTTGCCGGGTGGTGGAAAAATCATCCCCCGATCTGCCTGAACGGATCCAGCGCCATGTCGATCAGGCGGCGCTTGCGCACCACGATCTCGGCGGCGGCCGTCATGCCGTAGCGCAGCGGATACGCCGTGTCGCCGACCGTATAGTGGTCGCGGTCGAGCGTGATGCGGCCCTCATACACCGGCTGCCTGGTCGCGGGCGAGGCCTTGGTGGCCGGAGAAATGAACTGCAGCGTGCCGCCGATGAGCCCATAGCGCTGGTAGGGAAAGGCGTTGAACTTCAATTGCACCGGCAGGCCCTCGCGCAGGAAGGCGCGGTCCTGCTCGGCGATCTCGATTTTCAGGATCGGCCGCGTGTTCTTCGGCGCGATGCCGCCCAGCGGGGTGTTGGCCTGGATCTTGTCGCCCGGCTGGGTCGACGTCACTTCCGTGATCACGCCGTCCACCGGCGCCAGGATGCGCAAAAAATTGTCCTTGTCAATGTTCTCGAACCGGATGCGCGAGGCCGCGTCGGCCACCAGGCGCGCCGTCTGCACCTGCAAGCGCAGCTTTTCCTCGACGTTGGTAGCCTCGCGCGTGGCCGCCTCGTACTGCAGGCGCAGGCTGGCCAACTGCTGGCCGCTGGTCTCGAGCTGCGCCTGCGCCTGCGTGGTTTCCAGGCTCTGGCGCGCGCTCAGCTCGCCGAGGCGCGACTGCGCCACCCGCACCGCGTTCTCGGCCGCCTGCAGCGCGTTCTTCTTGCCCTCCACCTGCAGCTGCGAGACGCCGCCGCCGCCCGGCAGCGCGAACAGGCGCGCGTACTTGGCCGCCTCGTCGCGAGCGGCGGCGCTGGCGCGGCGCGCATCCTCGAGATTCGTGCGCGCTTCCTGCGCCTGTGCGCGCTGGCCTTCGCTCAGCTTGCTGGTGCCCTCGGCCACGCGCCGCTGGTGCTGGCGCTCTTCAAGGTCCATCGCTTCCTTGAGCGCCGCCACCCGCTGGTCCAGCAGCGCTTTCTTTTGCGGAAATTCCTTCCACTCGCGTTCGGCGTCCTCCAGCTTCAGGCGTGCCTCCAGTGCGTTGCGCGCCGCCTCGATCGCGCCGCGCGCGTACAGGCGCGCCACCACGTCGCCTTTCAGCACCGGCTGGCCCTCGGCGATGTAGATGTTCGCCAGCTCGCCGTCGATCGGCGCATACAGGCGCCGCACTTCGGAAGCCGGCACCAGGGTGCCGGGCGCGCTGACCAGCACGTCTGCGCGGCCGAAAAAGGACCAGGCCAGCCCCGCCAGTACCAGCGCGACCATGAGCTGGATGGCCAGGCGCGTGGTGCGCCACGGCTCGGCGGTCAGGATGCCGATCCCCTCGTCGCTGTGGTCCTCGAGCGCGCCGACCAGCGGCCGCAGCGCCAGTTTTCCGGGCTTATTGCTGGTTGCCATCCGCATCTCCTCCATTTCCTCCCACCAGCGCCAGCTTGCGCAGGTCGCTCACCGCCTGGGCATACGTGTCGCGAAACGCCGGCACGGTGGACGACATGGTCGCGAACGCGCGCTGGTGGGCCTGCTGGCCGTCCTGCCATTGCCGCAGCAGCTGGCGGATGCGCGCCTGGTCGGCCGGAGTGCGGATCGGCGCATCGGCGCCGCCGCGCGCATGGACGAACTGCTCCACTTCGCCGATCCACGCGAGCTCGGCCACCAGCGGCGCGGCATCGGGATTATTCCGGCTCATCTGCCGCATCTGCGCCACCGCCTGCGCGGCGCGCTCGAAACGCCCTCCCTTCAGGTGCGCGATCCACGGCGGCAGCGCGGATTTCAGCAGCGCCTCGGTGCCCAGCGCCCTCAGCTCGGCATTGTTCGGATCGCGCGCCAGCAGATCCGACGCCAGCATGCTGGCTTCCGCCATCTCGCCATGCTCGACCAGGTCCTGCACCTCGCGCTGCGGCGCGCCGGCCCGGTAGAAGACCAGCACGGCCAGCAGCAGCAGCGCGGCGGGCAGCGCGATCCAGCGCCGCAGGCGCGCCTGGTCGGCGTCGCCGGCCGCGCCCAGCGCCTCGAGCAGGCCGGCCGCCATCATCGCTGCTTTGCCACGTGGGCGATTGCCGCCCGAGCGATTGCGCGGGCCCTGTCCGGCGGCAGGCGGTCCCTCCGCCGGATTGACCTCGTCCTCCTGCGCCGCGGCGCGGTCGACGCAGAAGATGTCCAGGAACGAGCCGGCCGAGGCGACGAAGGTGGTGTGGTCGGCCTCGTCCGCCCCCGCGGCCTCGCCCGCCGCAGCCGGGCGCGCAAAGCGGGTGACGGTCGGCTCGGGCATGAAGTTCTCTGCAGGCTGCTCGGCAAACTGCTCCCATTGCAGGCCCACGCGATACACGAAATGGTGGCCGCCGAAGGCCAGCACGTCGCCGTCCTCGAGCGCGTGCGCATGCTCGTCGAGCCGGACCGCGCCGATGAAGGTGCCGTTGGTGCTGCCCAGGTCCTCGACCCAGGGCACGCCACCCTTGAGGAAGATGTGCGCGTGGCGGCGCGACAGGTAGCCGACCTGGTGCGGCTCCTTGTCCTTGTAGCGCGCGAAGCTGTCGTCGACCTTGCTGATCAGGAAAGGAAAGCTGGTGACGACGATCGTCTCGAGCCCCAGGTCGGCGCGCTCCGGTGTCAATGTCAGGCTGGCCAGCCGCGCGGGCGGCGTCGACACCGGCGCCGCGGCCTGCAGGCGTATGCGGTAGGCCAGCACGCGTGCGAGCCCGATCTCATCGCCGTCGCGCAGGCGCACAATGGCCTGGCGCAGCGGTTTGCCGTTGACGGTGGTGCCGTTCTTGCTGCCCAGGTCGGCCAGCCAGGCCTCGCCGTTTTCGATGAACAGGCGCGCATGGCGGCGCGACAGGTCGGCCACGAGTTCGGGCGGATAGCCGGCGAAGGGCTGCTCGGTACGGCCGATGGCGAACAGGCTGTCGCCGATGGCTAGCTGCCCGAGCTCGGGATGGGTCAGCGCTTCGAGCACGACCGCGACACGCTGGGCTGCCGGCGCCTGCATGGTGATGGCCAGTGCGTCGTCAGGCGCCATCGGGGCCGCCTGCCTTGGCCGCTTCAGTTGCGCGCGGCATTCGCCACCTCCAGCGCCGGCCAGCCGCCGCCCAGGGCTTTATACAAGGTCACCGTGTCGGACAGGATCTGCTGCCGGTTGGCCAGCAGCGCCAGCTGCGCGGACAGCAGCGAGCGCTCGGTCTCGAACACCTCCAGTTGCGACGCCACCCCCTCCCTGCGCTGCGCGTCGGTGGTCGTGGCCACCAGTTGCAGCTGGTCGACCTGCTGCTGCAGCTCGCCGCGCTGCTGCTTGTGCGCCTCGAGGTTGACCAGCGCGTTTTCGACATCCTCGAACGCCGCCATCACGGCGCTGCGGTACTCCTGCTCGGCCACCCTGGTTTGCGCCTCGCTGGTCTGCACGCGTGCCTTCACGCCGGGGTCGAAGATCGGGAAGTTGATGCTGGGGAGCAGGCCGAAAGTGAAGGACTTGAGCAGGGAGCTCAGCGCGAAGCTCGCGGTGCCGCCGCGCCCGGTCAGGCTGATCGACGGCAGCTGCGCCAGCCTGGCCTGGCCGCTCAGGTGGTAGGCTTCCAGCACCCGGTACTCGGCGGCGACGATGTCGGGCCGGCGCTTGAGCAGCTGCGACGGCAGCCCGCCCGGCACCTCGGGCACCCGCACCCGCTCCTGCAGGTGCCCGCCCGGCACCCGGTACTCGCCGGCCGGCACGCCGATCAACGTGTCCAGGGCGTTGGCCGCCAGCGCGCGCAGGCGCCGCAGCTCGACCAGGTCCGTGCTCAGGCGCTTGACCTCGGCCGACTGCTGCAGCACGCGCGTATGCGGAACCAGGCCGTTCTTCTCCATCGCCTGGTAGGTCGCCAGGATTTCCCGGTTCTTTTCCAGGGCCTTCTGCTGCTGGTCGATCTGCTCGTCGAACTGCAGGATCTGGAAATAGGTCGTCGACACGTCCGACACCAGTTTCAAATAAGCCGCGCGCCAGTCGGCCTCGGTGGCGGAGAACTCGGCCTTTTGCGCCTGCACGCCCTTCTCGACCTTGCCCCAGATGTCGATGTCCCAGTTGGTCTGGGTGGCCAGGTTGAACTGCTTGGTGAACTTCTGCCCGGTACTCTTTTCGAAGCTCGCGCCCGCTCCCGCGTCCAGCGTCGGCAGGGCGCCGGCGCGTGCTTCGCCGATCTGCGCGTTGGCCACGCCGATGCGCGCCGCCAGTACCGCCAGGTCGACGTTGCCGGCGATCGCACGGCCGACCAGCTGGTCGAGGGTAGGGTCGCCGAAGCCGCGCCACCAGTCCGGGACGATCAGCTCGGTGCGGGAGAGCGGCAGACTGGCCGAATTCGACCACGTGGCCTTGGCCGGCGTCTGCGGGCGCTGGTAGGGCCGCATGCCGACGTCGGCGCAGGCGGCAAGCAGCAGGGCGGCTGCCATGGCAGAGAGGCGCAGGATCATCATGCTGCCCACGCCCTGGCCTCGACGAACACCTGGAACAGCTCGCCGTCGATATGCCCGGCATTGCACTCTTCCCGCATCAGGTCCAGCGCCAGCGCCACCGGCACCGCCTTCTTGTACGGGCGGTCGCCCGCTGTGAGCGCGTCCCAGATGTCGCAGATCGTCAGGATGCGCGTCTGGACGCTGATCTGCGGCCCGCGCAAGCCCATCGGATAGCCCGAGCCGTCGAGCTTTTCGTGGTGGCCGTGCGCGATCGCCGGCACGCCGCTCAGGTCGCGCGTCCACGGAATCAACACCAGGAAGGAATACGAATCCACCACGTGCTCCTCGATCTGGCGCCGTTCGTCCGGCGTCAGGCAGCCCTTGGCCAGGCTCAGCGCGGCCACCTCGTGCTCCTCGAGCAGGGCCAGGGGCTGGCCGTCCGGGTCGTGGCAGGGGTAATGGACGATGTCGCGCAGGTCGGGCAGCGCGCTGCCGCGCGAGATGGCCGGCTCGTTGGCGCTGCGGATCGTGGCCAGGAAGCCGTCGAGCCGCCCGGCTTCCTCCACCAGGTAGGCATCGATGGCGTCCTTCTCGCTGCGGAACCTGGCCGCGCTCCAGCCTTCGTCGAGGTGGCGCTGCGCCAGCCCATGGTAGGCCTGGCGCTCCATGCAGGCGCGCGCGTAGCGGAAGCGCTGTTCGAGCAGACGCATGTCGGCGTGGTGCAGCTTTTTTTCCTTGCGCAGCACGTGCTCGCGCACGCCGACCTTGCCGAAGTCGTGCAGCAGCGCGGCGTAACGGATCTCGCGCAGCTGCTCCCGGCTGAACGCGACGTGGCGCAGCGCCGGGGTATCCGCGCGGTCGAGCGCGACGGCCAGCGACTCGGCGTAGCTGGCCACCCGGAACGAGTGGCCGGCGGTGACCGGGTCGCGCTCCTCGATCGCCTGCACCGAAGCGCGCACGAAGCCGTCCAGCAGGCGCTCGATGTCGGAGTACAACTGAAAATTCTTCAGCGCGACCGCGGTTTCGGCGCAGACCCCGGTCAGGAGTTCGAGGTCGGCTTCCTGGAAGGCGTGCGGGTCGGACGAGCTGTCGACCTGGATCAGCCCCAGCACTTCATCGCCGACGATCAAGGGCGCGCATATGGCGCTGCGGATCGCCTGGGCGACGATCGAGTCCTGCGCCGCGAAATGGCGGTCCGACAGCGTATCGCTCGAGAGGATCGCGCGCTTCCTGCCCAGCACCTCGTCGACGATCGTGTGCGACAGCCGGGCCTGGCGCGGGTCCTCGACGGTACCGTCGCGGCGCCGCGCCGCCACCGGCACCGGCGGGTCGCGTTCGTTCTGGCGCAGCAGGATGAAGGCGCGTTCGGCCCGCGGGAACAGGTCGAAGATGAAATTCATGATCTTGTCGCTGAGCGTCGCGCGGTCGGTCACGACGCCCAGCGCGATGCTGACCTGGGCCATGGCGTGCAGTTTCAGCACCGATTGTTCGAGCTCGCCGCGGCTCGCCTCGCGCGGCGCCGGCGTGGCCATCGTCGTCGGTGCGTACTGGGTAGCGTCGACGCTTTTCCTGATCACGGTCGGCATGCTGGCGGCACCCGGCGCGACCAGCGAGCGGAACACCAGCTGGGTGGACGCCAGCGACAGCTCGTCGCCGTCGTCGAGTTCGCGCCACGAGCCGGGCAACAGGCGCTCGCCGTTGACGAAGCTGCCGTTCGACGAGTGCAGGTCTTCGACCGACCAGGCGCTGCCGCGGCGGCGCAGGCGCGCGTGGCGGCGGCTGATGGTGTGCAGCGGAATGCACACGAACTGATCCGAGGGCAGCGCATCCTGGCGATCGCGGCCGATCACTACCTCGTCGTGCAGCGGAAAAAGCTGCGGCTTGGCCGCCCGGTTGCCGAGCAGCTCGAGATAGGCGCTGACTTCTGATTCCATCGACATGCCGGCCCTCCCCCCACGCACGCATCGGCCGAATTGATAAGACAGCGGCGCGGCGCCGCGGTTCGCGGCCGGGCGCATTTGACGGCTTATTTGACGGCTTATTTGACGGTAATCGTGATCTTCCTGGACTGCACCGAGGGATCGAAAGTGCGGTGCTGGTCGTCGCCCATCACCAGTTGCAGCGTGTGCCTGCCGGGCGGAAGTTCGATCGTGGTTTCGGTCTCGCCGGTGCCGAAGTGCAGGTGCTTGCGGTCGTTCGGGATCTCGACGCCCGGCCCGGGGGCGTCGGTGTCGACCAGCAGGTGGTGGTGGCCGGTGTTCGGAAATTCCACCCCTTTCGGCGCCACGCCCATGTTGCGCAGGCCGAACCAGACGCGGATCGGTTTGCCCGAGGGCAGTACCTGGCCATCGTTGGGCCAGCCGATGTACAGGTAGGCATCGGGCGGGGCCGGGGTCGCCGCCACGGCGGCGCCCAGGGCGGCGCTCAGTGCGGTAACCAGGATGAAGGCAGCGAGTGGCTTGCGCATGGGGCTCACTTGACCGTGATGGTGATCTTTTTCGAATGGATGGGCGGATCATGGGGGATATGGTCCTTGTCGGCCAACAGCAATTGCAGCGTATGGCGGCCGGGCGGCAGCTCGATGCGCGCCTCGGTTTCGCCGGCCCCGAAGTGCAGGTGCTTGCGGTCGCTCGGCACCGGCTCGTTCATGTTCTCGGGCAGGTCGGTGTCGATCAGCAGGTGGTGGTGGCCGGTGTTGGCGATATCCGTCCCCTTGGGCGCGACGCCCATGTTGCGCAAGCCCATGCGGACCCAGAAGGCGCCGTGGATGACCATGCCGTCGCCGGGCCAGATGAAATACACCTGGGCATTGTCGGGCGCGGGGGTGCGGGCAAGCACCGGCACGGACGCCAGGATTGCCGCGCTCAGCATCAGGAGAATCATTTTTCGCATTCCGGCAGCATCCTGCAAGACCGGCCCGCGCCACCTGTGGCAGCACAAAGGTGCGGCCGGCACCATCGCCGCGCCTGGTGGTCTAAGCGGTTTGTTCCGAACTTTGCGGGAGGCGCCCGTGCAGACCAGACTCCCGATCCTGTGCGTCCTGGCAGCGGTGGTGGTAATCGCAATGACGGCGCCGGCCGGGGCCGCCGTGGTGCCGGCGCGCACGCAATCTGGGGATGTGCAGCTGGCCGGCGTCGTGCCCAAGAACAGTGCCGAGCAGTTCGAACTGGCGTTCTGGAATTCGATCAAGGACAGCAAGCAGGCCGGCGATTACGAGGCCTACCTGCACGCTTATCCCAAGGGGCGCTTCGCGGTGCTGGCGTGGGCCCGCATCCAGCAGCTGAAAGCCGCGCCGCCGCAAGCTTCGGCACCGGCACCGGCACCGGCGACGGCGCCGCGGGCGGCCGCCGTGGCGCCCAGGCCGGCCGAGGCCGCGCCCAAGCCCCAGCAGGGCAAACAGCAGGGCAAGGCGGGCGCGGTGCCGGCACCCGCCGGCGGCGATGACCAGGAAGTGCAGCCCGCGCCGGGCGTCACCGGCGCCGTAGCCACGGTCAAGGATTGCGACGCCTGCCCGCTGATGGTGGCGCTGTATCCGGTGCCGTTCACGATGGGCAGCAACGGCAGCGACCCGAGCGAGCGGCCGGCGCACAAGGTGGCGCTGCGCACGCCGTTTGCGATCGGCAAATATGAGGTCACGGTGGGCCAGTGGAACCAGTGCGTCAAGGCCGGCGTATGCCCGAGCGTGCCGTCGTCGGCCAACGCGGCCGAGAACCTGCCGATGCGCGACGTCAGCTGGGACGAGGCGCAGCTCTACCTCAAATGGTTGAGTACGGTAAGCCGCAGGCCCTACCGGCTCCCGACCGAGGCCGAGTGGGAATACGCGGCGCGCGGCGGCACCACGACCCGCTACTGGTGGGGAGACCAGATGAAAGGCGGGAATTCCAGCTGCGAAGGCTGTGGCGAGCCCTGGAAGGCCGATGGTCCGCCACCGGTCGGCAGCTTCGTCGCCAATCCCTTCGGCCTGCTCGACATGAACGGCAGCGTATGGGAATGGGTACAGGACTGCTGGCACAGCTCGTACAAGGGCGCTCCCGCCGACGGCAGCGCCTGGACCGACGGCGCGTGCCAGTCACGCGTCATCCGCGGCGGCTCCTGGCGCGAGGACGGCAGCTACATGCTGTCCACCACGCGCTTCAAGTACGACGCCAGCGTGCGCCAGTCGCAGAACGGGTTCCGGGTGGCGCGCTCATTGAAGTAAGTTGAAGCTGGTTCCTAGCGTTTGGCGTGCGTGGTGATCTGCAAAAAATCGACGCCGACCGCGCCCGCGCCGTGCGACTTGCCGATCCGCGCCAGCCGCTCGTCCAGCGCGTTCAGGTAGGCCGGCCCGGCTTCCGGGTTCGGCCGCACGCCGTCGAACAAGGGTACCGGGGTGGCCAGCAACACCAGCATTTCGGTACCGAAGGGTGCGCCGATCATCCAGTTGCCCAGGTTGCCGATGGTGGCCGTGTAGCGCGGCGGCGCCAGGGTTTCGCGCTCCACCGCGTTGGGCAACAGGTGCACGACGGTCCCGCCGAGCACGAAGTAATCGACCGCCACATAGGACTGGTAGTTGGGGGTGCTCACGTCGACCATCAGCGTATCTCCCTCCTTCAGGTCGGTGCCGTTGCGGCCGCCGCTGCCCGGGTTCAGGTGGATCGACGCGCCGGCCACGCCCGAGGCCATGCGATGGGCTACCCAGTAGCGGCCGAGCACGCGCATCAGCCCGCACTTGTCGTCGCCGACCTCGTGCAGCGCCAGGTCGACCCGGCTGACGCCAGGCAGCGCCGTCAGCACGGTCTTCAGGCGCGCCTGCCCGACGCTGCGCGCCAGGTAACCCTGCACGCGCACTGCATGTCCATCGATCGCGGGGACGAGCGCGGAACACGGCAACTGCGCCAGGGCGGTGGAGACGGCCGCCAGGCTCGGGGCAGCCGGCACGGCAGGCCGGGACCGGGCGGCAGGCTGCGGCGGCGCCTGGGCCTGAGGCGGCGCGCTTGCCGTGCCCGCGGCGGCGGGCGAGCCGGACGGCCCCGGCGCAGCCTGCTCGTCCGCGCGCCGCAGGAAGGGCAGGCGCAGCGTCACCAGCACCAAAACCATGGTGGCCGCCGCCGCAAGGCCGGCGCCGAGCAGGACCCGCGGCTGGCGCCATCCGTTCTGCGCGCCGATCTCCTGCAGGAACCGGTTGACGGTGGGGGTGCGAGCCTCGCGCTGGAACGCCAGCGCGCAGCGCAGCGCGCGCCACTGGGCGTGGCCGAGGCCGGGCGGACGCTGCGGGCGCAGGCCGGCGTCGCGCGCCTGGGTGGCGGACAGGCGGTTGAACGGGTGGCGGCCGGTCAGCAGCTCATAGGTGATGCAGCCGAGTGCGTAGATGTCGTCGCGCGGATCGGGCTCGCGGTTTTCCAGCATCTCGGGGCTGGCGTAGGCCGGCGTCAGGGCGCCCAGGCTGCCGGGGTCGAAGACCGTCACATCGGGCGCTTCCTCGGCCTTCTGGAACACCCGCGCGATGCCGAAGTCGATCACCTTGACGCCGCCGGTGTCGGTCAGGATCACATTGGCCGGCTTGAAGTCGCAGTGGACGAAGCCACGCTCGTGCGCGTACGCGAGCGCCATGCCCATGCCGCGCACGATCTTCATGGCCTCGTCGAACGGCAGGGCGCGGAAGTCCGGCGCGCGCAGCAACTGGCCGAGCGACTTGCCGGACAAGTATTCCATCGTCACGTAGACCATCGCGCCGTCACGGTCGAAGTCGTACACCGACACGATGTTCTCGTGCGCCAGGGCCTGCGCCTTGCGCGCTTCGCGCTGCAGGGCGATCAGCGACTTCGGGTGACCCTGGAACTGCACGTTCAGCACCTTGATCGCGATGTAGGGGTGACGGTCCGACGCCTCCAGCTTGCGCAGGTCGAGCGCCTTGTAGACGGTGCCCATGCCGCCGAAGCCGATGCACTCCTCGAGCACGAAGCGGCCGTTGAGCGTATCGCCGACGCCCTTCATGCGCTCGACCGGCGGATTGGCGCCGCCGCCCACGACGCCGGCCGGCTGGGTCGGCGGCAAGGGCTTGGTCTGGACATAGGTTTCCTCGTCGCCCACGCGCTGGCCGATGCGCTGGCGCGCTTCGATCGCATGGGCGATGCGGCGCTCGATCTCGCCATAGACCTCGGCCGGCAGCGGGGAGCGGTGATGCGCCTCGTTGAGCATGTTCAGCAGGCTCGATACGCTCTCGGGCGTGCTTGCCAACAGGCGGTCGATGCGCGCGAACATCTCGGCCTGCCCGAGGGAGCCGCTCTGGTACAGGCGAAGGGTATCGGCGAGGCTTTCCATGTCCCTTCCTCTGACACTGGCGCGGGGTGCGAATTCACTGCACAGCCGCTGTGTTGTGACCGGCCAAACAGTGTGTCGAAAAGTGTTGGAACAAATCCGCCAATCGACCGCTGTTCAAGCGTGGAACCCCGGGTTTTGGGGCTGGCACGGTTCTCGCAAAGCCTAGGGTGAGCACGACGAAACCGGCTCACCAACCCAACCACTCTTGAGGAGAACCACCATGAAAACCCTGATCATCAAGGACCTGGCCGTGACCTGCGAACTGGACCGTAACGCCATGGCGCGCGTGCGCGGCGGCTACCAGATGCGGCAGCAATCCCATGGCCTGGCGCCGATGCCAAGCTACAGCCCGACCTTCGACTCGTCGATCGACGCCCGCCAGAGCCTGCAACAGATGCAGGACGTGGTGAACGCGACCGCCAACGGCTCGGCCTTCATCGACGGCGTGACCGTGCACAACAATACCGACCAGTTCGGCCAGAACAACATCGCGGTATATCGCTAAGCAAGCGGGAACCAAGGGAGAAGCAATATGTCATCCATCCAGGTACGCGACCTCGCGCATGCAAGCCGGCTCGACTGCCGTTCGATGGCAAGCGTGCGCGGCGGCAGTGCAATCGGCAGCCCAGGCATGCCGAACGTGACGGTCAACATTGCGCTCAAGCAGCAGATCGCGCAGGTCCAGGACATCGGCGTGAACGTCCTGAACAACAACGGCGTGATCGGCGCCGGTTTCGAGGGGCCCGGCATCGAGCTGAGCCCGCTGCAGTGGGCGAAGAACGAGGCCAGCCTGCCGAAGTTCTGAACCTGCCTGCCCATCCACGCCAGCCCGGCCGTCCCTGAGATGGCCGGGCTGGCATCGTCATTCAGGAGGCACACATGGCTACCATCGTTATCAAGGATCTGTCCGACAACCTCGACCTGGACCGCAAGGCGATGCAGGCGATCACGGGCGGTGCGCGGCTGCGCTCGCGGATGCGGGCCGCCGGCGTTGCACCCGTGTCCGCACCGCGGATCGTCGACTTCCATACCGGGCTTGCTTCACGGAGGGAATCCGTCAAGCCAGCAAAATAAACCGTTTATATTGTTTAAGCTTTTTATCGATGCCGTCCAGTCCGCAAGACTGGACGGCTTTTTTTCGCTTTCAAATCAGGTGTTCGTCCAAGTCCAACAGTGGGCGCATGCAGTGTTGGCCGGCTCCCACCAGCTTCCCCGGCAATGACCCGGAAACGAATCCAGACCGGCAACAAAAGCCGGATTCTAGGCCCATTCGCGGCCTGGCACGCATTCTGCTCATATCCCGGTGAGCGCAAAAACAAAGTGCTCTTCCAACCAATCACCGATTCAAGGAGAACTGACATGAAAACCCTGATCATCAAAGACCTGGCCCTGACCAAGGAACTGGGCCGCAGCGACATGGCGGCCGTGCGCGGCGGACATGGCACGAGCATGCCGTGGATGCCGGAGTACAGCCCGAAATACGACTCGTCGATCAAGGCCTCGCAAGACCTGATGCAGCTGCAGGACGTGCAGAACCTGACCGCGAACGGCTCGGCCTTCGTGTCCGGCGTCCACGTCACCAACAACACCGATCAATTCGGCCAGAACAACCTTCTGATCGCCTGACACAAACTAGCGAGCAAGGAGCACACCCATGTCATCGATCGTGATTCAAGACCTGGCCCGTTCGCGCGAACTGGACAAGCGTTCCATGTCCGCGATCCGGGGCGGCAGCGCGGGGATCGGCAACTTCGGACCGAACGTCAGCGTGAACCTGAACCTGGACCAGCGGATCGGGCAGGTGCAGGACATCAAGCTCAACGTCCTGAACAACAACGGCGTGATCGGCCCGGGCTTCGTCGGCCCCGATGTGACCCTGAACCCGCTGCAATGGGCCGCCAACAACGCCGCAATCCCGCTGTAACAGTCGACATTCCATTTTATTCATTGAAGGAGCATCATCATGAAAACCTTGACCATCAAAGACCTGGCCCGTACCCACGAACTCGACCACCACGCAATGGCTGCCGTGCGAGGCGGCCACAGCGGAGGCTATAGCGGCAGCCAGGCCCCGTGGTACCCGTCGCCCGAGCCGAAGAAGTCCGGCCCGTCGCTGGACGCGACCCAGGACCTGACCCAGCTGCAGAAGGTCGTCAACGCGACCGCCAACGGATCGGCCTTCATCGACTGCGTGGATGTGACCAACAATACCCACCAGTACGGCCAGAACAACATCCTGGTTGGCTGACCCTGGCCGGTGGAGGCCGCAGGTAATCGATACTGCGCGGCCTCCACCAACATCGTGTGAACCAATACCGCAATCGACTTGTCTTCCCACTGTCCCGAAGGCGCATCAGGAGAAGCACCATGGCCCGCATCAGGATTAACGATCTTCGCTCCGACCGCCCCCTCGACGCGCGGGCGATGGCGCGCATCCGCGGCGGCGACGGCGCGGCCTGGTGTTTTGGGTGGATCCAGCCCTACCTGCCTGCGCAATCGCGTGGCATGCAGCCGGTCATCAACTTCTACCAGATCAACAACTACGCGGACCAGCTGATCAACCAGGTCCAAATGGTCAGCGTGAACAATTCGGCGCCGAATGCGGTCCTGACCGTCGGCGTGGATGGGCGGAGCATCAACAACGGAACGATTTGATGGGCGGAGAAACGCAACTGCGCTGGACCTCGGCGGCGCGCACCGACACCGGACTGGTGCGCAGCAATAACGAGGACATGGTGCTGAACCGGCCGGAACGACGCATGTGGGCCGTGGCCGACGGCATGGGCGGACACGCCTACGGCGAAGTCGCGAGCCGCATGACGGTCGAGGCGCTGGACGCGCTGCCCGCAGGCGAGCCGCTGCAGCAGGCGGTCGCGCAGGCGCGCGTATGCCTGATCGAGGTGAACGGCGCGCTGGTAGCGGAGGCGGCCGCGCGCCAGGTTCCCGTGATCGGCACCACGCTGGTGCTGCTGCTGGCATCCGGCCGCAGCGGCGCCTGCATCTGGGCCGGCGACAGTCGTATCTACCTATGCCGCGGCGGCAGCCTGCACCAGCTTACGCGCGACCACAACCAGTTCGAGGAACTGCAGGCCAGGAACCATCTTTCGCCGGCGGAGGCGTCTGCCTGGCCGGGCGCCAACATGATCACGCGCGCACTCGGCGCCGCCACGACGGTGGAGCTGGACGAGATCCAGGTGCAGATCAGCGACGGCGACATTTTCCTGCTCTGCAGCGATGGCCTGAGCAATGCGGTCGGCCAGGACGCCATGTTCGGCGCGCTGCTAGGAGGCGACTGCGCGCAGGCGGCCGAGGCCCTGATCCAGCTGGCCCTAGCTGCGGGCGGGCGCGACAACATCTCGGTGGTGGTGGTGCGCGCGGATGATGTCGAGCCGGATCAGACGGTGCTCAATCCTTCTTTGTAAGTTAGCTTATGCGCGGGGATGACGTTCTAGGGGCGTTGCCGAAAATCCTTCGAATGCAGGCCATGCTTCTTCAGCAGGATCTGCAGGTGCGAGCGGTTCATGTCCCAGCGCCGCGCCAGCTCGGCCACCGTGCCGCCGACGTCTTTCAGGCCACGCTCCAGGCAGGCACGCTCGGCCTCGTCGCTGGCAGCGCGCTTGGCTTCGGCCAGCGAAGCCGGTGCGGCTTGAGGGGCTGCCGCAGCACCGGCTGCCGCAGCATCGGGCATCTGTTTCGGCGAGGCCGGCGTAGAAGGAGAAGGGCGGATATCTTCCGGCAGCTGCGCCAGGTCGGCGCTGTCGCCGGCCAGGCAGGACAGGCGGTAGACCAGATTGCGCAGTTCGCGGATGTTGCCGGGGTAGGCGTACTCGAGCAGGAAGCCGCGCAGCCGCGGGCTCAATCCGACCGGGGGCCGCTTCAGCACCTCGGCCGCCTCGTCGCCGTAATACGCCAGCAGCAGCGGGATCTCGTCTTTTCTCTCGCGCAGCGGCGGCAAGCTCACGTGGATCACGCTGAGGCGATAGAACAGGTCTTCGCGAAAATGGCCCAGCTCGATCAACTTGCGCAGGTTCTTATTCGTGGCGGCGACGATGCGGGCGTCGACGGCAATCGTCTCGTCCGCGCCGACGCGCTGGATCTCGTGCGACTGCAGCACGCGCAGCAGTTTGACTTGCCCCTGCAGCGGCAGCTCTCCGATCTCGTCCAGGAAGATCGTGCCCCGGTGCGCGCTCTCGAACTTGCCCTTGCGGTCGGTGGCCGCGCCGGTGAAGGCACCGCGCTTATGGCCGAACAGTTCCGATTCGATCAGGCTCTCGGGAATCGCACCGCAGTTGACGGAAATATACGGTTTATCGGCGCGCGCGCCATTGGCGTGGACCACCTTGGCCATCAATTCCTTGCCCGTTCCGCTTTCTCCGTCGATCAGCACCGGCAGGTCGGTGGGCGCCGCCTTTTCCGCGATCTCGAGCGCGTCGAGCAGGCGCGGGTTGTCGCCGAAGGTGCCTTCGAACACGAAGCTGCGCGCCATCAGGGCTTGCCTGCGTTCGCCCGGTGTCTGCGGCGGCTGTGGCGGCCGGGGTGCCTGCACCGGCCGGTCCGCGCCCTGGTTGCCGAGCGCCTGTACGAAACGTTCCGTGTGCGACAGCTGCATCACCTCGTCGCGCACGGCATTGGCCTGGCGCAGCAGCTTTTCGATCTCGGGCCGGTCGAGGCTGTTCGCCCAGCGCAAGGTCGAGCGCAGGATTTCGAGCCGTTCCAGCAGGCCGGCATACGACATCGACGAGCCGCGCGGAGCGAGATCCTGGTTGAACAGTTTCATGCCGCCGCCAACTGTTTTTGGACTAACTCGTAATACATGCCGCGCCGCGCCAGCAGTTCCTCGTGTCGGCCCTGCTCGGCGATATGGCCTTCGTACAGCACCACGATTTTATCCGCCCGCATGATCGTGCTGAGCCGGTGGGCGATGATCACGGCCGTGCGCCCGGCCAGGATGTCGTGCATGTTGGCGATGATATTGCTTTCCGACTGGGTATCGAGGGCCGAGGTGGCTTCGTCGAACACCAGCAGGCGCGGATCGTGGTACAGGGCGCGCGCGATGCACAGGCGCTGCACCTGGCCGCCCGAGAGGCCGACGCCGCGCTCGCCCACCACCTGTTCGTAGCCCAGCGGCATCTTGCTGATGAAGGCGTGCGCATCCGCCATCTTGGCGACCTGCTCGATACGTCTCCGGTCAGGGCTCTCGTCGCCGCTGGCGATGTTCTCGGCGATGGTGCCGGAAAACAGCAGATTGCTCTGCATGACGTAGCCGACCTGGGCGCGGTAATACGCCTTGTCGATCGTGGCCATGTCGTAGCCGTCGACCAGGATCTTGCCGTCCGTGGGCGCATAAAAGCCGACCAGCAGCTTGGCCAGCGTGGTTTTGCCGGAGCCGCTGCGGCCGACGATGGCGATCAGCTCGCCGCGCCGGATGTCGACGCTGATGTTTTCGAGCACATAGGACGTGTCGTCGCCGCCGTAGCGGAAATACACGTTCTCGAGTTTCAGATCACCCTGCAGGTCGGGCAGCACCACCCGGCTGGCGGCTTCGCTCGGCTTCTGTTCCGGCTCGATGTCGAGCACGTCGCCCAGTCTCTCCATCGCCACCCCGGCGTCGGCCAGCCGGCTCCACAGGGCCACCAAGCCCATCAAGGGCGCGAGGACGCTGCCCATCAGGGCATTGAAGGCGATCAGCTGGCCGATCGTCAGTTCATGGTCGAGCACCAGGCCGGCGCCGGCCCACAGGATCGCAATCGTGGTGCCGGCATTCAGCAGCTGGCTGGCGAGGCCCACCAGGATGTTGAACTGCTGGGCGCGGTACTGGGTGTCGAGCGCCTTGACGTATTTCTTTTCCCACTTCAGGCGTACCGGACGCTCGCTGCCCATGCCCTTGATGGTTTCGACGCCGCCGAGCGCCTCCATCAGGAAGGCGTGGGCGTCGGTCGAGGCGTTGAACACCTCGCGCGCATACTGCTTGATGTGCGGGGTAGTCAACATCGTGAGCGCCGTGATCGGGATGATGAAGGCGATCAGGATCAAGGTCAGCTTGACGTTGTAGACAAACAGGATGCTGAAGTAAATAAAGACCATCAGCAGGTTCAGCATCGTGGTGACGGTGGACTCCGTCAAAAACGCGCGGATGGTCTGGTTTTCCTGGAAGCGCGCGATGATGTCGCCGGTCTTTCGCTTGGCAAAGAAAGAGAAGGGCAGCGACATCGTGTGCTTGAAAAAGCCCGCCATCATCGAGAAGTCGAGGTTGCGCACCATGTAGTTGGCCAGGTAGGCGCGCACGGTCGCCATCAGCTGCGAGAACAGGTTGGCGATGACCAGCCCGGCGATCAATACGTGCAGCAGGCTGAGGTTCTGGTGCACGACCACGCCGTCGAGGATGTTCTGGATGATCAGGGGCGGCACGATGCCGAGCATCTGGATCACGAAAGTGGCCAGGAACAGGTGCAATAGAATCGTCCTGTAGGGCCGCAGGTAGGCGACGAAGCGCAGCCACGGCGAGCGCTCGACGGCCGCTTGCGCCATATCCTGGCCCGGCGTGAAGACGAGACAAGTGCCGCTCCAGCCGCGCTCGAATTCCTCGACCGAGAGTTTGCGGAAGCCCAGCGCCGGGTCGGCCATCCAGACCTGGCGCGGCGAGATGCCATACACGATCACGTAGTGGTAGCCCTCCCAGTGCACGATGAAAGGCAGCTCGAAGCCCTGCAGCGCGTCGAAGGTGCACTGCACCCCGCGGCTTGAGAAGCCGAGGGTCTCGCCGGCGCGCGCCAGGCTGTCCAGGGTCGCGCCCTGGGTAGTGACGTTGGCCAGTTCGCGCAGTTTTCCCAGGGTGACTTGCAGGCCGTGGTGGCGGCACAGCATGGCCAGGCAGGCCGCGCCGCAGTCCATCTCCTCGGCCTGTTCCACCAGCGCGAAGCGGCGGATCACGTGTTCGCCGAACTCCGGCTTCGATTCGAGGTCCAGGCGCAGCGGGCGCTTGCGCCGTTCGGCCAGCTTCTTTTGCCGCTCCAGCTCGCGCTCCATGAACCGGATGCGGTCTTCCAGCGCCTCGCGCAGGCCGGCATTGCGCTCGAGAATGGCGTGCGCGGTCTTCTCGGGAATCACGAGCAGGGTGGCGGGCGTCACCGCCACCGCCGACGCCATCTGCTCCTGGCGCATCAGGCAGGCTTTCTCGCCGAAGGTCTCGCCGGCCTGCAGCGTGGCCAGGGTATAGTCGTCGGCGCCGTCATGGTAGCTGAGGCGGACCTGGCCCTGGCGCAGCACGTACAGGCGGCGGTCGTCGCGCCCATCCTGCTTGAGGATCTCCTTGCCGGCGGCGACGCGCTTGACGCCGACGCTGCGCACGAACTCTTCCAGCTCTTCCTTGCCGACCTTGCCGCGCAGGTCGAACAGGCGCGCCACCAGGCCGCCGGCCGAGCTGATCGCGACATAGCTGGTGACGAAGTCGCGCGCCACCTGGTTGCGCGCCAGGACCGGTTCGATCGCCGTGCGCGGGATGAACCACAATTCCGTCTTGAGCGAGGCGCGCGCCGACAGTTCGTGGTGGACCTCGCGCAGCATGGCGATGTCGCCGATGACTTCGCCGGCCTTGCGCACGCCGATGCTGACTTCCTTGCCGTGCTCGTCGGAGAACACGCGCACCGAACCCGACTTGACCACATACAGGCCCTCGGCCGGCTCGCCGGCCTTGCAGACCGTGTCACCGAAGGCATAGTGGCGCACCTGGATCGCTTCCGCCAGCTGTTCCAGTTCCTCGTCGGAGAAGGGAGACAGGATGTCGACCGATGACAGGAATCCGGCGGGAGACTGGGCCTTGGACTGGGTTTCCATACCTGGCTGCCGGGCTCAGCACTTACCGCGCCGGGCACGCTTCGATCACGTGCTCCTGGGCGCGCGCCATCAGCCATTCCTCGCGCAGCAGGCGGCGGATCTCGGCGGCGGTGTCGGCATCGAGGGCGGCCGGGTGCCTGGCGTTGACGCAAAAGATTTCGTAGAACGCGCCCTCGGGAGAAGGGAAAGGCCCGAGCAATTCGCCTTCGCGCGCATTGAACACGCGCGCCTCGATGTCGCCCTTGAGCGAGCCGCGCAGCACCTTGCCGATCACGCCGCCCTGCCCTCGGGTATCAGTGTCGATCGAGTGTTCGCGCGCCATCCCGGCAAACGCTTCCGGCTCTTCCTGCAGCACCGACATCATCTCGCGGGCAGGCCCTTCGCCATCCAGCACGATGTGGCTGACCTCGACGCTGTCGAAGCGCGGCGAATTGAGCGAAAAGTACTGCGCGACGGCCGCTTCGCTGCAGACCTGTTCCATCATTTTTTCCTGGTACAGGCTGTCGACGATCCATTCCTCGAATTCGTCCAGGGAGACGCCGAGCGCGTCGAGGTAATGGTTGGTGTCGGCGGCGCGGTGCAGGCCGAGCGCGCGGCGGAATTCGTCGGCGCGCTCCTGGATCTGCTCGGGTTTCAGCTGTAAGCCAGCTTGTCTGGCGGCGCGTGCGCTCAGGCGGTCGCGCACCATCTGCTCGACCAGTCCTTCGAATTGCCCGCTCAGTTTCAGCGTACGGATGAAATCGTCGGTGGTGATGACTTCGTCGTCGATGCGCACGATCCCCGCCATGGTTGTGCTCCTGCCGCCGGGTGGTGTTCGGGGCAGGAGTTAGAGCGTGCGTCCTGGCTGAAGGTTCGGGCGGCGTAGTCTGCGGCGCTTATGCCACACAAGGCCAAATGAGCTTTCATCAGCGACGCACCGTGCTAAGCTGGCTAAATGGTCCCTGAATGTATCGTCATGAAAGGAGATCCACCGTGAAGCTACTCACCGCAGTGGCTGCCCTCGCGCTGGCCGGCTGTGCCACACACCAAGGTCCCGCCGACAATGCGCAGGTACCGAGCACGGAAAAGTGCGCACGGACATCCGAACGCGAGATCGCGGCCCTGTTCGATCGCTGGAATGCCTCACTGCAGACCGGCGATCCGTACCAGGTGGTCGCCAACTACGCGGAAAAATCGATCCTGTTGCCGACGGTGTCCAACAAGCCGCGCCTGACGCCGGCGGAAAAGAACGATTACTTTCAGGAATTTCTGAAAAAGCGCCCGTCGGGAAAGATCGATATGCGCTTCGTCGAGATCGGGTGTAATTCGGCCGTCGACGCGGGGCTGTATACCTTCACCTTTGCCCAGACGGGCGAGGTGGTGCAGGCCCGCTATACCTATACCTACCGGTGGGACGGGTCGAAGTGGCTCATTACGAGCCACCATTCGTCGGCGATGCCGGAGAAATAAGCGAACGGGACCGATTTACTTGCCGTCCAGCTCCATTCCGGTCGTCGCCAGGATGATCGACAGGGCAGTCGACATCGCCTTCACCATCGGCGCCTTCTCGACATCGATCCACTCGTCCAGCGAGTGCGCGCGGCCGAATTTGTCGGGGGCCATGCGGCCGATGGTGATGGCGGGGATGCCCAGGCTCATCGGCATGTTCGAATCCGTCGAGCTCCACCCGTAGCTCACTTTGTAGCCGGCCGCCTCGATTGCGGTCTTTGCTACCTGCACCAGCGGCGAGGCCGCGTCGGTATGACCGGCCGGGCGGTCGCCGATCAGCTTGGCGTCGACGGTGATCTTGCCCTCCTTGGTCGAGCGCGCGAGGTTTTCGCCATCGGCCGCTTCCTGGACGATCTTCAGCAGGCGGTCCTCGACCTTCTTGAGTTCAGGAAGGGACTCGGAGCGCATGTCCACCTCCATCCAGCCGGAAAGCGGAATCGAGTTGACCGAGGTGCCGCCGCCGATCAGGCCGACGCTGTACGTGGTCTTGGGCGAGGCCGGGACCGGGGTCCGCGAGAACTCGGCCATGGCGTGGCCCAGTGCGAACATCGGGTTGACCAGTCCGAATGCTTTAAAACTGTGTCCGCCCGGCCCCTTGAAGGTGACGCGGTAGCGCTTGGAGCCGACGCCGCCATTGGTGATCGTGTCCACGCCGCCCGATTCGACCGAGAAGAAGGTCTTGATCTTGTCCTTGTACTGGCCCTTGGTGAACAGGTGGCGCACGCCGCGCAGGTTGCCCGGGCCTTCCTCGCCGACCGTGCCGACGAACAGGATGTCGTCATGCGTCTTGATGTGCGCCGCGTCCATCGCGCGCATGAAGCCCAGCAGCACGGACAGGCTCATCGTGTCGTCGCCGATACCCGGCGCCAACAGTTTGCTGCCCTGGCGCTTGACCTTCACGTCCGTGCCGGCCGGGAACACGGTATCCAGATGGGCCGAGACCACGACGAACTTGCCGTCGCTTTTGGTGCCCTTGCGGATGCCCAGCACATTGCCTTCCTCGTCGATCTGGACACCTTGTAATCCGGCCGCCTTGAACATCGCTTCGTAGGCCTTGGCGCGCGCTTCTTCCTTCAGCGGCGGGGAGGGGATCTCGGCGAGCTTGATGCCGTCGTCGACGATGCGTTCATGCTCCTTGTCCAGCGTCGCCGCAGCCGTCTTGAATGCCGGGCTGGCCAGCAAACGCTCGACGTCCGCGCTGCGGCCGGAAGGTGCGGCGCTGGCGCACAGGGTGGTGAATGCGGCACCGAGTGCAAGCGCCAGGGTGGAAAGACGTGCTGCGAACTGCATGGATGATCCCCGTCTGATGTTGCGTTTATGAAAGAGAACAATCCTAGCATAGGTCGGCTGATTCTTGCATTACAGGCAACTGCTTAAGACCATCCGCAGCATTCACGCCACACAAGTTCAAGCGCGCCATCATCGACCGCGCACGGTTTTATGCTGGTCCAGCGTATTGATGAGTGATCCCTGATCTGTGAAACCCATGCAAGGAGATCCGCCATGAAACTGCTGCCCCTGATTGCAGCCCTCGCGCTGGCCGGCTGCGCCTCGCAGCCGGAGAATCCCGGAAAGAAATACACCCATGTGCCGCGCACGGAAAAGTGCAAGCCGACGTCGGAAAAGAAGATCGCGGCCTTGTTCGACCGTTGGAATGAATCACTGGAGACGGGCGACCCGCACAAGGTCGTGGCCAACTATACGGAGGACGCGATTCTCCTGCCCGCGGTGTCGGATCAGCCCAGGCTGACGCCGGCGGAAAGAGAGGAGTATTTTCGAGCATTTCCTGCTCAATGAACCGTCCGGCAAGATCGACCTCCGCCGCATCTACCTCGGGTGCAACGTCGCCGTCGATGCCGGACTGTACACGTTCACCTTTGGCAGGACAGGGCAGGTGGTTCCCGCCCGTTATAGCTTCAGCTACCGATGGGATGGGGAGCAATGGCTCATTACGAGCCATCACTCGTCGGCGTTGCCGGAAAAGGAAGACTGATTACTCCACCGTCACCGACTTCGCCAGGTTGCGTGGCTTGTCGACGTCGGTACCGCGCGCCAGCGCCGTGTGGTACGCCAGCAGCTGCAGCGCCGCTACGTGCAGGATCGGCGACAGCAGGCCGTAGTGTTCCGGCAGGCGGATCACGTGCAGGCCGTCGCCCGAGGTGATCTGGGTGTCGACGTCGGCGAACACGTACAGCTGGCCGCCGCGGGCACGCACTTCCTGCATGTTCGACTTCAGCTTTTCCAGCAGGGCATCGTTCGGCGCGATCGTTACCACCGGCATTTCTTCGGTCACCAGCGCCAACGGACCGTGCTTCAGCTCGCCTGCCGGGTAGGCTTCGGCGTGGATGTACGAGATTTCCTTCAGCTTCAGCGCGCCTTCCAGGGCGATCGGATAGTGGATGCCGCGGCCCAGGAACAGGGCGTTTTCCTTGCGTGCGAATTCCTCGGCCCAGGCGATGACCTGCGGTTCGAGCGCCAGCACCGAGCTCAGCGCGACCGGCAGGTGGCGCATCTGCTTCAGGTAAGTCGCTTCTTCCTCGTCGCTCAGGCGGCCATTCACTTGTGCCAGCGTCAGGGTCAACAGGAACAGCGCGGCCAGCTGGGTGGTAAAGGCCTTGGTCGAGGCCACGCCAACTTCCACACCGGCACGGGTGATGTAGGCCAGCTTGCACTCACGCACCATGGCGCTGTGGGCGACGTTGCAGATGGTCAGCGTGTTGGTCATGCCCAGGCTACGCGCGTGCTTCAGCGCGGCCAGGGTGTCGGCGGTTTCGCCGGATTGCGAAATGGTGACGACCAAGGTCTGCGGATGCGGGACGCTGTCCCGATAGCGGTATTCACTGGCGATCTCGACGTTCACCGGCAGCTTGGCCACCGATTCGATCCAGTACTTGGCGGTGAGACCCGCGTAATAGCTGGTGCCGCAGGCCAGGATCAGCACGCGGTCGATTTCCTTGAACACGCGGAAAGCCTGGTCGCCGAACAGTTCCGGCATGATGCCGGTGACGCCCTCCAAGGTATCGCCGACCACGCGCGGCTGCTCGAAGATTTCCTTCTGCATGTAGTGGCGGTATGGGCCCAGCTCGGCGGCGCCGGTGTGGGCGTGCACGGTCTTGACTTCGCGCTCGGCCGGACGGCCTTCGGCATCGACGATCCAGTAGCGGGCCAGTTGCAGGTCGACCACGTCTCCCTCTTCCAGGTAGATGATCTGGTCGGTGGTGCCTGCCAGCGCCATCGCGTCCGAGGCGACGAAGTTCTCTCCTTTACCCAGGCCGACGATCAGCGGCGAGCCCTGGCGCGCGGCCACGACGCGGTGCGGCTCTTCGCGGCAGAACACGGCGATCGCGTAGGCGCCGTGCAAGCGTTTCACGGCCTGCTGCACGGTCTCGAACAGGTCGCCGTTGTACATGTGGTCGACCAGGTGGGCGATGACTTCGGTGTCGGTCTGGCTCATGAATTTGTAGCCGAGATCGGTCAGATCGCGGCGCAGCTCGTCGTGGTTTTCGATGATGCCGTTATGGACCAGGGCGATGCGGGCGTTCTCTTCGGTCGGCGAGAAGTGCGGGTGCGCGTTCTGGGTGGCCGGGGCGCCGTGGGTGGCCCAGCGGGTGTGGGCGATGCCGGTGAAGCCCTGCAGGCCGGTTTCCTTGATCTGGGACTCGAGATCGGCCACGCGCGAGGTGCTGCGCGAACGCGACAGGCGGCCGTCGACGTGCAAGGCAACGCCGCAGGAATCGTAGCCACGGTATTCAAGGCGCTTCAGACCTTCGATCAGGATAGGGGTGATGTTGCGCTGGGCTACTGCTCCGACGATACCGCACATGATGGGCTCCAATGAAAGTTAACAATTTTCACTAATGTAGATGAGACGAAATGAAATAAGCTATCTAAATCCACCTGTTTTTGATAGATTATTTCATGATCATATCAATGTGAAATATTCTTTCAAATATCAAAGAAAACTTTATAAAAATGTCGAATGAACCCGAAATCTTGGACGATCTCGATCGTCGCATCCTGAATACCTTGCAAGTTGATGCCTCTCATACCAACGCCGAGTTGGCGGAATTGGTACATGTGTCGCAGCCGACTTGCCTGCGGCGCGTCAAACAGCTGACCGCAAATGGCGTTATCGAACGGCAAGTTGCGATCGTCTCGCCGGACAAGGTCGGTGCGCGCCTGACTGCCATCGTGGAAATTTCGCTGGACGTGCAGGCAGCCGACCGCATGCAGGAGTTCGAGCGTGCCGTCGCGGACGAGGCTGCCGTGCTGCAGTGCTACCGGGTCGCGCCCGGCCCCGACTTCGTGCTGGTGGTGCAGGTGGCTGACATGCCGGCCTACCACGCGCTGGCGCACCGCCTGTTCACCACGCACAGCAATGTGCGTAACGTGAAAGCGTATTTTTCGACCTTCCGCAGCAAGTTCGAAACCCGTATCGTGGTCTAGCAAACCCCATCACGCACAGCTTATCCACAGTGGCCTGTGAATAATGTGGATAAGCTGTTTACCTGTAAACTTTACCGCCGAACAGGTAATCCACATACTATCCACAGGCCCATGTGGATAAATTGTGACATTGCTGAATTTATGAGCAATCGGCCTTGCGGCTGGCCGCGACGGCTACTTGGCGAGCGTCGATATCCATCTCATGCACTGTGGATAACTCAGGAAGCAGGGAGGCCGCCAGCTTGCGCTGCGCTCGCCGTCATTCGATAAAACCTACGCAAAAACAAGCCTTAACAAAGAGAACAGGCCCGCCGGATGACCGTGCGGGCCTGTGGATGACTTTGTGGACAGGCGTGTGGATGAGCGGTTGGCATCCCTGTGCAAAGCCGGTGGACCAGGCTGTGCTTATGTTGTGATCTTCCTGTGGCTTTGCTGTGGACAGCGGATTACTTTTTCTTGACCGGACGGGTCCAGTTCTCGATCGTCAGCTGCTTCGGACGAGAAATGGTCAGCTTGCCGGCCGGCGCATCCTTGGTCAGCGTGGTGCCGGCCCCCAGGGTGGCGCCCTTGCCGACCCTGACCGGGGCCACCAGCTGGGTGTCGCTGCCGATGAAGGCTTCATCCTCGATCACGGTGCGGAATTTATTCGCGCCATCGTAGTTGCAGGTGATGGTGCCGGCGCCGATGTTCACGCGCGAGCCGACGTCCGCATCGCCGACATAGGCCAGGTGGTTGGCCTTGCTGTGGGCAGCGATCTTGCTGTTCTTGACTTCGACGAAGTTGCCGATGTGGACATCTTCGGCCAGTTCGGTACCCGGGCGCAGGCGCGCATAGGGGCCGATTTGCGATTTGTCGCCGACCACGGCGTCTTCCAGATGGCAGAAGGGCTTGATCTGGGCGCCGGCGCCGACCCTGGCATTCACCAGCACGCAGTTGGCGCCGATCGTCACGCCGTCGGCCAGTTCGACCCGGCCTTCGAACACGCAGCCGACATCGATCGACACGTCGCGGCCGCAGATCAGCTCGCCGCGCACGTCGATGCGGGCCGGATCGAGCAGATGCACGCCCTTTTCCAGCAGGGAATTTGCGATGTTCAGCTGATGACGGCGCTCGAGTTCGGCCAGCTGCACCTTGCTGTTCACGCCGGCGACTTCCCACTCGGCCGACGGATGCGCCGACACCACCGGCACGCCGTTGGCAACGGCCTGGGCCACGATGTCGGTCAGGTAGTACTCGCCTTGCGCATTGTTGTTCTTCAGCGCGCCCAGCCAGCCGTTCAGGTGGCGGGTCGGGATCACCATGATGCCGCTGTTGATTTCCCGGATCGCGCGCTCTTCCTCGTTGGCATCCTTCTCTTCGACGATGCGCACGATCTCGCCATTCTCGCGGATAATGCGGCCCAGGCCGAAGGGGTTGTTCTGCACCACGGTCAGGATCGCCAGCTTGTCGTTGCCGGCCGCCTCGACCAGGCGCTGCAGGCTGGCCACGGTGGTCAGCGGCACATCGCCGTACAGCACCAAAGTCGGCGCGTTTTCGTCGATCTGGGGCAGGGCCTGCATCACGGCGTGGCCGGTGCCCAGCTGCGGCTGCTGCAGGGCGGTGTCGATGACGATCCCGGCATCAACTCCCCATTCGTGAACCGCACTCGGCACCGCTGCGCCGCCGTGTCCGTAAATTACGCATAATTTAGTCGGGTTAAGGTTGCGTGCCGTGTCGATGACATGTTGCAACAGCGGCTTCCCGGCCAGTGGATGCAAGACTTTTGGCAGGGCGGATTGCATGCGCTTTCCCATGCCGGCGGCGAGGATGACTACGTTCATATAGGCCGTTCTCAATAGAAAATGTAGTTGATTAATATGAAAAATTTTAACACGCCTCAATCCCTGTTCCAGCGCGCACGCTTGCTGTTTCTGGTCGCCTTGATGGTCGTTGTCGCAGGTTGCAGCACGATCCGCTTCACCTACAACCATGGCGACACCTTGTTGTACTGGTGGTTGAATGCATACCTCGATCTTGATAGTGATCAGTCCGACTGGGTGAAGAAAGATATCGATAACCTGTTCCAGTGGCACCGTACGACCCAGCTGCGCGATTACGCCGGCCTGTTGACCAAGATGCAGCGCCAGATGGGCGACGGCAATGTCACTCAGGATGAATTACTGTCGGACTACCGCGACATCAAGGCGCGCACCGAGCTGCTGGCCTTCAAGGCACTGCCCCAACTGGCCGACCTGGCAATGTCGATCAAGCCCGACCAGATCGGCCAGATGGAACAGAAATTTGCCAAGAATAACGACAAATTCCGCCGCGAGTTCATGAGCGGCAGCGTGGAAGACCAGCACAAGGCGCGTTTCAAGAAGGCGATGGACCAGCTCAACCTGTGGTTCGGCGGTTTCAACCACGACCAGGAAGCCCAGCTGCGCCGCGCCTCGGATGCGCGGCCGCTGGACAACGAGATCTGGCTGCAGGAACGCATGCTGCGCCAGAAGAAGATCGTGTCCCTGCTGCGCCGCGTGCACGACCAGAAGCTGAACAAGGAACAGACCATGTCGGCCGTCCACGACACGCTGCGCGAATTCTTCGACCGCATGGATGCGCCGGACCGCAAGGCCTTCTTCGACGCTTATGTGGATAACACCTCGAAGTTCATCCTGACGGCAATCAAGCTGACCACGCCGGACCAGAAGGCGCATGCGCAGAAGCGGATGCAGGGCTGGATCAACGATTTCAACGCGCTGGCCCAGGGCAAGTGATATAGTCCGCCCCCATGCAAAAGAAGTCCTCACACAAACCTTCGTTCCCCCGCCGTCCCGGCCCGCCGCAACAAGTCCGCATCATCGGCGGCGCCTGGAAGCGCACCCCGCTGCCCGTGCTCGACGCCCTCGGCCTGCGCCCGACGCCGGACCGCGTACGCGAAACCGTGTTCAATTGGATCAGGCACCAGATCGACGGCGACTGGGACAGCCTCGATTGCCTCGACCTGTTCGCCGGCAGCGGCGCCCTCGGCTTCGAAGCGGCCAGCCGCGGCGTTCGCTCCGTCACCATGATCGACAGCTTCGGACCCGTGGTGCGCCAGCTGGAGGCCATCAAGGAAAAGCTCAAGGCGGACAAGGTCAAGATCCTGCGCGCCGATGCGCTCGCGGTCGCGCGCGACCTGGCCCAACGCGGCCAGCGCTTCGACCTGATCTTCCTCGATCCGCCTTATCAACAGGATTTCCTGAGCCAGGCCCTGCCGCTGTGTGCAGGGCTGCTGAAGGAAGGCGGCCTGGTGTATGCAGAGTCGGGCGCGGCCCTGCCGTTTGCCGAAGGCGAGGAGGGTAGTACGCCCGAGTGGTTATCGCCCTGGCAGCTGGTGCGCGGCGATAAAGCCGGCATGGTTCACTTTTGCCTGCTGAAGTTGCACTAAAAAACCGCAAAACCTCCCCACAGCGAGGCGGCTGCCGAATTTTCAGGCATAATGCGCCCTTATTCAGGTGCATTCTCCATGGGAGCCGCAATGGTTGTAGCCGTTTATCCGGGAACTTTCGATCCGCTGACCCGCGGCCACGAGGATTTGGTGCGTCGCGCATCGGGTCTGTTCGACACCCTGGTCGTCGGTGTCGCCGACAGCAAGAACAAGAAACCGTTCTTTTCGCTCGACGAACGCCTGGAAATCGCCAACGAAGTACTCGGTCACTATCCGAACGTGAAGGTCGAGAGTTTTTCCGGCCTGCTCAAGGATTTCGTGCGCCAGCACGATGCGCGCGTGATCGTGCGCGGCCTGCGCGCCGTGTCCGACTTCGAGTACGAATTCCAGATGGCCGGCATGAACCGCTATCTGCTGCCCGACGTCGAGACCCTGTTCCTGACCCCGTCCGACCAGTACCAGTTCATCTCCGGCACCATCGTGCGCGAGATCGCCATGCTGGGTGGCGACGTCTCTAAATTCGTGTTCCCTTCGGTCGACCGCTGGCTGCAGAAGAAGATCGCCGCCATGGCCGCCGCACCGAAGGCCTGAACTTCAATACAGGTTGTAAAAGTATGGCCTTGCTGATTACCGACGACTGCATCAATTGCGACGTATGCGAGCCCGAGTGCCCGAACGACGCGATCTCGATGGGCGTGGAGTATTACCAGATCGACCCGCACAAGTGCACCGAATGCGTCGGCCACTTCGACGAACCCCAGTGCGTGGCACTGTGCCCGGTCGCCTGCATCCCCTTCAATCCGGAGTGGCGCGAAACCCGCGAAGAACTCCAGGCCAAATACGAAAAGCTGACCGCCGCCAAGGCGGCCGCCTGAGCTTCCGGCGGACGGCATAGTCCAATAAAGGCAGCACGGTCCTCGCGCTGCCTGTTCTTCTCCTGCACATAAAAACGCTGCCCTCGGTGGCTGCCGGTGCTCGTCCATGCGCGCGCCCCGGTGAAGTCGCTTGTGCGCACGCAGCATCGAAATAGTCCCGAATATTTAGTTATGGCAGATAACTTGATGCTATATTTATTATCAAAAAAATAGCACGCCCATACTATTTCCTTGGGCCAGGAGACAAAATGATCAGAGATATGCCAATCGCGTCAAGGAAGACATGAGCGAAGCCACGCGCAGCATGCTCAACGTGTTGATCATGAGCGATCCGGACCAGATCAAGAAAGAGCTGGCCACCACCGAAGAACGCAGCGCCAGGGCCAGCGCGGCGGTGGCGGAACTGGCCAGGCATACCAGCGACACCGGAGGCGCCGGGATCCTGAAGGCGATCGCCGTCATCCAGGACAAGTTCCTGCCGGCCCAGGCCAAGTTCGTCGGCCTGGTCAACGAGGACAAGAAGGACGAGGCCATGGTCAAGTTCATGTTCTCGCTGCGTCCCCAGCAAGCGCGCTACTTCGAACAGCTCGACCAGTTCGTCGCCTACCAGAACGCGGCCATGACCCGCGCCGGCCAGGAAGCGGCCGCCGTCACGCAGCGCACCGAAATGCTGATCGCGATACTGGCTGCCGCGGCCTGCCTGCTGTCTCTGGGAGTGGCCAGATGATGGAAGCGCTGCGCCACATGAACGACAGCCTGATCCGCATCGTCGGCGAGGTACGCACCAGCACCGAATCGATGTCGGGCGTGTCCGGCGAGATCGCCAGCGGCAACCTCGACCTCTCGGCGCGCACCGAAACCCAGGCCGGTTCGCTGGCCCGGACCTCGAGCTCGATGCGCGAACTGACCGGAACCGTGCAGCAGAACGCCGGCAATGCGCGCCAGGCGAACGTCCTGGCCGCCCAGGCGTCCGAAGTGGCGGCACGCGGCGGCTCCGTCGTGCCGCACGTGATCGCCACCATGGGATCGATCACGGATTCGTCGAAGAAGATCGTCGACATCATCGGCGTGATCGACGGGATCGCGTTCCAGACCAATATCCTGGCCCTGAATGCCGCGGTGGAAGCGGCCCGCGCGGGAGAACAGGGACGCGGCTTTGCCGTGGTGGCGTCGGAAGTGCGCAACCTGGCGCAACGTTCGGCGGCGGCGGCGAAAGAGATCAAGTTGCTGATCAGCGATTCTGTGGATAAAGTGCATGAAGGCAGCCACCTGGTCGAGCAGGCCGGGGTGACGATGGCCGAGGTGGTCGAGAGCGTGCGCCGCGTGACCGACATCATGGGAGAAATCACGGCCGCCAGCGTCGAACAGAGCGCCGGCATCGCCCAGGTCAGCCAGGCCATCGCCGAGATGGACCAGACGACGCAGCAGAATGCGGCGCTGGTCGAAGAGGCGGCCGCGGCGGCGGCGGCAATGCAGGAACAGGCGGCGCGGCTGGCGCGCGCAGTCAGCGTTTTCAAACTCGACCAGGCCGCGGCGCCCAGGCCGATCCTGCCGCAGCAACCACAACAGTTCATTACAGTTCATTCCTGAGGAGATACACATGACTTCCACCATCACCAGCACCTTCGCCCGCAGGCTCGTCGTCAAGGGCATGATGGCCGGCGCCCTGCTGGCGGCCGCCGTCAGCCTGCCGGCCCAGGCATCGGTCGACGTCAACGGCTACAAGTTCGAGGACACGGCCAAGGTCGCCGGCAAGGACCTGAAACTGAACGGCGCCGGGATGCGCACCAAGTTCGTGGTCAAGGTCTATGCTGCCGGCCTCTACCTGCCGGAAAAGAAGACCGTGGTGGCCGACGTCCTCAAGCAGGAAGGCCCGCGCCGCGTGACCCTGCAGATGGCGCGCGATATCTCGTCGGAAGATTTCGGCAAGGCCTTCATGGATGGGCTGAACGATAACGTGGACAAGGCGGACAAGCAGAGGATCGTGGCCCAGATCGGCAAGTTCGGCGAGATGTTCGCCACCATCGATGGCCTCAAGAAGGGCGACAACCTGCACATCGACTGGATCCCGGGCAGCGGTACCCAGATCGAGCTGAACGGCAAGAAGCTGATCGAAAACGTCCCTGATATCACCTTCTATAACGCCATCCTGCGCATCTGGCTGGGCGACAAGCCGGTCGACCGCTCCTTGAAGCCGGCCCTGCTCGGCGAAGCCCGGTAATTCTTTCCTCGGCGTCCTGGTTTGACGCGGCCCCGGGCAACCGGCGCCGCGTTTTTTTTCGCCCGCATTTTTTGACTGCGCAGCTGCCGATTTTTAGGATGAGGCGGGACCCTATAGGCGTTTCGGACGCCTCTGGCGGCGCATGCATTCGATATGATCGAAGTAACGATAACTCATCCATATCAAGTGACTTTGATTGAACTTCTGTCTTTGTATCGACAACTCATCGATAAAGTTCTTCAATTTGCCTCTTTCATACTCTCTTTCTTAAAATATTGAGATTCGATAGAAGCTGGCACCAAACAGGAAATCCAAGCCATACTTCTCTCAAATACCACCCAAAACTCATCAATATGCATTGATCATGGACACTTCTGCATATTCGAATTTATGCATGATGCATACCATATCGACTAAATGTTAAATCGGTAGCTTAAAAAATCCCCAGAAAACCCGATCGACCGGAAGTCGACGGCGGTTCTTCATTCCCGCTCGTCGCCTGCAGGGTGAACGGATCGAAAAGACGAAAAAAAACGGCGCCCGGTATCCGGGCGCCGTTCAAGGGGAAAGACGGGGTAAGACTGATCAGGAATGCAGCGCACGCGCCAGGCGCAGCTTGCGGCGCGCGGCCAGTTCGTCCTTGGTGGGACGAGGGCGCACCGCCAGCACCAGCGCACGGGCGATGCCGATCAGGAGTGGACGGAAGAACATCAACAGGCCGCCCAGCAAGATCAGCTGAACCATGCTGGTGAATAGCTGCATGAACGGCATGGCCGTCATCGGTGCTTGGAACAGGGTGGCAGTGAAAGACATGGCTGGATTAAGGCTGAATTAAGCGTAAAACATGTTTAATGTTGAGGTTGCATGTAACTATAGTGCAACGCAACATATAAATCTAATCACGTTTCCTGATAGGTCTTATATTGATCGTGAATGGAAATCGGGTACACTTGAAGACACTACAAAAACGCAGCCCCGAACGGACCCCATGAGCTTCCTCACGCTTGACCTCAACCTGCTTCGCGTCTTCGACGCCGTCATGACCGAGCAAAACCTGACCCGCGCCGCCGGCCACCTGGCGATGACCCAGCCGGCGGTATCGAACGCCGTCAAGCGCCTGCGCGAAAGCCTCGGCGACGAACTCCTGATCCGCACCGCCTACGGCGTGAAACCGACTCCGCGCGCCGAAGCACTGTGGCCGGCCGTGCGCCAGGCTCTGGCCGCGCTGGAAGCGGCCGTGATGCCGGAAACCTTCGATGTGTCCAAGGCCCAGGCGACGTTCCGCCTCGCGATGGCCGATGCGACGGCTGCGCTGTGGCTGCCGTCACTGGTGCGTTCGATCGAAAAGGAAGCGCAGGGGGTGAACATCCGCATGGTGCCGCTGACCACGCGCGAGCCGCGGCCGATGCTGCTGCGCGGCGACATCGACCTGGCCGTCGGCTTCTTCCCCGGCGTGGCGGCCCAGCTGTCGTACGAAACCGGCTCGCCGATCCGCCACGAGCGCCTGTATTCGGGTGAATATGTGGCGGTGATGCGCAAGAATCACCCGCTGTCCCAGGGCAAGCTGGACCTGGACAGCTACTGCAAGGCGAACCACCTGCTGGTGAGTTTCTCGGGCCGCGCCCACGGCCTGGTCGACGAAGCCCTGGCGCAGCTCGGCCGCGAACGCCGCACCCTGCTGACCGTGAACCAGTTCTTCACCGCCGGCCGGGTGGTCGCGAATTCGGACCTGGTGACGGTGCTGCCGCGCCACCTGATCGCCTCGACCGGCGCCGCCGACTCGCTGATATGGCGCGAACTGCCGTTCCAGCTGCCGGCCGTGCACCTGGACATGCTGTGGCACGAACGCGACGGCCGCAGCCCGGCCCACCGCTGGCTGCGCACGAATCTCGAACAGCTGTCGGTGACGGCACAGAAGACGCTGCCGCACAAGTCGGAAATGACGGAAAAGATGGAGAAGATCGCCTGATCGCCATCGCCCCCGCGAAGGCGGGGACAGGCCAGTGCTTGCCTATTTGATCGGCAACTTGGTCGTATTCTTGACTTCTTCCATCACCGCATAGGTGTGCGTCTCCCGCACCCCCTTCTGCAGCAAGGTTTTACCGAGGAATTCGCGGTAGGCCGCCATATCCTTCACCCGCGCCTTGACCAGGTAGTCGAAACCGCCGGCCACCATGTGGCACTCGAGCACCTCGGGAATCAGCTGGACGCTCTGCTTGAAGGCGTCGAAGACTTCCGGGGTGGTGCGGTCCAGCACCACTTCAATGAACACCAGCAGCGACACGTCCAGCAACACGGGATTCAGCTGGGCCGTGTAACCCATGATGTAGCCGGACTCGTGCAACTTGCGCACCCGTTCCAGGCAGGCCGCGGGCGACAGGTTGACGCGTGCGGCCAGTTCGACGTTGCTGATGCGCCCGTCGTTCTGCAGCTCGGCAAGGATTTTCTTGCTGATCTTGTCCAGCATGTTTTTCTCTCTCCACTATAAATATTATTTGGTCAAATTCTCTCACCAAAAACTATCTATTGCTAGTCTTCTGTAAAAACAGAATTAATCCAGAAGATTTCCCTCTACAATCGAATCATGTACCTACATACCCGCCCGCGCCGGCCGTTTGCCAACGGTCCGGCGCGTTCTGCATGAGCGGTATGCAACCCTTATCTTTTTTTGCAGAGATTTCATGAACATTGCCGCCACCCCGGCCATCACCTTCGTTCCCTTCGACGCCCTGCAGGCGGAAACCAAGCGTGAGCAGAGCCCGCTGCGCGCCGCGATCACCGCGGCCTACCGCCGCGACGAAACCGCGGCCGTCGAATGGCTGCTGGCCCAGGGAGCCGCGGTCTCCGCCGACGCCGCCACGCTGGCGCACCGGCTGGTGTCGAGCGTGCGCGAAAAACGTACCCGCTCCTCGGGCGTGGATGCGCTGATGCACGAATTCTCGCTGTCGTCGGAAGAGGGCGTGGCCCTGATGTGCCTGGCCGAAGCCCTGCTGCGCATCCCCGACGCCGAGACTGCCGACCGCCTGATCGCCGACAAGATCAGCCGTGGCGACTGGAAAAAGCACCTGGGCGAATCGCCGTCGCTGTTCGTGAACGCCGCCACCTGGGGCCTGCTCATCACCGGCAAGCTGGTCTCCGGCAGCAGCGAGAAGGGCCTGGGCGCGGCGCTGACCCGCCTCATCGCGAAGGGTGGCGAACCGCTGATCCGCAAGGGCGTCGACATGGCCATGCGCATGCTCGGCAACCAGTTCGTGACCGGCCAGACCATCGACGAAGCCTTGAAAAACAGCCGCGAGAACGAAGGCCGCGGCTACCGCTATTCCTACGACATGCTGGGCGAAGCCGCCCTGACCGAGCTGGACGCCGACAACTACTACGCTTCCTACGAAGCCGCGATCCACGCGATCGGCCGCGCCTCGAACGGCCGCGGCATCAAGGACGGTCCGGGCATCTCGATCAAGCTGTCGGCCCTGCACCCGCGATATAGCCGCGCCCAGTACGCCCGCGTGATGGGAGAACTGCTGCCGCGCGTACGTAAACTGGTGCTGCTGGCCAAGCAGTACGACATCGGCATCAACATCGACGCCGAGGAAGCCGACCGCCTCGAAATCTCGCTCGACATGCTGGAAGCGCTGGCTTTCGACGCCGAGCTGGCCGGCTTCGAGGGCATCGGCCTGGTGGTGCAGGGGTATCAAAAACGCTGCCCCTTCGTGATCGACTACGTGGTCGACCTCGCGCGCAGGAGCGGCCGCAAGTTCATGGTACGTCTCGTCAAAGGCGCCTACTGGGACGCCGAGATCAAGCGCGCCCAGGTCGACGGCTTGCCCGGCTACCCGGTCTACACGCGCAAGGTGTACACGGACGTTTCCTACCTGAGCTGCGCGAAAAAGCTGCTGGCCGCCACCGACCTCATCTACGCCCAGTTCGCGACCCACAACGCGCACACCCTGTCGGTGATCTACACCTGGGCCAAGGCCGACGGGGTGAACAACTACGAATTCCAGTGCCTGCACGGCATGGGAGAGACGCTGTACGACCAGGTCGTGGGCGCCGACAAGCTGGGTAAAGCCTGCCGCATCTACGCGCCGGTCGGCTCGCACGAGACCCTGCTGGCCTACCTGGTGCGCCGCCTGCTGGAAAACGGCGCCAACTCCTCGTTCGTGAACCAGATCGTCGACGAGAGCGTGCCGATCGACACCCTGCTGGCCGATCCGTTCGCGCAGGCCCGCGCCGCGAAATGCCTGCCGCACCCGCGCATTCCGCTGCCGCTCGACCTGTACGGCGCCGACCGCAAGAATTCCGCCGGTCTGGACCTGGCCAACGAAGACGTGCTGCGCGAACTGGCGGCCGAACTTGGCGCCCCGCGCCACTACCTGGCCGCGCCGCTGGTCGACGGCCCTTTGGAAGCCGTGGGCGCCGTCAACGTAATCAACCCGGCGCAGTCGGCCGATATCGTCGGCCAGGTGACCGAGGCGACGGTCGCCGACGTCGATACCGCGCTGCAGGCCGCCTCGAACGCCTTCCCGGGCTGGGAGGGAATGGGCGCCAGCGCCCGCGCCGACATCATCGCGAAAGTCGGCGACCTGTTCGAGCAGCACATGGCCGAGCTGATGGCCCTGGCCGTGCGCGAAGCCGGCAAATCGCTGCCGAATGCGATCGCCGAGATCCGCGAGGCGGTCGATTTCCTGCGCTACTACTCGGAAGAAATCCGCATCAGCGGCGATGCACACGCGCTGGGCGCAGTCTCCTGCATCAGCCCGTGGAATTTCCCGCTGGCGATTTTTACGGGCCAGGTCGCCGCCGCGCTGGCCGCCGGCAACGTGGTGCTGGCCAAGCCAGCCGAGCAGACTCCGCTGATCGCGCACCGCGCGGTGCAGTTGTTCCACGACGCCGGCGTGCCGGCGGGTGTGTTGCAACTGCTGCCGGGCCGCGGCGAGACCGTGGGCGCCGCCCTCACTGCGGATCCGCGTGTAAAAGCCGTGATTTTTACGGGCTCGACCGAAGTGGCTCAACTGATCAACCGCACGCTGGCAAAGCGCTCCGCCGACGAAGGCTGCGACATCCCCTTGATTGCCGAAACCGGCGGCCAGAACGCCTTGATCGTCGATTCGTCGGCGCTGCCGGAGCAGGTGGTACAGGACGTGCTGTCGTCAGCCTTCGACAGTGCCGGCCAGCGCTGCTCGGCCCTGCGCGTGCTGTTCCTGCAGGACGACATTGCCGATAAAACCATCAAGATGCTGAAGGGCGCCATGCAGGAGCTGCGCGTGGGCGTGCCGGACCGCCTGGCCACCGACATTGGCCCGGTCATCGACCGCGAAGCGCAGCAGAACCTGCTGGCCCACATCGAGGCTACCCGCGCCAGCGCCAGGAGCCACTTCGCGCTGGAACTGCCGGCCGGGTTGGAGGCGCAGGGCACCTTCGTGCCGCCCACCGTCCTGGAAATCGGCTCGATGGCGGAGCTGCAACGCGAAGTCTTCGGTCCGGTGCTGCACATCGTGCGCTACCGCCGTGCCGACCTGGCCAAGGTGATCGACACCATCAACGGCACCGGCTACGGCCTGACCCTGGGCGTGCATTCGCGCATCGACGAGACCATCGATTTCATCGTGTCGCGCGCCCATGTCGGCAACATTTACGTGAACCGCAACATCGTCGGCGCCGTGGTCGGCGTGCAGCCCTTCGGCGGCGAGGGCAAGTCCGGCACCGGTCCGAAAGCCGGCGGTCCGCTCTACCTGAAGCGCCTGCAGAAGGATGCGGCGCCGCTGCTGCAACACGCGCGCCAGAGCAATCCGGCGCTGGACGCCCTGATGGGCTGGGCGCAGGGCAATGGTCACGGCGACGTCGCGGTGCTGGCCGAGCAGTACGCGACCACCACCCTGGACGGCATCCGCCTCGAGTTGCCGGGTCCGACGGGCGAGCGCAACGTGCTGGGCTTCGTGCCGCGCGGCGCCATCCTGTGCGCGGCGGGCAGTACGAAAGGCTTGCTGAACCAGCTGGCGGCGGTGCTGGTGACGGGCAACCGCGCCTTGGTGCTCGCGGATGCGCGCGACGAGGCGCTGGCCAGCCTGCCGGCGGAAGTCAGGGCACAGGTGCGCTTCATCGGCGAAGCCGAGCTGGATGGCCTCGAGATCCAGCTGGCCCTGGTCGAATCCGGTGTACAAGGCAATCTGCCGGCGAAACTGGCGGCCCGGACTGGCGCCATCGTCGGCATCGTCGATACCCGGCCGGGTGAGCCGGTCGCCCTATGGCGGCTGGTGGCCGAACGGGCCGTGTGCGTCAACACGACCGCGGCTGGCGGTAACGCAAGCCTGATGACGCTGAGCTTGTAAGCATAAGAAGAAACGACCGGGGCACATGCCCCGGTTTTCACGTGAGCAGTCGTTTAAGTTGTTCAACTTGGAGACAGACATGCTAGTAGGCGTTCCCAAAGAAATCAAAAACCATGAATACCGGGTCGGCCTGACCCCGCCCAGCGTCCACGAACTGGTGGCGCGCGGACACCAGGTGCTGGTGCAGACCGGCGCCGGGGCCGAGATCGGGTTATCCGACGAACAATATATCGCGGCGGGCGCCAGTATCGCCGCCGGCGCGAAGGAAATCTTCGAGCGCGCCGACATGATCGTGAAGGTCAAGGAGCCGCAGCCGCAGGAATGCGCGATGCTGCGCGAAGGCCAGGTCCTGTACACCTATCTGCACCTGGCGCCGGATCCGGAACAGACCGCGGCGCTGGTGAAGTCCGGGGCGGTCTGCATTGCCTACGAAACCATCACCGGCGCGGGCGGCGGCCTGCCGCTGCTGGCGCCGATGAGCGAGGTGGCGGGGCGCATGTCGATCCAGGCCGGCGCCAGCCACCTGGAAAAATCGAAGGGCGGCATGGGGCTGCTGCTGGGCGGGGTGCCGGGCGTGGCTCCCGGCCACGTGGTGATCATCGGCGCCGGCGTGGTCGGCACGAATGCGCTGCAGATGGCGGTCGGCACCGGCGCCCGGGTCACGGTGCTGGACAAGAACGTGGACCGCCTGCGCCAGCTCGACCTGGTGTACGGCAACCGGATCGCGACCCTGTACTCGAACGCCCACGCGATCGAGGAAGCGGTGGTATCAAGCGACCTGGTGATCGGCGGCGTGCTGGTGCCGGGTGCGGCGGCGCCCAAGCTGGTGACGCGCGCCATGGTCGCGCGCATGAAGCAGGGGGCGGTGGTGGTCGACGTCGCGATCGACCAGGGCGGCTGCTTCGAGACCTCGCATGCGACCACGCATGCCGATCCGACCTTCGTGGTCGATGGCGTGGTGCACTACTGCGTGGCGAACATGCCGGGCGCGGTGGCCCGCACCTCGACCTTTGCGCTGAACAACGCCACCATCGGCCACGCCGTCGCGCTGGCGACCAAGGGCTGGCGCCAGGCATTGCGCGACGATCCGCACCTCAAGAACGGCCTGAACGTCTGCCAAGGCAAGCTCACGTATGCGGCCGTGGCGAAGGACCTGGGCTACGACTACGTGCCGGCGGATACCCTGCTGGCCTGAAGCTGGGCACAGAACTGCCTGACGATATAAAAGGCATAACGCGCGGCCACCGACTTCACGAAACGCATGAAGTCGGTGGCCGCGTTTTCATTGGCGTTGTCCGAAATCGTGCGGATCACGCCGAACGGGATACCCAGCTCGAAACATACCTGCGCCACCGCGGCGCCTTCCATCTCCACCGCCAACAAGCCGGGTAAAACCTCGCCAAGGGCCCTGATGCGGTCCCCGTGGCTGACGAACTGGTCCCCGCTAGCGACCAGGCCACGGTGCACGCGCGGCGCCTGCAGCGCGAACAGGGCCCTTTCCTGGGCATCGATGGCTTCGTCCAGCTCCAGCTCGAGGAAGCGCTGGGCGGCGTAGGCGAGTTCCAGCGTCATCTGGCGGTCGCTCGCAAAATGGCTCAGGCCCGTCAGCGGCACTTCGTAGCGCGGAAACAGCGGACTCGCATCCATATCGTGCTGGACCAGGGATTCCGCCACCACGACGTCGCCGACGCGCACCGAAGCATCACCGGAACCGGCCACACCCGTGAACAGGATGTGCGTAACTCCGAACTTCTCCACAAGCATGGTGGCTGTCATGGCGGCGGCAACCTTGCCTATACGCGATAGAACGCACACAGCGTCGATTTCCCAGAGTTTCCCACCCCAGACCTCACGCATGCCGTGCATGAGCTTGTAGGGCCTCTCCATGGCTTCTACGAGGCCCTGCTGTTCTTCGTGCAAAGCACTGATGATTCCTAATCGCATGTTTTTTTGTCCTGGATGGCCTTGGAGCTTTAATAAAACAAGATGTATATAAAAACTGGTAGTAGATAGTAAACGACGGTTCTGCTGTGGATAAGACGAGATTTGTCTACAGCGTCAAAGGTTTACGTGCTTCCGGATGAGCTGGAAAAGCATTGTATCCAGCTTGAACCGATCTTGGACAAAAACGCTTCGGCCAGCAAAAAAGCGGCTTCTGCACATTTGCCACTGTGGATATGCAGGCGTTTTTCCACAGACGACCCGGTTTACCGGGCAGCTTGGTGGTCAACTGATGGTCGACTGGTGGCTGAGTAGTGAGCGAACTTAGCCTTTTGCCTACAGATCGGCTGTCAGCATGACGCCGTCGTCCTTCCTTGCGCCGATCTCGGCTGTTCCACTTTCTTCCTGAAGACAAAAAAACAGTCGAGCAGTGTTGGCGCGTGTTCGTCTGCAGCCGTGTTTGTCTTCGCGGTCGGCGTGCCTGGACCAGTCTGGCGTCCAGCACTTCGGGTTTTCCACGCGCAGCCGCTTTCTTGTATTAGTTAATTTAAATAGATATTTATATTGGTAGTAATAGTAAACGTCAGCTCTTCTGTGGATAAGTCGAATTTTCTCCACAAGCTCAATGGTTTAGCTGGGTTTGAAGCTGCTGCACAAAGCTTGTTTCTGGCGGGGACCGAAACTGGACAAAAAACCGGCTGCGGCCAAGTGGCCCGGTTTCGCACATTCGATCCTGTGGATATTCATGGGCTTGTCCACAGAGGCGGGCGGTTTGCCAGCGTTGGGAGCGTTTTCGGGCCGGCAAGCAGGGTCGACGTCGTGCTCTGGCCTGGGCCAGCAGCGTTGTCGGAGTCGGAAATTTTTTTTTGCGCAGCAAGACGGCAAACAGAAGCACCAGCGCTTCCTCGGCCCTTGCCGTCGAAGCCGATGCGTCGCCAGGCGTCAGCCCGACCGGAGTCGGAAAATTTTTTTCTCCAAGCCGCGAATTCGAACCGGGTCCTCAGGTTTACAACTAAAGTTTAAATACAGAATAGTGGTAATAGTTAACGGGGGCACTCTTCTGTGGATAAGCCAGGTTTTGTCCACAAGATCAGGCGTTTACCTTCCGTATAAGCCGGTGGGCTTGCCTTGTATGTGCCTAGTGGAAAAAATGGATAAAAAATCGCACTGTGCGAAAAGTCCGGCTTTCGCACAATCCGTACCTGTGGATATGCAGAAGCTTATCCACAGTCCCGAAGCCTTGACGATCTGGTAAGCTTGCTAAAGCGAAGCATCACCGTATCCGACAAGGAGGGGGTAGCGTGGAATCGGCAGGGGATTACGACTACATCATCGTGGGCGCCGGCACCGCCGGTTGCGTGCTTGCGAATCGTCTTACCAGGAACCCGGACGTCCAGGTATTGCTGATCGAGGCCGGCGGCAAGGACGATTATTTGTGGATTCACATTCCGGTCGGCTATCTCTACTGCATCGGCAATCCGCGCACCGACTGGCTGTTCCGCACCGAAGCCGATCCCGGCCTGGCGGGGCGCTCGCTGATCTACCCGCGCGGCAAGGTGCTGGGCGGTTCTTCGTCGATCAACGGCATGATCTACATGCGCGGCCAGGCCGGCGACTACGACCGCTGGGCCGAGGTCAGCGGCGATCCGTCCTGGCGCTGGGAACGCGTCCTGCCCCTGTTCCGCCAGAGCGAAGACCACCACCAGGGCGAAAGCGATGTCCACGGCAGCGGCGGCGAATGGCGCGTCGAGCGCCAGCGCCTGTCCTGGGAAATCCTGGACGCTTTCCGCGAAGCCGCCAGCCAGAACGGCATCCCGAAAATCGAGGATTTCAACGGCGGAGACAATGGCGGCTGCGCCTATTTCGAAGTCAACCAGCGCCGCGGCATCCGCCTGAACACGGCCAAGGCTTTCCTGAAGCCTGCTTCGCAACGGCCAAATCTGACCATCATGACCGGCTGCCACGTCGAAAAGCTGCTGATCGAGGCGACCGAGCAGGGCAAACGCTGCCGCGGCGTGCAATTCACGGGCGGCGGGCGCGCCTTCAGCGCCACCGCGCGCCGCGAAACCCTGCTGGCCGCCGGTGCGATCGGCTCGCCGCACATCCTGCAATTGTCCGGCATCGGCCCGGCCGCCAGCCTGGCCAGGCACGGCGTCAACCCGCTGGTCGATTCCCCGGGCGTCGGCGAAAACCTGCAGGACCACCTGCAGCTGCGCATGGTCTACCGCATCACCGGCGCGCCGTCGCTGAACACGACCGCCGCGAACTGGCTCGGCAAGGCCAAGATCGGGCTGCAGTACATGCTGTTCCAGAGCGGTCCGATGTCGATGGCACCGTCCCAGCTGGGCGCCTTCGCCCGCTCCGACGACAGCCAGGCCACGCCCAACCTGCAATACCACGTGCAGCCGCTGTCGCTGGAAAAATTCGGCGACCCGCTGCACGGTTTCCCCGCGTTTACGGCCAGCGTCTGCAACCTGCGCCCGACCTCGCGCGGGCACGTGCGCATCGCCTCGAACGACAGCTACGCGGCGCCGAAGATCACGCCGAACTACCTCAGCACGCCCGAGGATAAACAGGTGGCGGCCCATGCGCTGGCGCTGACGCGCCGCATCGTCGCATCGAATGCGCTGGCGAAATACCGTCCCGAGGAATTCAAGCCGGGCCCGCATTACCGCAGCGACGAGGAATTGGCCGAGGCCGCCCGCCTGATCGGTACCACGATCTTCCACCCGGTCGGCACCTGCCGGATGGGAAAAATCGACGACCCGATGGCGGTGGTCGACAGCGAACTGCGTGTAAAAGGCGTGCGCGGCCTGCGCGTGGTCGACGCCTCCGTCATGCCCTTCATTACCTCCGGCAACACGAACTCGCCAACCCTGATGATTGCCGAGAAGACGGCGCAGCTGATCGCTGGACAGGAGAAATAAGCGGCCTGGCTGGGCAAAAATGCACAACGGGTTTGCGTTCGCGCAGTATGCAACACCGGCACCAGCACGAACGATGTGTTGTATCGTGGCGAAACCTAAAAGTGTGTAAGATTTGGAAACAATGGAGACGCAATGACGGACGTCATTCTTGAGACACGCAAGCTGACGAAGGAATTCAAGGGATTCACGGCCGTCAGCGGCGTAGACCTGCAGGTGCAGCGCGGCCATATCCACGCCTTGATCGGCCCCAACGGTGCCGGCAAGACCACCTGTTTCAACCTGCTGACCAAGTTCCTGGTGCCGTCCTCGGGCCAGATCCTGTTCAACGGGCGCGACATCACGGGCGCGAAACCGGCGCAGATCGCCCGCATGGGCGTCATCCGTTCGTTCCAGATCTCGGCCGTGTTCCCGCACCTGACGGTGCTGCAGAACGTGCGCATCGGCCTGCAGCGCGCGCTGGGTACCGGTTTCCACTTCTGGCGCAGCGAACGCAGCCTCGACCAGTTGAACGAGCGCGCGATGGCCCTGCTCGAGGAAGTCGACCTGGGTAGCTTTGCCGACACGCTGACCGCCGACCTGCCGTACGGGCGCAAGCGCGCGCTCGAGATCGCCACCACGCTCGGCATGGAGCCGGAACTGATGCTGCTCGACGAACCGACCCAGGGCATGGGCCACGAAGACGTGCACCGGGTGACCGAACTGATCAAAAAAGTATCGGCCGGCCGCACCATCCTGATGGTCGAGCACAACATGAACGTGGTGTCCGGCATCTGCGACCGCATTTCGGTGCTGCAGCGCGGCGCCATCCTGGCCGAGGGCACGTATGCCGAAGTGTCCCGTAACCCGCAGGTGATGGAGGCCTACATGGGCACCGAAGCGCCGTTGGAAGGAGCGCACTGATGGCCGCGGCATTGGAAATCCAGAACCTGCAAGCCTGGTATGGCGAATCGCACATCCTGCACGACGTCGGCTTTTCGGTCGACGAGGGCGAGGTGGTGACCCTGCTGGGCCGCAACGGCGCCGGCCGCACCACGACGCTGCGCGCCATCATGGGACTGACCGGGACGCGGCGCGGCTCGATCCGCATCCACGGCACCGAGGCGATCCACCTGCCGACCTACAAGATCGCGCACCTGGGCGTCGGTTACTGCCCGGAAGAGCGGGGCATCTTTTCCTCGCTGTCGACCGAGGAAAACCTGCTGCTGCCCCCGGTACTGGCTTCGTCGAAGGGCAAGGGCGGCGGCATGTCGCTGGACGAGATCTACGAAATGTTCCCCAACCTGTACGAGCGCCGCAACAGCCAGGGCACGCGGCTGTCGGGCGGCGAGCAGCAGATGCTGGCCGTGGCGCGCATCCTGCGCACCGGCGCGCGGCTGCTGCTGCTGGACGAGATCTCGGAAGGCCTGGCGCCGGTCATCGTGCAGGCGCTGGCGCGCATGATCACGACCCTGAAGGCGAAGGGCTACACCATCGTGATGGTGGAACAGAACTTTCGCTTCGCCGCGCCGCTGGCGGAGCGTTTCTATGTAATGGAGCACGGGCAGATCGTGAAAACCATCCGCGCGGACGAACTGAAGGCCAGCATGCCCGAGCTGACCGAGCTGCTCGGCGTATGAACAACAACATCTTTTTTAACGGAGACAACCCATGAAACGCACCGCCATTGCCACTGCCATTGCCGCCACTGCCGCGGCCGCCTGCCTGTCGATCCCGGCCCAGGCCCAGATCTCGGGCGACACCATCAAGATCGGCTTGATTACCGACCTGTCGGGCGTGTATTCCGACATCGACGGCAACGGCGGCGCCGAGGCCGTGCGCATGGCGATCGCCGACATGAAAGGTGAAGTCAACGGCAAGAAGATCCAGTTCATCGTCGCCGACCACCAGAACAAGGCGGACATCGCCGCCAGCAAGGCGCGCGAATGGTTCGACCGGGAAGGCGTCGACATGCTGATCGGCGGCACCAACTCGGGCGCCAGCCTGGCCATGGCCAAGGTCGCCGCGGAAAAGAAAAAAGTCTTCATCGCCATCGGCGCCGGCTCGGCCCGTCTGACCAACGAGGAATGCTCGCCCTACACCGTGCACTACGCTTACGACACCGTGGCGCTGGCGCGCGGCACCGGCGCCACCATGGTCAAGCAGGGCGGCAAGTCCTGGTATTTCCTTACCGCCGACTATGCCTTCGGCCAGTCGCTGGAAAAGGACACCACCGACGTCATCAAGGCCAATGGCGGCAGCGTGCTCGGCAGCGTGAAGCACCCGCTGGGCGCCTCCGACTTCTCGTCCTTCCTGCTGCAGGCGCAATCGTCCAAGGCCCAGGTGCTGGGCCTGGCGAACGCCGGCGGCGACTTCATCAACTCCGTCAAGGCCGCCAACGAGTTTGGCCTGACCAAGAAGATGAAGGTGGCCGGTCTGCTGGTGTTCATCAACGATATCCACACCCTTGGCCTGAACACGACCCAGGGCCTGTATCTGACCACCGGCTGGTACTGGGACCAGAACGACGCCACCCGCGCCTGGGCCAAGCGCTACTTCGCCAAGATGAAGAAGGAACCGTCGATGCTGCAGGCGGCCGACTACTCGGCCACGATCAACTACCTGAACGCGGTGAAGGCGGTTGGCAGCGACGACGCCGACAAGGTCATGGCCCAGCTCAAGAAGACCAAGATCAATGACATGTTCGCGAAGAACGGCGAGATCCGTCCGGATGGCCGCATGGTCCACGACATGTACCTGATGCAGGTGAAGACGCCGAAGGAATCGAAGGCGCCATGGGACTACTACAAGGTCGTCGCCACGATCCCGGGCGATCAGGCCTACACGACCAAGGCGGAAACCAAGTGCGCCGCATGGAAGTGATGATCTGAACGTATGGAAATCTTTGGCGTCCCCCTGCAAGCCATGATGAGCCAGCTCCTTCTGGGGCTGGTCAACGGCTCTTTCTATGCGATGCTGTCGCTGGGCCTGGCCGTGATTTTCGGCCTGCTCAACGTCATCAATTTTTCGCATGGCGCGCTGTACATGATGGGCGCCTTCGCCGCCTTCATCGGTGTCACCACGTTCGGCCTGAACTACTGGGTGATGCTGGTGCTGGCGCCGCTGCTGGTCGGCGTGTTCGGCATCCTGGTCGAGAAAACGATGCTGCGCTGGCTGTACAAGCTGGATCACCTGTACGGCCTGCTGCTGACCTTCGGCATCACCTTGCTGCTGGAAGGCGTGTTCCGCTCCATCTATGGCGTGTCCGGCCAGACCCTGGACGTACCGGAAGCGCTGTCCGGCGCCACCGACCTCGGCTTCATGATCCTGCCGAATTACCGGGCATGGGTCGTGGCAGCTTCGCTGACGGTCTGCCTGGCGACCTGGTTCACGATCGAGAAGACGAGATTGGGCGCCTACCTGCGCGCCGGCACCGAGAACCCGAAGCTGGTCGAAGCCTTCGGCGTCAACGTGCCGCTGATGGTGACGCTGACCTATGGCTTCGGCGTCGCCCTGGCGGGCTTTGCCGGGGTGCTGGCGGCACCCGTCATCAACGTCACGCCGCTGATGGGCTCGAACCTCATCATCGTCGTGTTCGCGGTTGTCGTGATCGGCGGCATGGGTTCCATCCTCGGCTCCATCGTCACTGGCTTAGGGCTCGGCGTGATCGAGGGCCTGACCCGGGTGTACTACCCGGAAGCCTCGGAAGTGGTGGTGTTCGTCGTGATGGTGATCGTGCTGCTGCTGCGTCCAGCCGGCCTGTTCGGTAAAGAGAAGTAAAGGACCTCGCAAACCTACTGCGCGTTGCAATGTTGGTGGGGGCGCCGAGCCTGCGATGCGCGCTGTACGCTTGTACAGCTGCGCTTCTCGACCAACATTGCGGCCGCTCGCGACGGTTTCCGAGGCCCTTTAGGAAAGGAATTATGAATAAGAAAATCGCCTACACCATCGTCCTGCTGGTCGCCCTGGTCGCGCCGTTCGTCGGCTATCCGGTGTTCCTGATGAAGCTGCTGTGCTTCGGCCTGTTCGCCTGCGCCTTCAACCTGCTGATCGGCTACACCGGGCTGCTGTCCTTCGGCCACGCCGCCTTCTTCGGCGGCGCCGGCTATGTTGCCGGCTATGCGCTCACCACGCTGGGACTGCCGTTCGAGGCCGGCATCGTGCTGGGTGTGCTGGCGGCCGGCGTCATCGGCCTCGTAATGGGCCTGCTGGCGATCCGGCGCCAGGGCATCTATTTCTCGATGATCACCCTGGCGCTGGCCCAGATGGTGTATTTCGGCGCCCTGCGCGCCCCGTTCACGCACGGCGAGGACGGCTTGCAGGGCATCCCGCGCGGCAAGCTGCTGGGCGTGCTCGACCTCGGCAACGACCTGGTCATGTACTACGTCGTGCTGGCGATCTTCATTGCCGGCTTCGCGCTGATCGTGCGGATCGTCCATTCGCCGTTCGGCCAGCTGCTCAAGGCGGTCAAGGAAAACGAGCCGCGCGCCATTTCCCTGGGCTATGACGTGGACAAGGTCAAGCTGCTGGCCTTCGTGCTCTCGAGCGCCCTGGCGGGGTTGGCAGGGGCCACCAAGGCCGTCGTGCTGGGCTTCGAGACCCTCACCGACGTGCACTGGACCATGTCTGGCCTCGTCATCCTGATGACCCTGGTGGGCGGCATGGGCACGTTGGCCGGGCCGATACTGGGCGCCTTCCTGGTGGTCGCCCTGGAGAACAAGCTCGGCGACCTGGGGAACTTCCTCGCCGCAGCGACCCATGTAGAATGGTTCGCGTCGCTGGGCGAATCGGTGGGCATTGTCACCGGACTGATCTTTGTCGCATGCGTGCTGCTGTTCCGGCGCGGCATCGTGGGTGAGATCCTGGCGGCCTTCGATGCCGCCAAGCGCGGGAGCAAGCCGGCCTAACACTGAGGAGGTGCAGGTGTGATCGACGAATCCCTCATGGTGGATGCGAACGGGATCCGCATCCACGCCACCACGACCGGGCAGGGGCCTGTCATCCTGCTGCTGCACGGTTTTCCCGATACCCACATCGTCTGGCGCAAGCAGGTGCCGGTGCTGGCCAGCGCCGGTTTCCGCGTGCTGGCACCCGACCTGCGCGGCTACGGCCGCACCGACGCGCCGCCGCATATCCTCGACTACACGCTCGACAAGCTGCGCGGCGACGTCCTGGGCCTGCTCGACGCGCTGAAGATCGACAAGGTCCGCCTGGTCGGCCACGACTGGGGCAGCGTGATCGGCTGGCAACTGGCGGCACTGGCGCCCGAGCGCATCGAACGCTTGGTGGCGATGTCGACCGGGCACCCGTCGGCGATCGCCCATGCCGGCGTCCTGCAGCACTTGCGCATGGCCTATATCCCTATGCTCTGCATGCCCGGCATCGCCGAGCAGATGCTGCGCGCGGCCGACTGGTTCGCCCTGCGCCAGTTCACCAGCGAACCGGGCCAGGCCGAGTTCTGGAAGCGCGACCTCGAGCCGCCGGGGCGCCTGACGGCGGCCCTGAACTACTACCGCGCCAACCTCAAGCTGGCGCTGCCGCAGTCGACGCCGCGCGCCCACGGGCGCATCAAGGTGCCGGTGATGGGGATCTGGAGCGACCGCGACCCGGCCCTCGGCGAAAAGCAGATGCGCGATTCCGCCCATTACGTGGATGGGGAATTCCGCTTCGAGCGGATCCGCGACGCCGACCACTGGCTGCAGCTGACGGCGCACGAGCGGGTGAATGCGTTGCTGCTGGACTTCCTGGCGGCGAAGAAACCGCAGAGCAGTTTCTGACGGACAAGCCGCCACAAAAGGTGTCAGAACGCCGCTGCGTAGATCGCCCGCGCATCTTCCCGCGTCAGCTCGCGTGGATTGTTCCCCAGCAGCCTGGTCTGCAGCATTGCATCGTCGGCCAGCCGGTCCAGGTCGCGCTCGGTGATGCCGACCTGCTGCAGGGTCGTCTCGACCCCGGTGATCTTGGCGATCTGCTGCATCGCAACAATCAATGCCTGGGCCCGGGCTTCTTCGCTGCCGCTGGCGTAGGGCACCACGATACCGGCGAGTTCCGCATAGTGGCTAGTTGCTGCTGGTAAATTGAAGCGAAGCACATGCGGCAGCACGAGCGAATTCGACAGTCCGTGCGCCACATGAAAGATCCCGCCGATCGGATAGGCAAGGGCGTGCACGGCAGCCACCGGCGCATTCGAGAATGCCTGCCCGGCCAGACAAGCGCCCAGCAGCATGGCCTGGCGCGCATCGAGATCGTGGCCGTTCTCGCAGGCTTTCACCAGGTTCGCCGACAGCAGCGACAGCGCCTGGCGCGCCAGCATGTCCGACAGCGGGTTCTTCTTATGGCGGCTGGTATAGGCCTCGATCGCATGCACCATGGCGTCGATGCCGGTCGCGGCGGTGACCACAGGCGGCAGGCCGATGGTCAAATTGGCGTCCAGCAGCGCCAGGTCGGCGTACAGCTGCGGCGACACGACGCCCATCTTGGTGGTCTCGCCGGTGGTGACGATGGCGATGTTCGTGACTTCCGAACCGGTACCGGCCGTGGTCGGCACCTGGATCAGCGGCAGGCGTTGTCCCGTGACTTTACCGATGCCATACATCTCGGCCAGCGGCTGTTCGCTGCCGGCCAGCACGGCGACCAGTTTGGCGACGTCCATCGAACTGCCGCCGCCGATGCCGATCACGAGTTCCGATCCGTTCTTGCGCGCGAACTCGGCCGCGGCGAGGACCACGGCTTCCGGTGGATCGGCCATCACGTCCGAATAGGTGAGCACCTGCATGCCCTGGCGTTCGAGGCTGACGCGTGGCGTCTCGACCAGGCCGGTGCGCAGGAAACCGGGATCGGTCACCATCAGCACCCGCTTGATGCCGGGGAAACGCTCGGCGACGAGCTGCCCGAGCCGCAGCGCTGCGCCGGGCTCGGAGACGATGCTGGATACCGTGGTGAAACTGAATGCGGGGATGGGGTTCATCGTTTCCGTCTCCTTTTGGTTTTGATTTTGCGTTTTCTCAAGCTTACACCAGCTCGATACATTCCTTACCTTACAATGTCGCTTTCCCTGTCTGTGCGTCTGTCCCATGCTTGATGTCGTCGTTCTGGCCTGCGCGGCCTTCCTTGCCGGCCTGGTTGATGCTGTCGTGGGAGGAGGAGGGTTGATCCAGATTCCGGCGATCTTTGCCGTCTTCCCGAAGGAAGTCCCGGCCACGCTGCTGGGTACGAACAAGCTGGCGTCGATGTGCGGGACCAGCGTCGCGGCGGTGAAGTATGCGCGTCGAGTACAGGTGGCGTGGAGCACGGCGGCACCTGCCGCCATCGCGGCCTTTGCGCTGGCCTTTATCGGCGCCTGGACCGTGACCCGCGTGCCGGGCGATTTCGTCCGCAGCCTGCTGCCGCTGATCCTGCTGGCGGTCGCCGTCTACACCTTCAAGAAGAAGGATTTCGGTTCCGTGCATGCGCCGGTTCACAGCGGCATGACGGAACGCCTGCTGGCAACCGGGGTCGGCGCCGCCATCGGTTTTTATGACGGCTTCTTCGGCCCGGGAACCGGCAGCTTCCTGATCTTCATGTTCGTGCGCTTCTTCGGCTTCGACTTCCTGGGCGCATCGGCGGCGGCAAAGATCGTCAACGTGGCGTGTAACGTCTCGGCACTGATCTGGTTCGGCTACAGTGGCCACCTGATCTGGAAGCTGGCCGGGCTGATGGCGGTGTGCCAGATCGGCGGCTCGCTGATCGGCACCCGGCTGGCGCTGAAGCATGGCAGCGGCTTCGTGCGCAAGCTGTTCCTGGTCGTGGTTTCCTTGCTGATTGTAAAGACGGCCTACGATTCTTTTACAAAATTAGGCTGGTAATGTTTCACGTGAAACAGTGGGGCATTGCCCTGTCTTGCTGAGTTTCGTCACCAAGGGGATACATCCCATGCGCCAGTTGGTGCAATCGGGCGGCACAGGCCGGTGCCGGCCGCGGCGGTCGGAACGAACTGCTCGCCGTTGAAAGTCGATTCATGACGATCCCGGCAATCGCCAAGTCCACGGCTTTTGTAATTCACTGATGGCGCCGTTCGCGTATCCCTTCGCATTGGTCATGGCAATGATGGGCGCAAGCGGCGGTTGGCGTTGACGAGCGGGGTGGTCTTTCGGCGCTTGAGGTGATCGCCGGCGGCCGGGCGTCCGAGCCCTGCGCCGCAGACAGGGTGCCCGTTGTCGTCTTGCGATCCAAGGTTGCCGTTCCGCTTGGGAACCCTGCGCTGCTGCTGGACGGAAGAGGGCGGTCCCTGGCAGCGTTCCTCCAATGCCCGACTTGGACTTGAACGTGGACTCGACCGATCGGACGGCGGCACGGAAACAGGATTGCTCGCATGATAGACAATGCTGAGAAGTCAGCGCGGCGCCACAATCCTTGGTTTCACGTGAAACATTCCAGCGGAATTCAGGCAGAGATGAAGCTGCACAGAAAAAAGAATCTATAATCCCTGCTTAACTCTCCTCGCAGTACATTCCATCATGCTATTTCCGACAGAATTCGACGTGATCGTCGTCGGCGGCGGCCATGCCGGCACCGAAGCGGCTCTTGCGTCCGCACGCATGGGGCAAAAGACCCTATTGCTTACCCACAACATCGAGACCCTCGGTGCGATGTCCTGCAATCCGTCGATCGGCGGCATCGGCAAGGGCCACCTGGTCAAGGAAGTCGACGCCATGGGCGGCGCGATGGCGATTGCCACCGACGAGGCCGGCATCCAGTTCCGTATCCTGAACTCGTCCAAGGGCCCGGCCGTGCGCGCTACCCGTGCCCAGGCCGACCGCGTCCTGTACAAGGCGGCGATCCGCTCGCGCCTGGAAAACCAGCCGAACCTGTGGCTGTTCCAGCAGTCGGTGGACGACCTGATCGTCGAAGGCGAGCGCGTGGTCGGCGCCGTGACCCAGATCGGCTTGCAGTTCCGCGCCCGCGCCGTGGTGCTCACCGCCGGTACTTTCCTGGACGGGAAGATCCACGTCGGCCTGCAGAATTACACGGCCGGCCGTGCGGGCGACCCGGCGGCGGTATCGCTGTCCGCGCGCCTGAAGGAACTCAAGCTGCCGCAGGGCCGCCTGAAGACCGGCACGCCGCCGCGCATCGATGGCCGCAGCATCGACTTTTCCGCGATGAGCGAACAGCCGGGCGACCTCGATCCGGTGCCGGTGTTCTCGTACATGGGCAATGTCGCCATGCACCCGAAACAGGTGCCATGCTGGGTTACGCACACGAATGCGCAGACCCACGAGATCATCCGCAAGGGCCTGGACCGCAGCCCGATGTACACCGGCGTGATCGAAGGCGTCGGCCCGCGCTACTGCCCGTCGATCGAAGATAAGATCCACCGCTTCGCGTCGAAGGAATCGCACCAGATCTTCCTCGAGCCGGAAGGTCTTACCACCAACGAGTTTTATCCGAACGGGATCTCGACCAGTCTGCCGTTCGACGTGCAGCTGGCCTTGGTGCGCTCGATGCGCGGCCTGGAAAATGCCTTCATCCTGCGTCCCGGCTATGCGATCGAATACGATTATTTCGATCCACGCGGCCTGAGGGCTTCGCTGGAAACGAAGGCGATTAGCGGCCTGTTCTTCGCCGGCCAGATCAACGGCACCACCGGCTATGAAGAAGCGGCGGCGCAGGGCATGCTCGCCGGTATCAACGCGGCGCTGCAGACCCAGGGTAAACAAGCCTGGACCCCGGGCCGCTCGGAAGCCTACCTCGGCGTGCTGGTCGACGACCTCACGACCCAGGGCGTGGCCGAGCCCTACCGCATGTTCACCAGCCGCGCCGAGTATCGCCTGTCGCTGCGTGAAGACAATGCGGATATGCGCCTGACCGAGATCGGCCGCAAGCTGGGCGTGGTCGGCGATGCCCAATGGGAGGCCTTCGAGCGCAAGCGCGAAGCCGTGGCCGTGGAGCTGGAACGCCTGCGCTCGACCTGGGTCAACCCGCGCATCCTGGCGGCCGCCGAATCCGAACGCGTGATCGGCCAGGCCATCGAACGCGAGTACAACCTGGCCGACCTGCTGCGTCGTCCGGGCGTCGAATATGACAAGCTCGTCACCCTGCAGGGCGTCGACGGCCAGTCGCTGGCCGGCCCGGGCGTGGCAGACCCCGCCGTGAAGGAACAGGTGGAGATCCAGCTGAAGTATTCCGGCTATATCGATCGCCAGGCGAGGGAAGTGGAACGCCACGACTATTACGAGAACCTGAAGCTGCCGGAAAACCTGAACTACCTGGAGATTACGGCGCTGTCGATCGAGGTCAGACAAAAGCTCGACAAGCAGCGTCCGGAAACCCTGGGCCAGGCTTCGCGTATTTCCGGCGTGACCCCGGCGGCCATTTCGCTGCTGCTGGTGCACCTGAAAAAGCGCGGCGCCAAAGGATTCACCAATGCGCCCAGCGAGGAAACCGCTGAATGAAGAATTTCGACCGCAATACCCTGTCCCAGGTGCTGTTTGACGGCATCGCCGAGATGCAGCTGGATGTCTCCGGGGAACAGCAGGGCAGGTTGATGGACTACCTGGCCCTGATGTTCAAGTGGAACTCCGTCTATAACCTGACTTCGCTGCGCGACCCGATGCAGATGGTGACCCACCACCTGCTCGATTCGCTGGCCGCAGTGCCGGCCTTCGCCGGCGCACGCAATGTGCTGGACGTGGGTTCGGGCGGCGGCCTGCCGGGCATCGTGCTGGCCATCGTCCGCCCGGACATGAAGGTGTCGATGATCGACACCGTGCACAAGAAAACCGCCTTCCTCACCCAGGTGAAGGCCGAGCTCGGCTTGAGCAACGTCACCGTCTACACGGCGCGGGTCGAACAGCTGCAGGTGAGCGACAAATTCGACGTCATCACCTCGCGCGCTTTCGCGGACCTGTCAGATTTCGTCAACTGGTCTTCGCACCTGCTGGCGGAGGGCGGGTGCTATATCGCCTTGAAAGGGGTGGCGCCGCAGGAGGAACAGCAAAGGCTGCCGGCCGCATGGCGGGTAAGCAAAGTGGAACCCCTGCAGGTGCCCAGGCTGGGCGCGGAACGCCATCTCGTGTTCATCGAAAAAGTACGCGAGAGATTGGAATAAAAGCGCAACGGTCTAAACGATATAAACCGTTTATACCGTATTACCAAATAAACCGTATATATCGTTTTAATGGTATGAACGGTATGGCTTTTTGAAGGCATACATGGCGAAAATTTTTTGCGTAGCAAACCAGAAGGGCGGGGTCGGCAAGACCACCACCAGCGTCAACCTGTCCGCCGGGCTGGCCAAGCTGGACCAGCGCGTGCTGCTGGTCGACCTGGACCCGCAGGGCAACGCCACCATGGGGGCAGGGATCAACAAGGCCGGGCTCGAGTCCTCGATCTACGAGGTGCTGCTCGGCGAGGCCGACGTGGCGTCCGCGCGGCTGCGCAGCGAAGCCGGGCGCTTCGACGTGCTGCCGGCGAACCGCGAGCTGGCCGGCGCCGAAGTCGAGATGGTGGAGCTGGACAACCGCGAGCGCCGCCTGAAGGAGGCGCTCGCCAAGGTCGATGCCGATTACGACTTCATCCTGATCGACTGCCCGCCGGCACTGTCGATGCTGACCCTGAACGGCCTGGTGTGCGCGCACGGCGTGATCATCCCGATGCAATGCGAGTACTACGCGCTGGAAGGCTTGTCCGACCTGGTCAACACGATCAAGAAGGTGCACGCCAACCTGAACCACGACCTGCGCATCATCGGCCTGCTGCGCGTGATGTTCGATCCGCGCATGACCTTGTCGCAGCAGGTGTCGAGCCAGCTCGAACAGCATTTCGGCGACAAGGTTTTCAAAACCATCATCCCGCGCAACGTGCGCCTGGCCGAAGCGCCGTCCTACGGTATCCCGGGCGTCGTGTTCGACCCGTCGTCGAAGGGCGCCCAGGCGTATATCGCGTTCGGCGCGGAGATGGTCGAACGCATCAAGACCATGTAATCAACATACAACAACGACAGTCCAACACCATGGCAACCAAAAAACTGAAAGGGCTCGGCCGCGGCCTCGACGCCCTGCTCGGCGGCGATGCGCACGAGACCCCGGCCGCGCCCGCAGGCAGCCCCTCCACTTTGCCGGTCACCCGCATCCAGGCCGGCAAGTACCAGCCGCGTACCCGCATGGACGACGGTTCGCTGTCCGAGCTGGCGGCGTCGATCAAGAGCCAGGGCATCATGCAGCCGGTGCTGGTGCGGCCGGTCGCAGGTGCCGGCGACATCGCGTACGAGATCATCGCCGGCGAACGCCGCTTCCGCGCGGCCCAGCTGGCCGGCCTGGACGAGATCCCGGTGCTGGTGCGCGAGGTCGACGACCAGAACGCGGCGGCGATGGCCCTGATCGAGAACATCCAGCGCGAAGACCTGAATCCGCTCGAAGAAGCGCAGGGCATCGCACGCCTGATCTCGGAATTCGACTTTACCCACGAACAGGCGGCAAATGCCGTCGGCCGCTCGCGCAGCGCCGTCTCCAACCTGCTGCGCCTGGTGAACCTGGCCCAGCCGGTGCAGACCATGCTGATGGCAGGGGATATCGACATGGGCCATGCGCGTGCCCTGCTGGCGGTCGATGCCGCCAGCCAGATCGCGCTGGCGAACCAGGTCATTGCGAAACGCCTGTCGGTGCGCGAGACCGAGAAACTGGTCGCCCGCACGCTGGAAGAGCAGAACGCCCCGGCCGAGGCAAAGCGCCAGAAGGAAAAGTCGGGCGACCTCGTGCGCCTGGAGGAAGAGCTGTCCGACCGCCTCGCCACCCCGGTCGTGTTCAAGATGGGGAACAAGGGCAGGGGACAGATGATCATCGACTTCGCCGACCTCGACGTGCTCGAAAGCGTGCTGGCCCGCCTGCGCGATTAATTTGTTGCACCATTTCCACACTGTGGGCAAGTGCTTACTTGTCCACAGTCACCCGTTGCGCATCCCTGCTAATAACTGATTTTCGTAGGAAATTTAACAGTTTCGGCATAAATCCTTTGTCATTTTTGCATCTTCCTGGCCGCGATATAAGGACGGAAGAGTTTGACTACCGCCTTCATAAGCCCTTATAATTCCGCTGATTCATGTAATTACCATACCGTAACTCGGTTCCACCACGGCTGGCGCGAAAGAACAATAAAAATGCTGCGCTTGGTCTCCCTGCAAATGATGGCAACACTGGTAGCCGGCGTGATCGCCGGACTGCTCGGGGGGTGGCCTGCGATGTTTTCGGCGGTACTTGGCGGCTTGTGTTGTGTCGTTCCCAACGCTGTCATGGCAGTGCGCCTGTTCGCCAGTGCGCAAAAGCCGGGCGGCGCGAACCCTGCCACATTTTTCATCTGGGAATTTGTAAAGATTGCTTTAACGCTCGCGCTGCTGTACGTAACGGCGCGGCTTTACCACGATCTGAACTGGTTCGCCTTGCTGGGCGGCTTCATCGTGGCGCTAAAAAGTTACATCATCTTAATATTTAGGCAGAAACAATGACGAGTCCAACGGCAGAAAATGCGGCGGCGCATGCGCCTACCGCAGGAGAATACATTTCCCACCACCTGGGTCACCTGACCAACATCCACCAGGGCTTCATCGTAGACTTCAAAGTCATCAACTACGATACCGTGTTCTGGTCGATTTTGATGGGTGTTATCGGTGTATTTGTCCTGTGGCTCGGCACGCGCCGCGCCACCTCGGGTGTGCCGGGCCGTTTCCAGGGCGCCATCGAAGCCGTCGTCGAGATGGTCGAAGACCAGTCAAAATCCATTATCCACGGCGATCGCCGCTTCATCGCACCGCTGGCACTGACCGTGTTCGTCTGGGTGTTCCTGATGAACTGCCTGGACTTCCTGCCGGTCGACCTGTTCGCCGCCATCCTGCGCGCCATGGGCATGGGTGAGATGCACTTCCGCATCGTCCCGACCGCCGACCTGAACGGTCCGCTGGGCATGTCGCTGGGCGTGCTGGCCGTGGTCCTGTATTACAACCTGAAGGTCAAGGGCGTCGGCGGCTGGGTCCACGAGCTGTTCGCCGCGCCCTTCGGTATCTATATGGCTCCGTTCAACTTCCTGTTGAACATGATCGAATACGCAGCACGTACGGTGTCGCTCGGCATGCGACTGTTCGGCAACATGTACGCCGGTGAGCTGCTGTTCCTGTTGATTGCCCTGCTCGGTGCGCTGGCTGGCCCGTTCGGTATTGTCGGCCAAATCGTTGCAGGTTCGGCTTGGGCAATCTTCCACATCCTGATCGTGCTCCTCCAGGCTTTCATCTTCATGATGCTGACGCTGGTGTACATCGGTCAGGCCCACGAGAGCCACTGACCGACGCGATCGCAAGAACGAACAAGATAGTGGTAGTAAAGAGTTGTAAATTTCTTAATTTTTTAACACACTTTTGGAGTAACACAATGACTGACTATTCTTACATTGCGCTGGCTTGCGGTCTGATCATCGGCCTGGGTGCAATTGGTGCCTGTATCGGTATCGCTCTGATGGGCGGCAAATACCTGGAAGCTTCGGCACGTCAGCCTGAACTGATGAACACCCTGCAGACCAAGATGTTCCTGCTGGCCGGCCTGATCGACGCGGCATTCCTGATCGGTGTTGGTATCGCAATGCTGTTCGCGTTCGCAAATCCGTTCCACGCCTAATCGAAACATTATTCGATTCTGAACAGCCGAACCGCTCCGGTTCGGCATCCGTTTTTGTGAGAAGGAATTTACCGTGAACTTGAACGCAACCCTGTTTGTTCAGTTCGTGGTCTTCTTCATCCTGGTGTTCGTCACGATGAAATTCGTGTGGCCGCCGGTGATGAAAGCGCTCGACGAGCGCGCCGAGAGGATCGCGAACGGCCTGGCCGCTGCTGACCGCGGCAAGGCAGAAATGGCTGCCGCCGAAAAACGCATCGCCGCCGAACTGGCATCGACCCGCGAAGAAAGCGTCAAGCGCATCGCCGACGCCGAAAAGCGTGCCCAGGCCATCATCGAAGACGCCAAGCAGACCGCTGCCGTCGAAGCCGCGCGCATCATCGAAGCTGCCAAGGCCGACGCCGAGCAGCAAGTGACCCGCGCCCGCGAAGAACTGCGCGGCCAGGTGGCTGCCCTCGCCGTTGCCGGTGCCGAGCAGATCCTCAAGCGCGAGGTGAACGCAACGGCCCACGCCGACCTGCTGAACCGTCTGTCGACCGAGCTCTGATTATGGCTGAGTTCGCAACCGTCGCCCGCCCCTACGCCGAAGCGCTGTTCCGTGTCGCCCAGAATGGCGACATGGCGGCCTGGACCGGCATTGTCTCGGAACTGGCCCAGATCGGCGCCAATCCGGACGTGCAGGCTTTTGCCGGCAATCCGAACGTCACGCCGGCACAACTGGCCGAGACGATTGCGTCGCTGGTCAAGTCGCCGCTGAACGCCGAAGCGAAGAACTTCATTGCGATGCTGGCCGAAAACGGCCGTGTCGCGCTGCTGCCGGAAATCGCCGACCAGTTCTTCCTGCTGAAGAACGCCTCGGCCGGTGCCGCCGACGCGACTGTCTACAGCGCGTTCGACCTGTCGGCAGACCAGGTGACCGCGCTGGTCGCCACGCTGGAAAAGAAATTTGGCCGCAAGCTCAACCCCACGGTCGAAGTCGACCCCTCGCTGATCGGTGGTGTGCGCGTGGTCGTCGGTGACGAAGTGCTGGATACCTCGGTCCGCGCGAAGCTGCAGCAAATGCATCACGCGCTGGTGGCCTGAGGATCTTTGCACCGTCTACCGCGTCCAAGCCCTTGCCCTACGCATCAAGAAACTATTAGGAGTTAGCACTCATGCAACTTAATTCGTCTGAAATCAGCGAACTGATCAAGAGCCGCATCCAGGGCCTCGAAGGTTCGGCTGATGTTCGTAACCAAGGCACGGTGATCTCCGTCGCCGACGGTATCTGCCGCATCCATGGTCTGTCGGACGTGATGCAGGGCGAGATGCTGGAATTCCCGGGTAACACCTTCGGTCTGGCGATGAACCTCGAGCGCGACTCGGTCGGCGCCGTGATCCTGGGTGCTTACGAGCACATCTCCGAAGGCGACACCGTCAAGACCACCGGCCGCATCCTCGAAGTGCCGGTCGGTCCGGAACTGCGCGGCCGCGTCGTCAACGCACTCGGCCAGCCGATCGACGGCAAGGGCCCGATCACGGCTTCGCTGACCGCCCCGATCGAAAAGATCGCCCCGGGCGTGATCGCGCGTGAATCCGTCTCGCAGCCGATGCAGACCGGTATCAAGTCGATCGACGCGATGGTGCCGATCGGCCGTGGCCAGCGCGAGCTGATCATCGGCGACCGCCAGACCGGTAAATCGGCTGTCGCAGTCGACGCGATCATCAACCAGAAGGGTCAGAACATGACCTGCGTGTACGTGGCGATCGGCCAGAAGGCCTCGACCATCAAGAACATCGTGCGCTCGCTGGAAGAGCATGGCGCGATGGAGTACACCATCGTCGTGGCTGCTTCCGCTTCGGAATCGGCAGCGATGCAGTACATCTCGGCCTACTCGGGCTGCGCGATGGGCGAATACTTCCGCGACCGCGGCGAAGACGCGCTGATCGTGTACGACGACCTGTCGAAGCAAGCCGTTGCTTATCGCCAGATCTCGCTGCTGCTGCGCCGTCCGCCGGGCCGCGAAGCGTATCCGGGCGACGTGTTCTACCTGCACAGCCGCCTGCTGGAGCGTGCCGCTCGCGTGAACGCCGACTACGTGTCCGCCTTCACCAACGGCGCCGTGACCGGCAAGACCGGTTCGCTGACCGCACTGCCGATCATCGAGACCCAGGCGGGCGACGTCTCGGCCTTCGTGCCGACCAACGTGATCTCGATTACCGACGGCCAGATCTTCCTGGAGACCTCGCTGTTCAACGCCGGTATCCGTCCGGCGATCAACGCCGGTATCTCGGTGTCGCGCGTTGGTGGCGCCGCCCAGACCAAGGTCATCAAGGGCCTGTCCGGCGGTATCCGTACCGACCTGGCGCAGTACCGTGAGCTGGCTGCGTTCGCGCAGTTCGCATCGGACCTGGACGAGTCGACCCGCAAACAGCTGGACCGCGGTGCACGCGTGACCGAACTGCTGAAGCAGAAGCAGTACTCGCCGCTGCCGATCTCGCTGATGGCCGCGTCGCTGTTCGCCGTCAACAAGGGTTATTTCGACGATATCGAAGTCAAGCGCGTGCTGGATTTCGAAGCCGGCCTGCACGGCTTCCTGAAGTCCAGCCATGGCGCCCTGCTGTCGAAGATCGACGACAGCAAAGCCCTGGACAAGGACGGCGAAGCAGCGCTGGCCGCCGCCATCGCCGACTTCAAGAAGTCGTTCTAAGCGCGCATCGATGGAATACGGGACCGGGGCAACCTGGTCCCTATAAGGAGTAAGGGCTCATGGCAGCAGGCAAAGAGATACGTGGCAAGATCAAGAGCGTAGAAAATACGAAGAAGATCACCAAGGCGATGGAAATGGTCGCCGCGTCCAAGATGCGCAAGGCGCAGGACCGGATGCGCGCCGCCCGTCCCTACAGCGAGAAGGTCCGTAACATCACGGCCAACCTCGCCACTGCGAACCCGGAGTACACCCACGCGTTCATGGCCAACGCCAAGGACACGAAAGCGAAAGCCGTCGGCTTCATCGTCGTCACGACCGACAAAGGTCTGTGCGGCGGCATGAACACCAACGTGCTGCGCCAGGTGACGCAGAAGACCCGCGAGCTGGAAGCCGCGGGCAATCGGATTGAAGTCGTTGCAATCGGCAACAAGGGTCTGGGCTTCCTGAACCGCATTGGCGTGAAGGTCGTTTCGAGTGTCACGCAAATCGGCGACACCCCGCACCTGGACAAGCTGATCGGCCCGATTAAGGTCATGCTCGACGCTTACCAGGATGGTCAGCTGGACGCGGTGTACCTGTGCTACACCAAGTTCATCAACACCATGCGCCAGGAACCGGTGGTCGAGCAACTGCTCCCGCTGCCGGCCGGGCACCTGCAGGCCGATGCAAGCGCCCACTCGTGGGACTACATCTACGAGCCGGACGCGCAAGTCGTCATCGACGAGCTGCTGATGCGCTACGTCGAAGCGCTGATCTACCAGTCGGTGGCCGAGAACCTGGCGTCCGAGCAGTCGGCGCGCATGGTGGCGATGAAGGCCGCGACCGACAACGCGGGCAACGTCATCGGCGAGCTGAAGCTGGTCTACAACAAGACCCGTCAGGCAGCGATTACGAAAGAACTCTCCGAGATCGTGTCGGGCGCAGCTGCAATTAGCGCTTAACAGCGGCAGCTAAGCCGAATAAACGACCTCTCGTAACGAAATTAAAACTATATCTGAAGGAACGAACATGGCTGATGGCAAAATCGTTCAGTGTATCGGCGCCGTGGTTGACGTGGAATTCCCGCGCAACGCAATGCCGAAAGTGTACGACGCACTGAAAATGGAAGGCTCCGAACTGACCCTGGAAGTCCAGCAGCAGCTGGGTGACGGCATCGTCCGTACCATTGCACTGGGCAGCTCGGAAGGCCTGCGTCGCGGCATGATTATCCAGAACACCGGCAACCCGATCATGGTGCCAGTTGGCAACGCGACCCTGGGCCGCATCATGGACGTGCTGGGCAACCCGATCGACGAGCGCGGTCCGGTCGCTGCCTCCCGCACCGCCTCGATCCACCGTACCGCACCGGCCTACGACGAGCTGTCGCCGTCGCAGGACCTGCTGGAAACCGGCATCAAGGTGATCGACCTGGTCTGCCCGTTCGCCAAAGGCGGTAAGGTCGGCCTGTTCGGCGGCGCCGGCGTCGGCAAGACCGTCAACATGATGGAACTGATCAACAACATCGCTAAAGCGCACTCGGGTCTGTCCGTGTTCGCCGGCGTGGGTGAGCGTACCCGTGAAGGTAACGACTTCTACCACGAGATGGCCGATGCGAAGGTCGTTGACCTGGACAACCTGGGCAACTCGAAGGTGGCGATGGTCTACGGCCAGATGAACGAACCGCCGGGCAACCGTCTGCGCGTCGCGCTGACCGGCCTGACCATGGCGGAAGCCTTCCGTGACGAAGGCAAGGACGTTCTGTTCTTCGTGGACAACATCTACCGCTACACCCTGGCCGGTACCGAAGTCTCGGCACTGCTGGGCCGTATGCCGTCAGCGGTGGGCTACCAGCCGACCCTGGCCGAAGAGATGGGCCGCCTGCAGGAGCGCATCACCTCGACCAAGACCGGTTCGATCACCTCGATCCAGGCCGTGTACGTCCCTGCGGACGACTTGACCGACCCGTCGCCGGCAACCACCTTCGCCCACCTGGATTCGACCGTCGTGCTGTCGCGTGACATCGCCTCGCTGGGTATCTACCCGGCAGTCGATCCGCTGGACTCGACCTCGCGCCAGCTGGACCCGCTGGTCGTCGGTGAAGAGCACTACGCCACCGCCCGCGCCGTGCAGGGTACCCTGCAGCGCTACAAGGAACTGCGTGACATCATCGCGATTCTGGGCATGGACGAACTGGCACCGGAAGACAAGCTGGTCGTCGCTCGTGCACGTAAGATGCAGCGTTTCCTGTCGCAGCCGTTCCACGTCGCCGAAGTCTTCACCGGCGCACCGGGCAAGTACGTTTCGCTGAAAGACACGATCAAGGGCTTCAAGATGATCGCGTCGGGCGAACTGGACCACCTGCCGGAGCAGGCGTTCTACATGGTCGGCACCATCGAAGAAGCGATCGAGAAGGCCAAGAAGCTGGCTGCCTAAGCGGCTCCTTTAAGGGACACACATGGCAAACACTATTCACGTAGACGTCGTTTCGGCCGAAGAGCAGATCTTTTCGGGCGAAGCCGAGTTCGTCGCGTTGCCGGGTGAAACGGGTGAGCTGGGTATCTACCCGATGCACACCCCCTTGATCACGCGCATCCGTCCGGGCGCCGTGCGCATCACGATTCCCGGCCGCAGCGAAGAGGAATTCGTCTTCGTCGCGGGCGGCATCCTGGAAGTCCAGCCGAAAGGCGTGACCGTCCTGGCCGACACCGCGATCCGCGGCGCCGACCTGGACGAAGCGAAAGCCCAGGAAGCCAAGCGCAAGGCCGAAGAGCTGATGCTGAACAAGGAATCCGCGATCGATTACGCCAAGGCGCAAGCCGAACTGGCGGCCGCGATCGCCCAGCTGGCGGCCATCGCCAAGCTGCGTCACAAGGGACGCTGATCCAGCGTTTTAAGTGGCACATGAAAAGGCAGCCTGCGGGCTGCCTTTTTTATTGTCCAGGCTGCTCCTGCGCCAGCCGCAACGCCACCTTGTGCCTGAAATACCCGTCCTGCACATAGCGGTACAGGTTCGCGCCCGGGCACACGGTCTGTCGTGAAAAATCGCGGTGGCTGGCGATGTGGTCGAGGCTGACCCCGTACTTCTTCGCCAGCAGCGCCATCAAGCGCACCACCGCATCCAATTGCTGCCGGTTCGGCTCGACTTCCTCGAAATTCCCCACCACCTCGATCAGCGCGTGACCTAGCGGGTCGTATTCCGTATTCGTGTCGCCGGCATAATCGATCTTGCGGCCTTCGTAGATATTGCCGTCGAGATCGATGATGTAGTGGTAGGGGATGTCGAGCCAGTGTTTCGTCCCACGCGACCAGGTCTGCAAGTTGCGCAGGTACCGGCGCGGATCGGTGCCCGGCTTGAATGGCTCGCCCTGGTGATGCAGGGTGATGTGGGTGATGGTCTGGCGCTGCGCCCGCGCGGGGTCGGCCGGGGTGCCGCCCCAGCTTTCAACCGGGACGATGCTGCGTTCGACCTCGGCCAGAGACTGGGCCGGGGCAGGATGGGCGGCGCAAAAAAGCAGGGATAAGGCGAAGGCGAGGGCAGGGCGGAAACTCATGTGGATTCATGCGCCGAAGCGCGATGCAAAGATGATAAGCTGGTCATGACGATAACATAGTGAGCCCAGCATGCGAAACATCGAACAAATCCTCAAGACCGCCAAGACCGTCGCCGTGGTCGGCATGTCGAACAAACCGGAGCGCGCCAGCCACGAGGTGGCGGAATACCTGCAAGGGCAGGGCTACGAGATCCTGCCCGTGAACCCGGCCTATGCCGGCCAGCAGATTCTCGGCCGCACCGTCTACGCCACGCTGCAGGAAGCCGCCGATGCGCTGGCCAGGGATGGCAGGCGCATCGACGTGGTCGATGTTTTTCGCAAGCCCGAGGAAATCGGGCCGATCGCCCGCGATGCCATCGACGTACGCGCCGGCGTCTTGTGGATGCAGCTCGGGATCGAGAACCAGGCCGCGGGTGACCTGGCGCGCGCGGCCGGCCTCGACGTCGTCATGAACCACTGCATGCTGGTCGAGCACCGCAAGCTGGAAGCGCGGGCATGAAAGTCCGCGAACGCTTTCGCGCCCCGAAGAGCGTCAAGCTGCGCGACGAGGATGCCGGCCTGACGCCCCTGCGCGAAAAAAACGGCGAAAAAAACGGCGAGAAGAACGGCGGCGCCAAGCAGCGCGAGCGCGCGGCGACAAGCGACCTGATCGGCCAGGTGGCGCACTTCCAGGAGATGCTGTACGCCAGTCATCAACAGAAGTTGCTGCTGGTCCTGCAGGGCATGGACACCGCCGGCAAGGATGGCACGACGCGTGCGCTGTTCTCGCAGATCAGCCCGATGGGCTTGCAGGCCACTGGCTTCGCCGCCCCGACCGAGCGCGAACGGGCCCACGACTTCCTGTGGCGCGTGCATGCCCACGTGCCGGGCAACGGCCAGATCGCCGTGTTCAACCGCAGCCATTATGAGGACGTGCTGGTGCCGCGCGTGCTGGGCGACATCGACGGCAAGGAAACCAAGCGCCGCTACGCCCACATCCGCGACTTCGAGCGCATGCTGGCCGAGAGCGGTACGACGGTCGTGAAGGTGTTCCTGCACATCTCGAAGGACGAGCAGAAGAAGCGCCTGCAGGAGCGCCTCGACGATCCGGAAAAGCACTGGAAGTTCGACCCGACCGACATCAAAGTGCGCGAGCAGTGGGACGCCTACCAGCGCGCCTACGAAGATGCGATCGCCGCCACCAATCTCGACCACGCGCCCTGGTACATCGTGCCGGCCGATTCGAAGACCCACCGCAACCTGATCGTCGCCCATCTGCTGCTGGAGACGATGGAGGCCATGAAATTGTCGTGGCCGGCGCCGAAGGCCGATCTCGGCACGGTCAAGCTGGAATAGAATGCAGTTTCCTTAACCTCTCACGTCCGCCCGCCGCCATGTTCAAGACTACCGCCCTGCTGTTCTCCCTCGGCGCCGCCATCGCCGCCGCCGCTCCCGCCCAGGCGCAGAGCGCGTCGAACGCCGCGGCGCCGGCCGCGCCATCGGCATCCTGCCCGGCCGTGCTGAAGCACACCTTCAACCGTCTGCAGGACGAGGCGCCGCAGGACCTGTGCCAGTACGCCGGCAAGGTGGTGCTGGTGGTGAACACGGCCAGCTACTGCGGCTTTACTCCCCAGTACGAAGGATTGGAAGCCTTGTATGCCAAGTACGCCGCGCGCGGCCTGGTGGTGCTGGGCTTCCCGTCGAACGACTTCAAGCAGGAATCAAGCGATGCCAAGAAGATCGCCGACCTCTGCTACAACACCTACGGCGTGAAGTTCCCGATGTTCGCCAGCAGCGTGGTGAGCGGCGCCGGCGCCAACCCCCTGTATGCGGAGCTCATCAAGGCCACCGGCAACCAGCCGAAGTGGAACTTCAACAAGTACCTGATCGACCGTAACGGCAAGGTGCTCGACTACTTCCCGAGCAAGGTCACGCCGCAGGATCCGGCGCTGGTGTCGAAGATCGAGCAGGCGCTGGGCGGCTGAGCGATCAGGCTGCGCGCCGGATGGTGGCGCGCAGCGGCCCGCGCAGCGCATTGCAGACCACGATCTCCTGCGCGCGCTCCAGGGTCTCGCGCGCGATCGGGCATTCGATCGCTTGCCAGGCCGGGTCTTCCAGCAGCAGGGAGCGCATCACGCCGGGCAGCACGCCCGACGACAGCGGCGGCGTGTACCAGCGCTCGCCGACCCGCACGAATACGCTGCTGCGGCCGCCCTCGGCCAGTTCGCCGCGCTCGTTGAAGAACAGGGTGTCGAAGGCGCCCACGGCCTCCGCAGCCTTCCAGGCGGCGTCGTAGCGGCTGCGAATCGTCGTCTTGTGACGCGCGAACAGGGCGCTGGAGTCGACCGGCTCGTCCGAGAGCAGCACCTCGACCGGACCTTCCAGCGGCGAAAGCGGTGCGCTGTGCACCACGACTTCGCCGTCCGGCTGCAGGGCCAGGCGCAGGCGGTGCGGCGTGCCAGCCGGCAGCGCGGTGCAGGCGCCCACCGCACTCGCCCGCGCCAGCTCCTCGGCAAACGGAAAACCGAAGTAGGCGCTCGACGCGCGCAGGCGCGCCAGGTGGCGCTCCAGGTGGCGGCAGCCTTCCTCGCGGGTGGCATACATGGTCTCGAAGATCTCGAACCCGTTCGGCAGCTCCGTCAGGAAGCGCGCCTTCAGCCGGCACTCGGCATACTCCATCGCGGGATCGCTGTCGTACACGATGCCGGCCCCGACCCCGAGCTCGCCGCGCCGCACGCCGTTGTGCTCGGGCTGCAGCACCAGGGTGCGGATCGGCACCGACAGACAGAAATCGCCCGACTGCGCCCCGAACGCGGGCGGATCCATCCAGCCCAGCGCGCCCGTGTAGATGCCGCGCGGGGCCGGTTCCAGTTCGTGGATGATCTCCATGGTGCGGCGCTTTGGTGCCCCGGTGATCGAGCCGCAGGGGTACAAAGCGTCGAAGATCGCGTCCAGGCCGGTGCCATCGGCCAGCTGGGCCTGGACCGTGGAGGTCATCTGCAGCACGCTGCTGTAGCGGCGTACCTCGAACAAGGCCGGCACGCCGACGCTGCCGGTGCGCGCGATCCGGCCCAGGTCGTTGCGCAGCAGGTCGACGATCATCAGGTTCTCGGCGCGGTTCTTCGGATCGGCCGCCAAGGCGCTGGCACGCACCGCATCGAGGTCCTCGTCGCCGCTGGCCGGGGCGGTACCCTTCATCGGCCGTGCCAGCAGGCGCCCGGCGTCATGGCGCACGAACAGTTCGGGCGACAGCGACAGCACGGTGCGGCCGTCCGGCAGCCCGATCAGCGCGCCATAGGGCACCGGTTGGCGCTCGCGCAGGCGCGCGTACAGCGCGTGAACGGAACCGAAGGCGTCGAAGCGGATCCGGTAGGTGTAGTTGACCTGGTAGGTGTCGCCGGCGGCAATGTAGTCGCGGATGCGTTCGATGGCGCGCGTAAAGGCCGCTTCGTCGACGTTGGCGCGCACCTCGGCGATCCCGGCCGGGCCACCGGCGCGTTGCCGCAGCCAGTCCGACACCTCGTCCGCGGACAGCAGCTCGTAGCCGCGGAACAGCAGTACCTGGGCCAGCGGAGAATCGTGTAACTGCGCCTGCGCGGGCGGCACGATGCCGAGCAGTTGTTCGCCCAGCTCATAGGCCAGCACCGGCACCGCGTACAGGCCGGCCGCCAGGGCTTCCTGCAGGCGCGCCAGCAGCACCGGCCATTCGGCGGCCGTATGGCAGGCCAGCATGCCCGCATAGCCGCGGTACAGGCGCGAGCGCGACAGCGGGCCGGCGTCCGGACCGGCGTTGTCGAGCAGGGCGAAAATCGGGCCGTCGTCCATGGCGGGGCTCATGCGCTCAGGCGGCCAGCAGCAGCGACAGCTGCAGGGTGCTGTTTTCCGCCGGATGCTGGCGGAACCCGCTCTTGGCGTAGCGGTGCCAGCGTCCGGTCACGTAGGACACCAGCAGGCTGGCGCGCGCGACGACGTCTTCCTCGCGGCCGTGGCCCTGGGTGACAGCCACCCGCAGCGCGCCCTTGAACGCCAGCTCGACCTTGTCGTAGAACTGGTTCATGCGCAGCTGCAGGCGTTCGTCCTCGCCGACCAGGGCGTCGCCGATCAGCACCCGGGTCATGCCGGGGTTGTTGGCGGCGAACGAGAGCAGCATCTGCAGCATCGCATGGGCCTGGGCCACGCCATCGTCCTCGCGTTCCGTGATCTGGTTGCACACGCCGAACACGCTGGACTCGATGAATTCGATCAGTCCCTCGAACATCTGGGCCTTGCTGGCGAAGTGGCGGTACAGCGCCGCTTCCGACACCGACAGCTTCGCGGCCAGCGCCGCGGTCGTGATCTTCTCGCCCTTCGGCTGTTCCAGCATCGCCGCCAGGGCCTGGAGGATCTGCAGTTTACGTTGGCCCGGCTTGGTGCTTGCCATGTGGTCGCGTTTCCGTCTGATGGTTCGTGGTCTATGAGCGCAGCCGGCGCAGGTGCGACGGCAGCTGAAGCACGGATTTTACTTTGACATCGACGTAGGCGGGTCGTTTTAGCATCTTCGGCAGAGGGGATTTACCGCTCGGATCGCTCATGCGCAGGTATTGCGTGACCCAGGCCGTGCGCACGCCGACGCGCTTGGCGTGCTTCAGGTTGACCAGGGTGTCCTCGACCAGCACGCAGCGGCGCGGGGCCAGGCCGTGCTTGCGCAGCAGGCGCCGCAGCATCAGCGTCGACGGCTTCGGGCGCAGCTGGCGGTGCACGTGCATGTCCTCGATCGCGATGTGATGGGAAAAATGGCGCTGCAGGCCGATGTGGCGCACCACCTCGGTCGAATACGCGGTCGGCGCGTTCGTCAGCAGGATCTTGCGGCCGGGCAGACGCCTCAAGAGGCGCGCCAGGCCGCGCTCCCAGCGCACCATCTCGCGCAGGGCGTGCAGATCGTGGGTCTCGCGCAGGAAGTCGGCGGCGTCGACCTGATGGTGGCGGATCATGCCGAGCAGGGTTGCGCCGTAGCGCTTCCAGTAGCCGAGCCGGGCCGCGTTCACCGCTTCCTGGCTGGCCGGCGTAGTGCCGTCGCCGAGCACGCGCGCGATGTAAGTGTTCATGTTGGCGCTGATCGCCGGAAAGATGGCGTGAGACGCGTCGTGCAGGGTGTTGTCGAGGTCGAACAGCCAGACAGGGGAGGAAGGTATAGGCACGGCAAGCTTGGTCGGGAAAGGCAGCCTTGCATTATATCGGCACCGGCCGCCGCGCATTCCTCATGAGGCATTTCTATTTTGTTATGTGAGAACGCGCACAGAGTAACTGATGAGTGTCTCCATAATCGAACAGGAAGCGCGATTACCCGAATCGAATGCCGATGAGCAATTTAGCTGCGAGGAAAAAATGCGCCGCCCCCTGTTTGCCCTGTTGTGCAGCCTGTTTTGGCTGGTCGTTCCCACCGTCTCGGCCGCCGAGCGCGGCGCCCTGTTCCGGGTCAGCCTGGAGGGCCACGACATGTACCTGTTCGGCACGCTGCACGTTGGCTTGCCAGAGTTCTATCCGCTCGAGCCCCGCATCGTCGAGGCCCTGAACCAGTCGTCCACGCTGGCACTCGAGATCGACCCCGCCCAGCCGCAGCGTGAACTCCAGCGCGTCTTGCACGCCCGCGGCATGCTCGAACCCGGCGCGGTGGGCTACGACAGCATGGATCCCGATCGCCGCTCCCTGCTCGACAGCCTGATCGTCCAGGGCGGCTACGATCCCACCAACGCCAGGAAGTTCAAGCCGGTGCTGCTGGCGACCCTGCTGACGATGGCCGAATACACCAAGCAGGGCTACCGCAGCGACCTGTCGAGCGAAGCCTGGCTGGCCCGGCATGCGCGCGCAAACGCCACCCGCGTGCTCGAACTCGAATCGCTGGACCGCCAGCTGTCCATGCTCGACCGCCTGTCGGTACCCGAGCGCTGGCGCTTCCTCGACGAGATGATGGGCACGATCGAATCCGGCGCGCAGCGCGTCGAAGCACGAGACATGGTGCAGGCCTGGAGCAATGCCGACCGCGCCGCGCTCGACCGCATCGCCATGCGCTGCGATGCAGATACCAGCGTGTCCGGGAAGTTCGTGACCCAAGTCTTGCTCAAGGAGCGCAACCGCGGCCTGGCTGACGGCCTCCTGAACCTGCTGCGCCAGGAAAAGCGGACCTTTGCCGCGATCGGCGTGCTGCACCTGCTGGGCAAGGGAAGCGTGCCGGAGCTGTTGCAGGCGAGGGGCGTGAGCGTAGAACGAATCTACTAAGAACCTATCCCAGTAGGGAATGAGTCATTGCTGGCGCGCCTGACAAGCGGGTGCTGCGTTGCTCGTCGTTGCATGGCTTGCCATGCGGCCTCCTCGCGCCTTGCCCGCGCTTGCCATGCATCGCTATCAACTTCCTCTTCCCTACTGGGATAGGTTCTAAGCGACACGGCAGAGCCCGAAAAAGAAAAAAGGCCCGACAAGTCGGACCTTTTTGCTTAATTCTGGCGGAGCGGACGGGGCTCGAACCCGCGACCCCCGGCGTGACAGGCCGGTATTCTAACCAACTGAACTACCGCTCCAGATGGTGCCCTTGACGTGGATTGAACACGTGGCCTCTCCCTTACCAAGGGAGTGCTCTACCACTGAGCTACAAGGGCATCGCTACTTCGTTTCGCAGCGACTTGAATCGCTGCAAAATTTCAGTGAGACCGGATCATAGTGCCAAAGGCCTGTTCGGTCAAGACTTCCAGCAACAAACTGTGCTCAATGCGCCCGTCGATGATGTGCACGGTGTTGACGCCGGACTTGGCGGCATCCAGTGCCGACGAGATTTTCGGCAGCATGCCGCCGGAAATCGTGCCGTCCGCAAACATCTCATCGATCTCGCGCGCCGACAGGTCGGTCACCAGATTGCCCTGCTTGTCCTGTACGCCGGCGATGTTGGTCATCATGATCAGCTTTTCAGCTTTCAGGATTTCCGCGATCTTGCCGGCGACGACGTCGGCGTTGATGTTGTAAGCCTGGCCATCCTGGCCGAAGCCGATCGGCGAGATGATCGGGATGAAGGCGTCATCCTGCAGGGCTTTCACCACGGCCGGATTGATTGCCTCGATTTCGCCGACGAAGCCGATGTCGAGGAACTCGCCCGGATTGTCCTTGTCGGGCATCGACATCTTGCGTGCACGGATCAGGCCGCCGTCCTTGCCGGTCAGGCCGACCGCCTGGCCACCGTAGTGGTTGATCAGCATGACGATGTCCTGCTGGACTTCGCCGCCCAGCACCCACTCGACCACTTCCATGGTCTCTTCGTCGGTGATGCGCATGCCTTGCACGAAGGTGCCCTGCTTGCCGATCTTTTTCAGGGCGTTGTCGATCTGCGGACCGCCGCCATGCACCACTACCGGGTTCATGCCGACCAGCTTCAGCAGGATGACGTCGCGTGCGAAGCCGTGTTTCAGGCGTTCGTCGGTCATCGCGTTGCCGCCGTATTTGATGACGATGGTTTTTCCGTGGAAATTACGGATATAGGGAAGTGCTTCGGCCAGGATCTGCGCCTTGATCTGCGGCGAGACCGCAGTCAGGTCGTTCTTCTGGTCGTCGCCCGTCATTGAGCTCAGCGTAGCGTTCATTGGGGGTCCAAAAAGAATTTGCGAGATTTTACAGGCAAGCGCCCGTCGCAGTGCGCATTATAAAGGCAGCTTGTTGTATTTTCCGGCCCATCGGGCTAAGGTGGGCCCATGAGCACATGTACGCGTTGCGGCGCCGGCTTCGGCTGCGCCATGGTCGATGGTAGCGACAGCCCCTGCTGGTGCACCGCGCTGCCGCCGGTGGTACCCGTTCCGGTGCCGTCCGGCGCTGGGCAGCCTGCGCCCGGCTGCTGGTGTCCCGCCTGCCTGCGTCAGCATATCGCGCAACAGGCTGGAGCGTCGCCAGACAGGCCTGGCGCCGAGTGAACACTGTCCCTCAACGCCGGGTGCGGAAGAAGCGCATCATCTCGCGGCTCGCGTCCGGTCCCTTGGCGTCGGTATAGGTGCCGAGGACATTGCCGCCCGACCAGGCATGGCCGAAACCGTGTACCAGCCAGTGTTCGGCGTGAATCGTGCCGTCCGGATGGCGGTGCACGGTGCGCGTGTAGGCGTGGCCGTCGGGCACGTGGCCCGGCTCGACCGCGGTTTGCTCCTTCGCGTGGCGGCGCCGGCGCCGGATCAGTTCTTCGCCGTTGGCCGGGTGCACCGTGGTGTCCTGGTCGCCGTGGAACACGATGATGGGCAGCTCGCGCACTTTATTTCCCTTGGGACGGCGGAAATCGCCCTTCATGGCGGCCATCGCCGTCGGCAGGTCGTGCGCGGCCGCGAACGGCAGGCCGGAATGCACGCCCACCGCCGCGTACAGCTCGGGATACAGCGTGCCCAGGATGGCCGACATCGCACCGCCGGCCGACAAGCCCGCCACGAACACCTGTTCCGGATCGACCACGTAGCGCGCCATGAGGTCGCGCGTGAGCCCGGCGATGATCGACGGTTCGCCCTGGTCGCGCCGCTGGTCGACCGCGTTGAACCAGTTCCAGCAGCGGTGCGCGTTCGCCTGTTGCGACTGGGCCGGGTACACGACCAGGCAATTCCACTCCTCGGCCAGCGCGTTCATCCCGGTACCGAGGGCGAAGTCGTCCGGATTCTGGGTGCAGCCGTGCAGCATCACCAGCAGCGGAGAAGGCTGGCCGGCATAGGTGCTCGGCACGTACAGCTTGTAGTCGCGGGTGCCGGCCTCGTTGGTGTACGAGCCGTCGATGAAATGGCCGGGCAGGCCGATCGCGGCTGCGCCGCTGGACAGCGGCGGCGCGTTGAAGGGATTCACGGACTGGCCAATACGGCTCAGGCCGGCCAGCATGTCGGAGGCCGAATCGAAGTTGGCCTGGTTCGACGCCGGCATCTGCTGTGCCGCCGGATGCATGCTGGAGGCGGTCTTGATCGATTCCCGCATCATGCTGCGGGCGACGGAAGGACCGCGGCGCATCAGGGAACGGGTGGCGGCGCGCATTTGCGCGAATAACTTGTTGCTTAAGGACATCGGCCCTCCTTGTGATTCGACTTGGTGCCTCAGTCTTGGTCTGCCAGCTTGCGTCAACCTGACAGGTGACGCAAGCGTAATCCGTCCGGATACGGTAATCTGCGCGGCATGAGTCCAACATTACAGCCGGGCATCCGCTTCGAGTGGCATTACACGGTACCCGAGCGCGCCACCGTACCGCAGCTCTATCACGATACGGCATTCTGCCGCGACATGCCGGATGTGCTCGCCACCGGCTATATGGTCGGGATGATGGAGCTTGCCTGTGTGCATGGCATGATGCCCTACATGGACTGGCCGCGCGAACAGAGCCTGGGCACCATGGTCAGCTTCCAGCACCTGGCGCCGACGCCGCCCGGCATGACCCTGCACGTGAAGGGCGAAATCATCGAGGTCGACGGCCGCCGCGTACGCTTCAGGGTCGAGGCCTGGGACGACGCCGAACGCATCTGCGAAGGCATCCACGAACGCTGCGTGATCGATCCGGCGCGTTTCAATGCGAAATTGGCGCACAAGATCGAGAAAACCGAGAAAGCGGTGTCATGAATCCGGAACAGCAAACGCCCGTCCCATCCCCCTGCATCAACGTGTGCCGGATGGTGCCCGCAACCGGCCTGTGCGAAGGCTGCCTGCGCACGATCGACGAGATCGTCGCCTGGGGCCGTGCCGACGACGACTACAAGCGCGCAGTATGGGCCGAGATCCGGCGCCGCGAAGCGCAGATCTTCGACTGATGCGGCTGCCTGCGTCGATGCGGGTGTTCGAGCGCGGCTGGCTGTCCGCCAACAACATCCTGTTCATCGGCCGCGACCAGACGACCCTGGTCGACAGCGGCTACGTCACGCATGCGCCGCAGACGCTGGCGCTGGTGCGTCACGCGCTCGGCGGCCTGGCGCTGGACCGCATCGTCAACACCCATCTGCACTCCGACCACTGCGGCGGCAATGCCATGCTGAAGGAAAGCTTCGGCTGCCGCATCGCGATTCCGGTGGCCGAGGCCGACAAGGTCCGGGCCTGGGACGAGGAGGCGCTGAGCTACCGTGCCACCGGCCAGCAGTGCGCGCGTTTCACGTTTGACGAGACGGTGTCTGCGGGCGAGGTGCTGGCGATGGGCGATCTGTCCTGGCAAGCCTTGGGCGCGCCGGGCCACGACCCGCATGCGCTGCTGTTCTGGTGCGAGGAGGAGGGCATCCTCATTTCCGGCGACGCCCTGTGGCAGAACGGCTTCGGCGTGATCTTTCCGGAACTGGCCGGCGAGCCCGGTTTCGAGGAAGTGCGGGCCACGCTCGACCTGATCGCCACATTCCGTGCGCGCCTGGTGATTCCCGGCCACGGCGCGCCGTTTACCGATGTCGAGGCCGCCCTGCAGCGCGCCTACGGGCGCCTGGACTACCTGGCGGCCGATCCGGTCCGTAACGCGGAGAACGGCGTGAAGGTGCTGCTGAAATTCCTGCTGCTCGCGCGCCGCGACATTCCGCTGGCCGAGGTGGAGGCCCTGTTCGAGACGGTGCCGCTGCTGGTGCTGGCGCGCGCGCGTTTCCTGCCGCGTCCGCCGGCCGAGCTGGCACGGTGGGCAGTACGGGCGCTGGAGAAGGCGGGCGCGGCGCGGCTGCACGGCGATGTGCTGGTCGACGCCTGAACGCCGGAATTAGAACCGAGTATCTAGCACGATCGTGCTTTTTTACCTCTATAATCGAACAGCTGGTCCGATCAACCCCATTGCAACTCTTCACGAGAACATCCATGGCCCTGCCTCCCGTCCTGCAAAACCTTTCCTTACCCGTCATCGCGTCGCCGATGTTCATCGCCAGCGGCCCCGCGCTGGTGGCTGCGCAGTGCAAGGCCGGCATCGTCGGCTCCTTCCCGGCCCTGAACGCGCGCCCGGCCGAGCAGCTTGACGTCTGGCTGACGGATTTGCAGCGCGAATTGGCCGCGTACCAGGAAGCGCACCCGGATAAAAAGGTCGGGCCGATCGCCGTCAACCAGATCGTGCACCAGTCGAACGACCGCCTCGCGCATGACGTCGAGGTCTGCGTGAAGCACCAGGTGCCGATCATCATCTCCTCGCTGCGCGCGCCGCCGCAGGAAATGCTGGATGCGGTGCACGCCTACGGCGGCATCGTGCTGCACGACGTGGTCTCGATCCGCCACGCCGAGAAGGCCCTGGAAGCGGGCGTCGACGGCCTGATCCTGGTCGCGGCCGGCGCCGGCGGCCATGCGGGCGCCCTGTCTCCGTTCGCGCTGGTGGGGGAGGTGCGCAAGTTCTTCGATGGCCCGATCGCCCTGTCCGGCGCGATCGCCACCGGCGACGCGATCCTGGCGGCGCAGGCGATGGGCGCCGACCTCGCCTACATCGGCTCGCGCTGGCTGGCGACCAGGGAATCGAACGTCAGCGAGGCCTACCGCGACGCCATCGTCGGCTCCAGCGCGGCGGACATCGTGTACACGAACCTGTTCACGGGCGTGCACGGCAACTACCTCAAGAAATCGATCCTGGCGGCCGGGCTAGATCCGGAGAATCTGCCGGTCTCGGACAAGAGCAAGATGAGTTTCGGCTCCGGCAGCGCCAAGGCCTGGCGCGACATCTGGGGCGCGGGGCAGGGCGTGGGCCTGATGGATGACGTGCCGACGGTGGCGCAGATGGTGGAGCGCCTGACGCAGCAGTACCAGGCGGCGCGGGAGCGGCTGCGGCTGCCTCGTTGACGTCGTCCCGCGAAGGCGGGGATCCAAGTTCGGCGATCAGTGCAAACGTGTGCCACGGCCCAACCTCAACTTGGGTTCCCGCCTGCGCGGGAACGACGTTCCTTAGGCCGGTGGTCCTTCTTTTTCATCCTCCACCTGCTTGTCCTCTTCCTTGATCACCCACAGCCCCGGCAGGTTACGCCAGTAGCCATGCGCATCCATCCCGAACCCGACCACGAACTTGTTCGGGATGGTCAGTCCCACGATATCGGCCTGCACCGGCTTCCGGCGGCCCAGTTCCTTGTCGGCGAACACGGCCAGGATCACCTCGGCCGCGCCCATGTCCAGCAGGCGCTGCTTCACGTGGGCGAGCGTCTCGCCTTCGTCGAGGATGTCGTCGACCACGATGATGGTGCGGCCCGCCACGTTCTGGCGCGGGATCACCTTCCACACCACCTCGCCACCACGGTCCAGGTCGCCGTAACGGGTGACGTGGATGTAGTCGAACTCGAGCGGGAAAGTCAGTTGCGGCAGCAGGTGGCCGGTGAACACCACCGCGCCGCCCATCACGCCCAGCACCAGCGGGAAGGCGCCGGTATCGTCGGTGTCGAAACGCTGGTTGAGCACCTCGGCGACGTTGCGTACGGCGGCCTGGACGGTGTCGGCACTGACGAGTTCTTCGGCGCGGGCGAGGAGTGCGCGGGCGCGCGTGTAGTGAAAATCCTGTTCTTGCATGGTTTATTGTAGGAAAAAGAATTCAATACGGATTATCCGCCAGAATGCTTCGGGCTGCGATTCGCTTGGTTCGTAAGATCAAGGGATTGATGTTCCAGAGCAATGAGGCGCCTGCGCCACATCCGGGCAGAGGCGCGTATGATACGCAGCTTGGAGAATCCACAACACACGAGCATCCCCGATATGCCTGCAACCATGTCCGCAACCACGCCAAGCACCGACACCACCGGCCTGCGCGCCGAACGCCTTGCCCAGCTGCGCGCCGCGATGGCGCGCCACCAGGTCGACGCCTTCATCATCCCTTCCGCCGATCCGCACTTGTCCGAATACCTGCCCGGACGTTGGAAGGGCCGCGAATGGATGTCGGGCTTCACCGGTTCGGTCGGCACCTTCATCGCCACCAAGGATGTTGCCGGCGTCTGGACCGACGGCCGCTACTATACCCAGGCCGAGCAGGAGCTGGCGGGCACCGAGATCCGCCTGATGAAGATCCCGTCGGGCGCCAGCCTGCTGCACATCGACTGGCTGGCCGAGACCATGCAGCCCGGCCAGACCGTCGCCGTCGACGCCCGCGTGCTGGGCCTGGCCGTGGCGCGGCTGCTGGAAGACGCACTCACAGCGCGCGGCGTCAAGCTGCGTACCGACCTCGACCTGCTGGACGAGATCTGGAGCGACCGTCCGGGCCTGCCGCCCGAGGCCGTATTCGAGCACGAGGCGCCGCATGCGACCACGCCGCGCGCCGACAAGCTGCGCGCCACCCGCAACGCGATGGCCAAGCTGGGCGCCGAGCGCCACTTCATCTCGACCCTGGACGACATCGCCTACCTGTTCAACCTGCGCGGCGCCGACGTCAGCTACAACCCGGTGTTCGTCGCCCATGCGCTGGTCGAGCCGTCGAGCGCGACGATCTTCGTGGCCGAGGGCAAGGTCCCGGCCGCGCTGCGCGAGCGCCTGCAACAGGATGGCGTGCGCGTCGCGCCGTACGAGCAGGCGGCGCAAGCCCTGGCCGCGCTGCCGGCCGGGAGCAGCCTGTTGCTCGACCCGCGCCGCGTCACCGCCGGCATGCGCGCCGCCGTCCCGCAGGGCGTGCGCGTGGTCGAGGCGATCAACCCGACCACCTTCGCCAAGTCGCGCAAGCTGCCGGCGGAAGCCGACCACGTGCGCGACGCCATGGAACAGGACGGCGCCGCGCTGTGCGCCTTCTTCGCCTGGCTCGAATCGACCTTGCTCGACCAGAAGCGCGCGCCGCTCACCGAAGTCATGATCGACGAGCAGATCACCGCCGCGCGCGCGCGCCGTCCGAACTTCATCAGCCCGAGCTTCGGCACCATCGCCGGCTTCAACGCCAACGGCGCGATCATGCACTACCGCGCTACCCCGCAGAACCACGCCGTGATCGAGGGCGACGGCCTGCTGCTGATCGACTCCGGCGGCCAGTACCTGGGCGGCACCACCGACATCACCCGCGTAATTCCGGTCGGCACGCCGTCCGCCGCGCAAAAGCGCGACTTCACGCTGGTGCTAAAGGGGATGATCAATTTGTCGGTGGCGCGCTTCCCGCGCGGTACCAAGGGCCCGATGCTGGACGCGCTGGCGCGCGCGCCGATCTGGGCCGCCGGCATCGACTACGGCCACGGCACCGGCCACGGTGTCGGCTACTTCCTCAATGTGCACGAAGGCCCGCAGGTGATCTCGCCGACCGCCATGCCCGAGCCGCATACCGCGATCGAACCGGGCATGATCACCTCCAACGAACCGGGCATCTACCGCCCCGGCCACTGGGGCATCCGCATCGAGAACCTGGTGCTGGCCCAAGTGGTCGACACCACGGAATTCGGCGAATTCCTCGGCTTCGAGACCCTGACACTGTGCCCGATCGACACCCGCTGCATCGACATGACCCTGATGCGCGGCGACGAGGTCGCGTGGCTGAACGACTATCACCGCAGCGTGCGTGCGCGCCTGCTGCCGCTGGTCGACGGCGCCGCGCGCGACTGGCTCGAACAGCGTACCAAGGAGATCTGAGATGGCGGCCGGCGTCCGTTCCACCCGCGCCAGCGCCGCCGTCGAGCGGCTCAAGAGGCGCACCGGTACCACGACGTATTCGATGGCACGCACCGGCGACGGCCACTTCTTCCTGGCCGAGCGGGCCGGCGCACCGCCGCTGTGCCCACCGATGGAGCTGGATGACTTCGTGAAATTCGTCGACGGCCTCGGGCCGCAGCCGGAAAAGCGCATCACCAAGAACGATGCCGCTTTCGAAAAACAACTGGTGCGAAAGAAGCAGCCTTGAATCCACCCGCATCGCCGGGTTCCGTGCTGAGCTTGGCGGACCTGGTCAATCTTTATTGGTCGCATGCCGAACTGCAGACCAATGCCCTGGTCCTGCTGCACCTGCTCGGCGCGCTGCTGCTGGGGCTCCTGGTCGGCTACGAGCGCTCCTACCACGGGCGCGCGGCCGGCATGCGTACTTATGGCCTGGTGTGCATGGCATCGTGCGCGCTGACCATCATCGCCGGCTACCCGAACTCCTGGTACGGCGGGCATGGCGCCGCGGTGGCGCTGGTCGATCCGACCCGCGTGATCCAGGGTGTGGTCACCGGCATCGGCTTCCTCGGCGCCGGCGTGATCATGCGCTCGGGTTTCAACATCAGCGGACTTACGACGGCGGCCTCGATCTGGGCCTCGTCGGTGATCGGCATCATGGTCGGCGTCGGCTTCTACATGGCGGCGATGGGCCTGGCCTTCTTCTCGGCGATGATCATGATCTACCTGAACCGCGCGGTCAGCATGCTGCCTTCGCGTCAGGCGGTGGCGGTGACGCTGCGTTTCAAGCCCGGCGTGCGCCCGGAGGAAGACGAGCTGCGCAAGCAGGCGCTGGAGCGCGGCTACGAGATCGCCGGCGGCTCGCTCACCATCGGCAGCGACAAGGGCTGCCAGGAGTGGCGCTTCGTGGCGCTGGCGCTGGCCAACCATGCCGGCGCGCCGCTGTCTTCGCTGGCCACCGAGCTGTCGGGCCTGGAGGGCGTGGATGGCTTCCTGCTGTCGCACGCCCGCAACTGATAGGGACATGACGATGAAAGCCCAGGACGTACTCGATTTCTGGTTTGGCGCTCCCGGCAGCGAGGCCGCCAACCAGCCGCACCGCGAATGGTTCGTCAAGAGCGACGCCTTCGACGGCCAGATCCGGCAGCGCTTCGGCGCCGCCATCGACCAGGCCGTCGCCGGCGGCCTGCGCGAATGGGATGCCGAGGGGCCGCAGGGTGCGCTCGCGCGTATCCTCGTGCTCGACCAGTTCACCCGCAACGCCTGGCGCAACACGCCGCGTTCCTTCGAGGGCGATCCGCTGGCGCTGGCCGCGGCAAAGCACCTGGTCGACAGCGGCGCATACAAGGAATTGCCTCCCTTGCAGCGCGCCTTCGTCTACATGCCGTTCGAGCATGCGGAGGACGCGTACATGCAGGAGCGTGCGGTCGAGCTGTTCACGATGCTGGCGGCCGAACATCCGGGCTTCGACGAGATGCTCGACTACGCGCACCGCCACCGCGGCGTGATCGCGCGCTTCGGCCGCTTCCCGCACCGTAACGAGATCCTCGGCCGCGCCTCGACGCCCGACGAGATCGAATTCCTGCGCCAGCCCGGCTCGCGCTTCTGATGGCGGCACTCCTGAACATCGTCGGCGCCGGCCACGTCGGCCGCGCGCTGGGCCGCCTGTTTTACGCGCGCGGCGTGTGGGCCGTGCAGGACGTGCTGACCCGCTCGCACGGCAGCGCGCAGGCGGCGGTGGATTTTATCGGCGCCGGCCACGCGGTCGATGCCGTCCAGGCGCTGCGTCCGGCGGCCGTGTGGATGCTGGCGGTATCGGACGACCGTATCGCCGGGGTGGCGCGCGAACTGGCCGCGCGCGATGACTGGCAAGGCGCGGTGGTATTCCACTGCAGCGGCGCGAAAGCGTCGTCCGAACTGGCGCCGCTGCGCGCGGCCGGCGCCTTCGTCGCCAGCGTGCATCCGGTGCGCAGCTTCGCCGATCCGCAGCAGGTGGCCGCTGCCTTCGACGGCACCTTTTGCGGCGTCGAAGGGGACGCGGAGGCGCTGGCGGTGCTGAATCCGGCCTTCGAGGCGATCGGCGCGCGCGTGGTGGCGATCGATGCGCGCGCCAAGACCGTGTATCACGCGGCCTCGGTATTCGCCTCGAACTACCTCACCACGGTGCTCGACGCCGCCCTGCGCGCCTACCAGGCGGCCGGCATCCCGGCCGAGGTGGCGTGCGAGCTGGCGCGGCCGCTGGCGACGGAAACCCTGGCCAACGTGTTCCGGCTGGGGCCGGAGACCGCACTGTCCGGCCCGATCGCGCGCGGCGACACCGCCACCGTGGCGCGCCAGCAGGCCGCCGTGAACGCCTGGGACCCGGCCACCGGCGCGCTGTACGAGGCGCTGGCGGCCGCCACCTGGGACCTGGCGCGGCGCCGGGACGCTCAGCATGACCCCCAAGCATAAATTTTTCTTATCCATGAAGGAGACTGCATGCACTTGACCGCGTGGGCGACCCTGGCCGTTCTCGGCGTGTATTTCTGGACCGGCGTGATGGCCGGCTGGGCCAGGAGCAAATACAAGGTGCCGGCGCCGGGAATGGACGGTCCGCTGCCTTTCCAGAGCGCGCAGCGGGTGCAGGCCAACACCCTCGAGCAGCTGCCGCTGGTGCTGGCGCCGCTGTGGCTGTGCGGGACCTATCTGGGCGACACCTGGGCGGCGGCCGGCGGCCTGCTGTGGTGCGTGGGACGCATCGTGTATGCACTGGGCTATTACCGCGACCCGAGCAAGCGCGAAGCCGGCTTCATCATCGGCATGCTGGCTTGCGGCGCCCTGGTCGCGGGCAGCGCGCTCGGATTATTGTTGCACTAGAGCAAAAGCTCGATGCCGTTTCGTGACAAAGTTCCTATAGTGCAATAAGCTGCACGTCTACGACCACGGAGGATCGCATGCTGTTCTTGAAGAGTACCAGCGTCACCAAAGCACCCGGCGTGTACGAAGTTGATGTTGCCGCCAAACCGCCGGGCAAGACCTTCGGCGTGTTCCTCGCGACCGACCCCGACAATCCGCCGAACGCCATGCTGACCGCGCTGCAAGAACTCGGCTTCGCGCACACCTATCAACAAAGCTATGTCCACAAGGACAAAGGCAAGGTGCTCGACCTGCATTTCCAGAAAGACGGCACCGACCTGTTCAAGGGCTGGAAGAGCGAGGAATGCGCGAGCAACCTGGCTGCCCTCGACAGCCTGTTCGGCAACTTCGGCATTAGCGTTACCCCACGCGTGATGAGCCTGGCCGAAGCCTACGCCTGAACCTCAAGCACGTCGATCAATTACTTCAACGTGATACAGCGCCCACGGGCAAGCCGCAAAGCGCTGCGCCAGCGGCTGCGCGGCCATCTCCGGCACCCGGTCGGCATCGTACACGGCCCATAGCGGCCCCAATCCTCCCAGCGGCATTGGCTTGCCGTCCACGTGCGTGGCGACGATGAAGCGCCGCGCACGCGCCTGGGCCAGCGGCAGCTCGACGTTGTAGCCGTCCACCGCGCGCAGCACCAGCACCGTCTTGTCCCCGAGCGCGGCACCGGCGCGCGCCAGCACGTCCACCAGGAGCGGGCCGCGCAGCGTGTGCGTCTTGCCGTCGTATTCCAGGGTCGGGTGGATCGTCACCGCGGGCAAGGCGCGCAGTGCGGCGTCGTCGAACACGTAGGCTTTGCGGAAGCTCACCCCATGCTTGTGCATCATCTGGTCGAGCGCCGGGTCGAAGGGACCGCGGTTGGCGTGGGCGATGGCGCCGGTGAGCGTCAGCAGGGCCGGACCGTCCGGCGGCGCGGGCAGGGAAGCGCCGGCGGCCTGGCCGCCGAAGGGAAGGGCGCCGGCCGCTGCCGCCGCGCCGAGGAACTGGCGTTTGTTCATGCGAAAATGTCCTGTCGATGGGATCCCGCCATCATAGCTTTTACTCTTTTATATTTGTCTGAATGGACCTGTTCCCCTTCGATGCGGGCCTGCAGCCGATCCCGATCGAGGATGGCGAACTGGCACTGCTGCCCCAACTTCCGCTGCCGATCGACAACGCCGAGGTCTTCGCGCGCCTGCTGCGCGACACCGAGTGGCGCCATGAATCCGTGGTGGTGTACGGCAAGCGCCACCTGCAGCCGCGCCTGACGGCCTGGCACGGCGAAGCCGGCTATGGCTATTCCGGCCTGTATCTTGCGCCGCTGCCGATGACGCCGCTGCTCGAGCAATTGCGCGGCGCGGTCGAAGGCGCCACCGGCCATCGCTACAACAGCGTGCTGCTGAACTACTACCGCGACGGCGCCGACAGCATGGGCATGCACAGCGACGACGAGCCGGAACTGGGTCCGCATCCCGCCATCGCCTCGCTCAGCTATGGCGCCGCCCGAGCCTTCATCCTGCGCCATAAGCGCACTGGGCGAACGCTGAAATTCGACCTTGCAGACGGCAATTTGTTACTGATGGCAGGTGCTTTGCAGCAAAATTGGCTGCACGGGATCAATAAGACTGTAAAACCGGTAGGACCCAGGCTCAACCTGACTTTCCGTTACATCGCTTAAATTCTAGGCATCTGCAATCAATACCGATCATTTTATTAATGAATAACGGGTCATTAAGTTACATCTTATTACAGTTCTTACGAATTGAGCACTGACTTGAGCATTTGGCACTGTTATCTTGACTACATCGCGATTCCTTTTGCATCGCGAACCAGTCAACCAAAGTAAAGGATGTCGAATATGAAAAAGCTCATCGTTGCACTGATCGCAGGCGCCGCCGCTATGTCCGCAGCACAAGCCCAGAACTTCACCGATAACCCGCACGCTTACGTCGGCGTTGGTGTCAGCTCTGCCAAGAACGTCCAGCTGGACGACTACAAGGCTTCCGCCAAGATCTACGGCGGCTACGAACTCAACCGCACTTGGGCTGCTGAAGCCGGCTACACCGATTTCGGTACCAATACTTTTGCCAACGGCAATACCAAGGGCGACAGCTACTACGTGGCTGCCAAGGCAACGATGCCGATCAACGATCAGTTCTCTGCTTACGGCAAGCTGGGCGTCGAACACAGCGAGCGCAAGCTGAACACCGCTGGCCTGAACCTGTCGAGCAACGATACCGGCGCCTACGGTGCCCTGGGCGTGCAGTACAAGCTGAACCAGCAGGTCGCACTGACCGCCGAGTACGAGCGCTATGGCAAGGAGAAGGATTTCGGCGCCAAGGCGAACGTCTGGACCGTCGGCGCGCACTACAACTTCTAAGCGCAGCACTGCAGCGTGGGACGATTCAGGCCAGTGGCCTGAATTGCGTGCCCACGCCTGACGCTTGCGTCATGTTAAAAAAGGGCCTTTGTGGCCCTTTTGCTTTTTTCAGAGCGGCGCCCGGGACGGCGCATGCAGTGGCTGCATCCAGGGCGGCAAGGCCAGCGGCGCCTGCGGCGCGCCGAAGCCGGCGGCGACGAAGCGGTGCAGCGAAGACCACGGCCATTCCGTCGCCTGCTCGCAGAAGCCGTGGCGCATCGGGTTGCTGTGCACATAGTCGATCAGGTCCGTGTACTCGTTGTCGTCGCCGACGCGGTAGTCGCGGTAGTGGGGCTCCCAGATCGCCGCATCGGCCGTGCCCGCCGGGCTGGCGGCCTGTCCGGTCTTGTGCAGGGCCTTGGAAAAGGCGATTTTGACGGCGCGCCAGCGCGTGGCGCAGTCATGGTCGCCGGGCGGCAGGGTCCAGATCGCGTGCGCGTGGTTGGGCAATACCACCCAGGCATCGACGTGGAAGGGCTTGCGGATCCTTGCCTGGCGCATGGCTTCGCCGAACGCCGAGAAATAATCCGTCAGCAAAGTGCTATTCCGGTCCAGCAGCCGTACCGTAAAAAAGTACGTCATGCCGGGAACGCGGTTATCGCGGTAACGTGTCATGGATGGATGTGGCGAAAGCCGACCTCAACGACGCCCGATTCTACACATGAGATGGGAACCGGGCCGATCCATTTCCGCGCGAAAAATATGGACGCGCCCGCTCGGGAAACCAGGTGCCAGCATTGCCCGGAACGCTGTCCGCACCGGACGAACGGCAAAAAAAAGCTCCCGGTGGGGAGCTTTTGTGGCTTTGGCGCGACTGAATCGACGCGGGTCGTTCAGGCAGCTCAGGCAGTAAGCGGCTTGTAGCGGATGCGCTTCGGCTTCGCGCCTCAGCGCACTACGCGCAAGTCACGGTGCGCACCGACAGTCCCGAGGTAGCGTCCACCCCGACTGGCCAGCAGCCAGCCGCCATGCTGCCAGCCCAGGCTCAGGAAGGTGTTCACGGAGCGCAGGTTGGTTGCCTGTACGTGGGAGAGGCAGATCTGCAGTCCTTCCTGCGCCATGCTGGACGCAGTGGCGACCAGCAGCTTCTTGGCCCAGCCGCCGCGCCGGCTTGACGGGTGGGTGTACAGGAAGCTCAGGAACGCATTGCGCGGTCCCACCTTGCACGTGAGCGGGCACGGCGTATCGGTGTGGGCGGTGCCGACGTCGATCCGGGTCTGCGAGCGCACAGCGCCGTCTTCGACCAGCGCGTAGATCCGCCCGCCTTGCGCAAGCACCTGGCGCACCCCGGCCCCGGTATGCGGTCCGATCTGGTCGAGCAGGCTGTCGGGACAGCGCGCCAGGTCGTCCTCGGAGACGAGCCGCAGCAGCGTACAGCCCGGCGGGCATGCCGTGCCCGCGTCGCGCAGCGGCAGCGCAAACAGCGTGTACACATCGAGCGCCAGCGCCTTGCGCAGCAGCCAGAAGCTCAGGCTACGCAGGCCGCCGCGTTCCCGCAGCAGCGCTACCCGTTCGTGGTTCCACAGCGCGCGCATGCTAGAGCGGCTCCCAGCCGGACAAGGCCGTTTTCAGCATTCGGTACCCGACTGCGCCGACCAGTCCCGGCCGGAACAGGATCAGGTCCATCATCCGCGCGCCCGGCTGCGCGCCCCAGCGCTGCTTGTAGCCGGAGTCGCCCTGGCCCCAGTCCACCAGGCGCAGGCCGCGCTCGATCGCGTCCTGGAAAATGTCGAGCGAGAGCAGCGAGCCCGGGCTGGACGCCTTCCACGCCTCGTCATAGCCGTTGGCCACGATGCACATCGTCTGCCCATGTTCGAGGTGCAGCGAAAAGGCGATTTCGCGGCCGCCGCACGACAGCAGCCACAGCACGACCTCCGGCCCGTCGCCATGCTGGGCGAGCCGCGACCAGTAAGCCTGATTCTGCACACCCACGAGCTTGACTTCCTTGCCCTGCTGGCCAACCCAGGAGGCCTGCTCGACCAGCGCTGCGCGCTGCAACAGCGATGCGGCGCAGCTTCCGGTGAGCCGGTGCCGTTCCGTGGTCACCGCGCCCTGCTTGTCGAGGCGGCGGCGCAGGTAGGCGATGTTCTTCCACAGCGATCCGCTGACCTGCGCCTGCAGCGCCTCCTTCGACGCTGGCAGGGTCAGCTCGAACACCTGCCCGCTTTCCTGTTTCAGGCCACGCCAGCCGTGCGCGCGCAACAGGGTAATGAAACGCTGGGTATCGGTGTCGCCGTCGATGAGCGGTCCCATGCGCAGCATGGCGCCGCACGGGCGCCTGGTCAGCTCGGCGGCGAGCCCGGCCAGTGCCTGCTCGCCGGCACCAGGCTCGACGGCCACGCCGCGCCACGGCCAGTAGTAGCCGCCTAGCGCCCACAGGTCCAGCTTGCCTGCGCGCTTGCGCGCGAACGCGACCTCGGCGCCCGGGGCGCGGACCACCGCCAGCGGGCCGCGCCAGCCATTGCCGGGCAAGTAGGCCTGTTCCCACGCCGCAGCGGTATGCGCGCGCACGAAACCGCGCCGCGCCAGCACATCGGATGCCACATCGAGTCCCTCAGCCATGTCGCCCCCCTCAGCCATGTCCGCGGATCAGCCGGCGCACTTTTGCCTTGACCCCATAACGGTCCAGCAGCTGGCCTGCCCAGCCGGAAAAGCGGTCCATCAGCGCGTGGCCGCGGACGATGGCGGCATTGCGCAGCGTGGACCGCACCAGGAATACGTGGGCGCACTGGCGCTGGTGAGTGGCGAACAGGCGCTTGTGGTCGGACTGGCCTTCGGTGAAGTCGAAGTAGCGCAGACCGCCTTCATTGAACATCTCCTCCAGCGCCAGCCACTGCAGTACGGTGCCGACCGACAGATGCATGTAGGCCGGGTCGTAACCCAGGTAGGCGTAGATGGCGACGCCGTCCTCGACCGGGCAATACAGGTAGGAGACCGGCCGCTCGCCGTCGAACAGCACGTAAGCGCGCAATTGCCCACTGGCGGCCAGCGCGCGGGCGCGCTCCATGAACTCGGGCGTGTCGGGCAGGCCCGCGTCCAGCAGCTTTTCCTGGTAGGTCAGCTTCGACACGGCGCGCGCCAGCTCGAAGAGGGCCGGGACCTCGTCCGGGCGGCGGTAAGAATGCCATTTCAAGGTGCCGCCGCAGTGCTCGGTGTACTTGCGGATCTTGCGGTTGATGGTCGAGCGCGTCTTGGACGAGAACTTCTTCTGGTACTCCTCGAAAGAGGTGTTCAGGTCGATGTAGCAGTGCTGGTACTGCAGCGGGACGTAACGCAGGAACGGGCCGGACCGGGCTACGCGCGGCAGTGCTTCGTCGACCGGCAGACGCCGCAGCGCGAAGCCTTGGCTGCCCGGCACCAATTGGTCTTCGCCGGGAATGGCGATGCCCTCGGGATTGCCCGCCTCGGCCAGCCCGATCGAGCGCAACTGCAGGCGGATCGGTGTCTGGAACAAGGTCCAGTCGCTCAGCTGGAACTTGAACGGCACGTCACGCATTTGCCATGGATTCATTCTTGCCCCCATCTCAGTGCACCAGCCGGCGCGCGGCCTGGGCCACGTAGCGCTGCGCAGTGGCCAGCGGCGACACCTGCGGCAGCTCCCAGTCCGGCGGTGCCGCCGGGACCACGGACGGATCGAAGGACGCGGTCGGGAACTGCGCCGCGTTGCGGCCGAGCCATTCGCACAGGCCGGCGAAGCGGCGCGTGACGATCCGGTCTTCGCTGCGGCGGTCGGCGCTCAGGAGTTCGAAGTTGTGCGATACCAGCGTCGCCGCCGGCAGGCCCTGGTCGCGCGCGCGCGTCAGGCCCTGCACCAGCTCGGCGAGCGAGCAGGCGGTGATCTGCATCGGGCGTACGCGCCCGAATCCGTCGCGGAACAGCGTCACCGGGTACTCGGCGATGCCCTCGATGTGCGAGGGGTGCAGCGAGCGCGCGCTGCCCTTGTCCGGATACGGGAAATCGAAACAGGCGTTCATGCTGGAGTCGACCTTGACGCCGATGCGCGCCAGCGCTCGCAAGGTGTCGGCGTTGGCCGAGTAGTTCCCGCTGCGGAACGCGGTCGGGCGCGGCGCCCCGGCCTCCACCAGGCGGCCGGCGGCAGCGTCCAGCATCGCGGCCTGTTCGTCCAGCGAAAACCGGTGCAGCATCGGCGTCTTCTTGCGGCGCGGGACGATCTCGTTGGGCAGTTCGTCCAGCCATTCCGGATGGATGTGCATCTGCACGTCCTGACCCGCCTCCATGATCAGTCCGACCATTTCCTGCAGGGCGTCCAGTCCGTAGTAGTAGGAAAACAGCGGCTCGACAAAGAACACCGCCCGCAGCCCGTTGTCGCGCAGGATCTGCAGGTTGACCGGCAGGGCTCCGCGCTCGTGCGGCGGCGGGCCGTACGTGAGGCGACGGAATGCCGCCGGCAAGCGGGCCGCCATGTCGGTCCAACCATCGGCCCAGATCTCGACATCGTACGTAAGGTGAACTTGCATGAATGGTCGACATCTTAATGAATTGATAATTTGAAATTATCTTACACTTTTGCAAGTCCTTCCAACATTTTTCGCCTATCGTGCGCGCCCCCCGAAGTGTTTGCGGAACATCAGCCGGATGCTTGGATGGTCAAAAAAAATCCCCACAATGTGGGGATTTTTTCATGCAGCAAGCATTTAGCTCGACAGCGGCTTGTAGCGGATGCGCTTCGGCTTCGCGCCTTCTTCACCCAGGCGCTTCTTCTTGTCGGCTTCGTATTCCTGGTAGTTACCGTTGAAGAAGGTGACTTGCGAGTTGCCTTCGAAAGCCAGGATGTGGGTCGCGATACGGTCCAGGAACCAGCGATCGTGCGAGATCACCATCACGCTGCCGGCGAATTCCAGCAGCGCGTCTTCCAGTGCGCGCAGGGTTTCGACGTCCAGGTCGTTCGACGGTTCGTCCAGCAGCAGGACGTTGCCGCCTTGCAGCAGGGTTTTCGCCAGGTGCAGGCGGCCGCGTTCGCCACCCGACAGGTTGCCGACCACCTTCTGCTGGTCCGCGCCCTTGAAGTTGAAGCGGCCGAGGTAGGCGCGCGACGGCATCTCGAAGCGGCCGACGCTCAGCATGTCGGCGCCGCCGGTGACGTCTTCGAACACGGTCTTGTTGTTGGCCAGCTCATCGCGATGCTGGTCGACCAGCGACACTTTCGCGGTCTGGCCGATCACGACTTCGCCGCTGTCCGGCTGTTCTTTACCGGCGATCATCTTGAACAGGGTCGACTTACCGGCGCCGTTCGGGCCGATGATGCCGACGATCGCGCCCGGCGGCACGGTGAACGACAGGTTGTCGATCAGGAGGCGGTCGCCGAAGGCTTTGCTGACGTTCTTGAATTCGATGACTTCGTTGCCCAGGCGCTCGGCGACCGGAATGAAAATCTCCTGGGTCTCGTTGCGCTTCTGGTATTCGTATTCGCTCAGCTCATTGAAGCGGGCCAAGCGGGCCTTCGACTTGGCCTGGCGTGCCTTCGGGTTCTGGCGCGACCACTCCAGTTCTTTCTGCAGTGCCTTCTGGCGTGCCGATTCGGTCGCTTCTTCCTGCTTCAGGCGTGCCTGCTTCTGGTCCAGCCAGGACGAGTAATTGCCCTTCCACGGAATGCCCGAACCGCGGTCCAGTTCCAGGATCCATTCGGCGGCGTTGTCGAGGAAGTAGCGGTCGTGGGTGATACCCACCACGGTGCCGGGGAAGCGCAGCAGGAACTGCTCCAGCCACTCGACCGATTCGGCGTCCAGGTGGTTGGTCGGCTCGTCCAGCAGCAGCATGTCCGGCTTGCTCAGCAGCAGCTTGCACAGTGCCACGCGGCGCTTCTCGCCACCGGACAGCACGCTGATCTTCTGGTCCCACGGCGGCAGGCGCAGCGCGTCGGCGGCCATTTCCATCTGCAGGTTCAGGTTGCCGCCATCGGCTGCGGCGATGATCGATTCCAGGCGCTCCTGCTCTTTCGCCAGGGCGTCGAAATCGGCGTCTTCTTCCGCGTAGGCGGCGTACACGGCTTCCAGTTTCGCTTGCGCCTCGAAGGCTTCGCCCAGCCCGCTTTCCACTTCCTGGCGCACGGTCTTGTCCGGATCCAGCTGCGGCTCCTGCGGCAGGTAGCCGATGTTCAGGCCCGGCATCGGGCGCGCTTCGCCCTGGATGTCGGTGTCGATGCCGGCCATGATCTTCAGCAGGGTCGACTTGCCCGAGCCGTTCAGGCCCAGCACGCCGATCTTCGCGCCCGGGAAGAAGGACAGCGAGATGTCCTTCAGAATCTGGCGTTTCGGTGGGACGATCTTGCCCACGCGGTTCATGGTGTAGACGTAATTGGCCATGTGATATTGGTAAATTCGATGAGAAATAAGGACGACAGGATACTGTAAAAAACCGGGGTCAGACTCCGGTTTTAGGAAATTGCCCAAAACTGGAGTCTGACCCCGGTTTGATGCTGCTTAAGCTTGCTTGGTGGTTGCGCTTGACGGGCGGCGCAGCAGGCCCTCTGCGGCGAACAGTGCCAGCGCCAGCCAGATCAGTACGAAGCCGACCAGGCGGTCGGCCGAAAACGGTTCGTGGAACAGCCACACGCCGAGCAGGAATTGCAGGGTCGGCGACAGGTATTGCAGCAGGCCCAGCGCCGACAGCGGGATCTGGCGCGCGCCCGAGGCGAACAGCAGCAGCGGGATCGCGGTGATCGGCCCGGCCGCTGCCAGCAGCAGGCGGGTGGTGGTCGATTCCGTGTTGATGAAGGCATTCTGGCCGTGCATGGTCAGCCACAGCACGTAGGCGCCCGCCACCGGAAACAGCACCATGGTCTCGAACGACAGGCCCTCGAGCGCGCCCAGCGCCGCGGTCTTGCGCAGCAGGCCGTAGCCGCCGAAGGATAGCGCCAGCGCCAGCGAGATCCAGGGCACGGCCCCGGCCTGCCAGGTCAGCCAAGCCACGCCCAGCGCCGCCACCGCGATCGCCATCCACTGCGCGCGCCGCAGGCGTTCCTTCAGCAGCAGGTAGCCGAGCGAGATGTTCACCAGCGGGTTGATAAAATAGCCCAGGCTGGATTCGATCACGTGGCCGTTGTTGACCGCCCAGATATAGATCAGCCAGTTCACGCTCAGCAGCACGGCCGAGGCGACGAAGCTCCAGAAGATGCGCGGCTGGCGCACCAGGTTGAGCCAGGCCCATTGGCGGCGCACGGCCAGCACGATCAGCAGGAACAGCAGCGACCACAGCATGCGGTGCGCCAGGATCTGCAGCGGCGGCACCTCGCCGATGGCGTGGAAATACAGCGGGAACAGGCCCCAGCACAAAAAGGCCGAGGCGGCGGAAAGAATGCCGGTACGCATGGGATCGCGGGGGATGTGACGAGGGTCGACATTATCCCTGAACTGGGACCGGCTTGCTGGCGAGCTTGCCATTTTTCTATTCGCTGAGACAATGGCGTCCTTGAAAGACGGAATTCAGCTTGTCTTTCCACGTTCAATATTCTATTGTGCAACGCACCAAAACAAGCAACGGTGAAATCTTGACGGCGCAACATAAGAAAAGCAGCATCGCAGCGCTGACCGTGTCCGCGGTCGGCATCGTCTATGGCGACATCGGCACCAGCCCGCTGTACACCCTGAAGACCATCTTCGATCCGGCCCACGGCCTGGCGCTGACCACGCCGAACCTGCTGGGCATCGTGTCGCTGATCTTCTGGGGCCTGACGATGATCGTCTCGCTCAAGTACGTGACCCTGGTGTTGCGTGCCGACAACCGCGGCGAGGGCGGCATCATGGCCCTGATGGCGCTGGCCCTGAACTCGGTCACGCGCGGCTCGCGCTGGCACTACGTGCTGATGTTGATCGGTGTGTTCGGCGCCACCATGTTCTACGGCGACAGCGTGATCACGCCGGCGATTTCGGTGCTGGGCGCGATCGAGGGCCTGGAAGTGGCCACCCCCGGCCTGGAAAAATACGTGGTGCCGCTGACCATCATCGTGCTGGTGATCCTGTACAGCGTGCAGCGCCACGGCACCGCCGGCATCGGCCGCTGGTTCGCCCCCGTCATGCTGGTCTGGTTTGCGGTGCTGGCCGTGATGGGCGTGATCAACATCGCCCAGGCTCCCGTCATCCTGCAGGCCCTGAACCCGCTGCACGCCTTCGAGTTCATGCTGCGCAACCGCTTCGTCGCCCTGGTCGCGCTGGGCGCGGTGGTGCTGGCCTTCACCGGCGCCGAAGCGCTGTACGCCGACATGGGCCACTTCGGCAAGAAGCCGATCCGCATGGCCTGGTTCATGGTCGTGTTCCCGGCGCTGGCGCTGAACTATCTTGGCCAGGGAGGCCTCCTGATCACGCATCCGGATGCCTTGGAAAATCCCTTCTTCCGCCAGCTCGGCAGCTGGAGCGTGCTGCCGCTGGTGGTGCTGTCGACGATGGCGGCGGTGATCGCCTCGCAGGCCACCATTTCCGGCACCTTCTCGATGACCAAGCAGGCCATCGCCCTCGGGCTCCTCCCGCGCATGCGCGTGATGCACACCTCGGAAAGCGAGATCGGCCAGATCTACATCCCGGCCGTCAACTGGCTGCAGCTGTCGGTGGTGCTGATCGCGGTGATCGGCTTCGGCTCGTCCGACAAGCTGGCCGGCGCCTACGGGATCGCGGTGACGGCGACCATGTTCGCCACCACGATCCTGACTTTCTTCGTGATCCGCTACCGCTGGCACCTGCCGCTGTGGCTGTGCTTTGGCGCCACCGGCTTCTTCATGATCATGGACGTGATGCTGTTCTCGTCCAGCACCCTCAAGCTGCTGCACGGCGGCTGGTTCCCGCTGCTGCTGGGCGCGATCCTGCTGACCACCATGCTGACCTGGAAGCGCGGGCGCGAACTGGTGTTCGAGAACCTGGAAAAGCATGCGATCCCGCTCGACGACTTCCTGCAGTCGCTGTTCGTCGGCCCGCCGACGCGCGTGGCCGGCACCGCAATCTTCCTGCGCGGCGAAACCGACGGCGTGCCGCACGCGCTGCTGCACAACCTGCTGCACAACAAGGTGCTCCACGAGCGCGTCATCTTCCTGACCGTGCACATGCGCGAGGAACCCTATGTGCCCGAATCCGAGCAGGTGAAGGTGGAAGCGCTGGGCCACAACTGCTACCAGCTGAACGTCGCTTACGGCTTCAAGGACGAGGCCTGCATTCCCGACATCCTGCGCCTGTGCGGCCTGCAAAACCTGGAATTCGAGATGATGGAGACCTCCTTCTTCATCGCGCGCCAGACCGTGATCTCGGTACCGGGATCGGGGATGATGCCGTGGCGCGAGCACCTGTTCGTGCTCATGCAGCGCAACGCGCGCACCGCCGCCGATTACTACCAGATCCCGGCCAACCGCGTGATCGAACTGGGCACGCAGGTGGAGATTTAAGGACAAAGCCGTACAAATTCCGCACAGTCCTTGCACAGACAGTCCCGGCGGCCCTTGCTATGGTCGGAGTTTGCCTGATTAAACTTCGATCATTTCAAGGAGCACCATGAAACTGTTGTCCTTCCCGCTGGCCGCCGCCTTCGCCGCCGTGTTGAGCCTGACCGCCTGCGGCGGCGGCGGTGGCGATTCCGGCAGCGGCAACGCGAGCAACCCGGCCGCCACCGTCAAGATCACCGATACCGTGGTCGGCACCGGCGCCGAAGCGGCCGCCGGCAGCCATGTGCTGGTCAACTACACGGGCTGGCTGTACAGCGCCAGCGCCGCCGGCAACAAGGGCGCGCAGTTCGATACCAGCGCGGGCAGGGGTCCCTACGAGTTCATCGTCGGCGGCAATGTGATCCAGGGCTTCAGCCAGGGCGTGAAGGGCCTGAAGGTGGGCGGCAAGCGCACCATCGTGATCCCTTCCGTGCTCGGCTACGGCCCCAGCGGCAGCCAGAATATCCCACCGAACACCGACCTGGTATTCGACGTCGAGCTGGTGAAAGTCTGCGGCGCCACCTGCTGACGCCGCGTAGCCCCTCTTACTCGCGCAGGCCCCCGATCGGGGCACGCTCGACGAACCTCCCTAGGTAGCGCTGGATCGCCGCGCCCGGCTGGTGCGTGGTGCCCGCCAGCGCATCGAAGTCAGCGACAACGGCCCCGGCGTGCCGGACGGGCTGGCGGGGCACATCTTTACCCCCTTCTTCACGACCAAGAAGCAGGGCGGCGGGATCGGCCTGGCGATGGTGCGCCACCTGGTGCACGAGAATGGCGGCACGGTGCACCATGCGCGCTCGGTCGGGCGCGGGGCGCGCTTCGTCATCAGGTTCTGAACACCCGTGGAAGCCGGGAGCTTATGGAACGTGCATCGTGAGTAAATGATATGCTTGCTCCTTGGCCGCGCCCACGCCGCGGCGTAATAACGGAAACCGGAGAGAGTAATGACAGCAACAGCGGACAATATAGAAGCCCAAGCAATCCACGACCTCACGCCGCGCCAGCGAGTGTTCGCGATTATCGGCGCGTCGTCGGGCAACCTGGTCGAGTGGTTCGACTTTTACATCTACTCGTTCTGCGCGCTGTATTTCTCGTCCGCGTTCTTCCCGAAGGCCGATCCCACCGTCCAGCTGCTGAACACCGCCGGCATCTTCGCCGCCGGTTTCCTGATGCGCCCGATCGGCGGCTGGCTGTTCGGCCGCATCGCCGACCGCTACGGCCGCCGCAACTCGATGATGATCTCGGTGCTGATGATGTGCGGCGGCTCGCTGATGATCGCGGTGCTGCCGACCTATGCCGCGATCGGTACGGCGGCGCCGGCGCTGCTGCTGGTGGCGCGCCTGTTCCAGGGCCTGTCGGTGGGCGGAGAATACGGCACCAGCGCCACCTACATGAGCGAGGTGGCCGAGCCGGGCCGTAAAGGCTTCTATGCCTCGTTCCAGTACGTGACCCTGATCGGCGGCCAGCTCGCGGCCCTGCTGGTGCTGGGCATCCTGCAGCTGTTCCTGTCGCACGACGAACTGGTGGCCTGGGGCTGGCGCATTCCCTTCGTGGTCGGCGCCGCCACGGCCGTGGTGTCGCTCTACCTGCGCCGCTCGCTGCACGAGACCACCACCGAAAGCGAGCGCAAGAACAAGGCCGCCGGCAGCGTGGCCGCACTGCTGCGCAAGCATCCGCGCGCCTTCGTGACAGTGCTCGGCTTCACCGCCGGCGGTTCGCTGATCTTCTACACCTTCACCACCTACATGCAGAAGTACCTGGTCAACACAGTGGGCATGAACACCAAGACCGCGAGCGCCATCATGACCGTGTGCCTGCTGATCTACGCGGCCATGCAGCCGCTGTTCGGCGCGCTGTCGGACCGCATCGGCCGTAAAACGTCGATGATCGCCTTCGGCGCCCTGGCGACGATCTGCACCGCGCCCATCATGTTCACGCTGCGCGGCGTCACCAGCCCGGTGATGGCGGGCGTCCTGATCGTCTGTGCGCTGGCCATCGTCAGCCTGTACACCTCGATCTCGGGCCTGATCAAGGCCGAGATGTTCCCGGTCGAAGTGCGCGCGCTGGGCGTGGGCCTGTCTTACGCGGTGGCCAATGCCATCTTCGGCGGTTCGGCCGAATACATGGGCCTGTGGTTCAAGCAGGCCGGCACCGAGTCGTATTTCTACTGGTACGTCAGCTTCATGTGCCTGCTGGCCTGCATTGTGGCGATCCGCATGCCGGATCCGCAGAAGTCCGGCCTGCTCAAGTAAGCAGCATATCGATGTGCAGGATGCCGTCTTCGTCGTAGGGTTCGGAGACGGTGACGAAACCGAAGCCGGCGTAGAAGCGCTCCAGGTGAGCCTGGGCGCCGATGCGGATCGCGTGGCCCGGGTGCAGCTGGTGCGCCAGCGCGATGCCCTGCGCTACCAGCTCGCGCCCGAGGCCGGTGCCGCGCGCGGCCGGGCTGGTGACCACGCGGCCGATCGACATCTCCTCGTATTTGGCACCCGGCGCCAGGCAGCGCAGGTGGGCCACCAGTTCCGGCTTGCCGCCCTTGTCGCGCCAGCCGAGCAGGTGGTGGGCGCCTGGGTCGAGGCCATCGATGTCCGGGTACAGGCAGGTCTGCTCGAGCACGAACACTTCCTGGCGCAGCGCCAGCATTGCATACAGCTGCGCGACCGTCAGGTCGGCGAAGCCGCTCCATTGCCAAGTAATCATACGTTTATTTATATAGACAATTGTTTGTTCAGGCCGCCGTCTCGAAGCCTTCGAGTACGTTGACCACGTTGATGCCAAGCTCGGGCACGACGGAACCCCCTTCGAACACGAACACGCTGGGTAGGCCGAGGTAGCCGATGCGCTCGCCGATGCGCAGGAAGTCCGCGCTGGAGAGATTGAAGTGCGAGCGCGGATCGCCGCCGAAGGCATCCACACCCAGCGACACCACCAGCGCCTGCGGCGCGAACATCGAGATCTTGAGGCAGCTCGATTCCAATGCCGCGAACCACTGGGCGGCCGTGGCGCCGTGCGGCAGCGGCAGGTTCAGGTTGTAGCCGAGGCCTTCTCCTGCACCCGTTTCGTCGGCATGGCCGAGGTAGAAGGGATAGTCCTGGCGCGGATCGGCGTGGATCGAGGTGAACAGCACGTCCTTGCGATGATAAAAAATGCTCTGGGTGCCGTTGCCGTGGTGGTAGTCGATGTCGAGGATGGCGACGCGCTGCAGGCCGTCGTCCAGCAGGTGCTGGGCCGCCAGCGCCGCATTGTTCAGGAAGCAGTAGCCGCCGAAGTAATCCGCGCCCGCGTGGTGGCCGGGCGGACGGGTCAGCGCAAAGCTGCCGTGCTCGCCCAGGCGCAGCGCGTGGGCCGCGTTGACGGCGCAGTCGGCCCCGGTCTTGGCCGCGACCCAGGCGCCGGCCGTGAGCGGGCTGCCGTTGTCCATCGAGTACAGGCCGAGGCGGGCCGTAAAATTGTCCGGCTCGACGTCATGGCGCATCGTGCGGATCGGCCACACGGAGGGTAAGGCATCGCGCTCCGCATTGCGCGGGTCGAGCTGCAGCCATTCGCTCCAGGCGCTGCGCAGAAAGTGCAGGTAGCGCGGCGTGTGCACCCGCTCCAGCGACACCAGCGGCACCCCGTGCGGCGTGACGATCCGGCCGAGGCCGCGCCGGCTCAGTTCCGCGACGACAAGGTCGGCCCGCTCGGGCTTTTCCGAACACGGGACACGTTCGCCGCGCAACATTTCGTAGCGGGCGGCATGTTGGGAGTGGTGTTCGTTGTAAAAGGTGAGCAAGGTCCGCCCTGGCTGGCTTCAGCTGTTACAGCACAGTGTACTGCTGTTATAAGCCGCAACAAAATCGTCGAAGCTGCCGGTGTCGGCGCGCTCGATCTGCTCCTGCTCGGAGAGTGACACCCGCGCCATCTCGTCGAACACGGCCACCTCGGCCGGCATCAGGGCGTCGGCGCGGAAGGCTTGCGCGTGCAGCGCGCTCTGCTGCAGGCCGAACTTGGCGAACGAGCCGAGTTCGCGCACCGCCGCCAACACCTTGTGCGAGGGCGTCAGCGTGGGGTCCAGTACTTTGGCCTTCTGCGCGTCGAGCGACTCGACGTGCACGCCCTTGACATTGTGTTCGCTGTCCAGCAGCTCGGCCAGCGGGCGGATGCGCTCGATCAGTTCCAGCGCCCAGTCCGAAAGCAGCACTTCCTGGTCGTCGCGGGTGAGCGTCAGGTCGGGGCGGCGGCCTTCCTTCACGGTGCGGGCGAAGTTGCGCGCATGGATCTGTCCTTCCATCGCATTGATCTTCGGGCTTTCCTCGAGCGCGCAGAACAGCAGGAAGGCGTCCAGGAAGCGGCCGGTTTCCAGCGCGATGCCGACCGGTTCGAACGGATCGACGTCCAGGCAGCGCACCTCGATGTACTGCACGCCGCGGTTGCACAGCGCCTGCACCGGGCGCTCGCCGGTCCGGATCACGCGCTTCGGGCGGATCGTCGAATAGTACTCGTTCTCGATCTGCAGGATGTTGGTCGACAGCTGGATCCACTCGCCATCCTTCTTGGTGCCGAGTTCGGCATACGGCGGATAAGGGCGGTTGACCGCATCCATCAGCGAGGTGACGTAGCTCTCCAGGCTGTTCTCGTGCGGGCGCAGGCCGGACTGGGCGTCGTTCTGGTAGCCCAGGTCGCTCATGCGCAGGCTGGTCGCGTACGGCAGGTAGAGGGTGTCGTCGGACAGCGTCTCGAGCTGGTGCGGGCGGCCGCGCAGGAAGCCCTTGGCCAGCGCCGGAGAAGCGCCGAACAAATACATCAGCAGCCAGCTGTAGCGGCGGAAGTTGCGGATCGTCGCGATATAGCTTTCGGACTGGAAGTCGCGCAGCGCATGGCGGCGTTCTTCCATGATGCCTTCGCTTTGGGCGATCAGGGTCCACAGCTGTTCCGGCAGCGAGTAGTTGTAGTGGATGCCGGCGATGCATTGCATGGCCTTGCCGTAGCGCAGCGCCAGGCCACGGCGGTAGACGTGCTTGAGCATGCCGATGTTCGAGCTGCCGTACCAGGCGATCTCGATCTCTTCCTCGGACGGCAGCTCGCACGGCATCGACTGGCTCCACAGCATCTCGTCGCCCAGCTTGCTGTAGGCGTAGCGGTGGATCGCGTCCAGGCGGTGGATGGCCAGGCCGATGTCGTGCTCGGTCGGGGTGATGAATTCGAGCAGGGTTTCCGCGTAGTCGGTGGTGATCTGCGGGTGGGTCAGGGCCGAGCCGAGTTGCACCGGATGAGGCGTGCGTGCCAGGTGGCCCTGGCCGTCGACGCGCAAGGTCTCGCGCTCGATGCCGCGCAGGCCCTGCTGCAGCAGGCCGCGATGGGCGTCGTCGTCCAGCAGGGCCAGGCGCCTATTCAATTGATTCGACACGGTTTTTCCTTTCTTGTACTGCCGATGAGGTGCAGAGAGTAACCGAAAAATGCCAAGCGCGCCGGGACCCCCTCAATTCCGCAGATTATGACGATTTTGTTAAGGATTCGTGACCGGCGCGGGGGCTGGCGCAGGTGCCGGAGCAGGCATCTGGGCGGCGATCCAGCGCCTGACCTGGCGTGCCAGCATATCCAGCGGCAGGGCGCCGTTGTCCAGCACGGCGTCGTGGAAGGCGCGGAGGTCGAAGCGCGCGCCGAGCGCCGACTGGGCTTCGAGCCGCAGCGAGGCGATACGCAGTTGGCCGAGCTTGTAGCCCAGCGCTTCTCCCGGCCGGACGATGTAGCGGTCGACCTCGACCTCGTTGTCGGAGGGCGGGTTCGCGGTGTTCGCGTTCAGGTAGTCGAGCGCCTGCTGGCGCGACCAGCCCAGCGCGTGGATGCCGGTGTCGGCCACCAGCCGCGCCGCGCGCAACAGCTCGTCGGCCAGGTAGCCGAAGCGCGAGAACGGGTCGCGCAGCAGGCCCAGTTCCGGGCCCAGGCTCTCCGCGTACAGGGCCCAGCCTTCGCCGTACGCGTTGTACCAGCCGTAGCGCCGGAACGCCGGCAGCGCGGCATTCGCCTGGGCGCGCGCGACCTGCAGGTGGTGGCCGGGCACGCCTTCGTGCAGGGCGAGGGTCTCGATCTCCCACATCGGCCGGGTGTTCAGGCGCGCGGTGTTGATCACCAGCGCCGCCACGCGGTCCGGACTGCCGGCTTCGTAATAGGCCGCGCCCTGGTCCTCGGCGCCGGCGGCCTGCACCGGCTTGACCGCCAGTTCGTCGGACGGGACCGCGTTGAACAGCAGCGGCAGGTGGCTGCCGGCGCGCGCGAGGGTGCGCCGGTAGCGGTTCAGCAGCGCGTCGGCGTCGCTGAAGAACAGGCGCGGATCGCTGCGCGCGAAGGCGATGAATTGCGCCAGATTGCCGCGGAAGCCGGTGCGCGGCACCAGCGCCGCGATCTCGGCGCGGATGCGCGCCACTTCCTTCAGCCCCAGGTCGTGGATCTCGGCCGGGGTCAGGTTGGTGGTGGTGGCGCTTTTTACCAGGAAGGCATACCACGAGGCCCCGCCGGGCAGGCTGGAGGCGGCGATGCTCGACCGCGCGGCCGGCAGGTACTCGTTGCGCACGAAGTCCTCGAGCTGCTGCAGGCTGGGCGCCAGGCCGGCGACGGCGGCCTGCCCGTCCAGCGCCAGCTTGTCGCGCACTTCCTGGGGAATGGTGGCGGGCAGCCGGCGGAAGGGGGCGGACAGCGCGCCGTCGCCCAGGTGCTCGCGCAGTGCGCGCAGCTGGGCCGGCAGGCCGGCCATCACCACCTTCGGTGCGGTCCAGCCGCTACGCATCCCTTCGCGCAACTGCTCGACGATGCCGTCGATGTGGCGCGGCACCGCGTTCAGGCGGGCGATGTAGGCGCGGTAGTTGTCCTCGGTGACGAAGGGCATCTGCGCGGCCAGCTGCGGCAGGCGGATGTGGATGCCGTCGCGCGCCGTGATCGGCTGCGGGTCGAAGGGCACGAAGGCAGCCTGCGCCAGCCGCCTTTCCTTGTCGGCGGCGAACAGGTCGAGCGATACCAGGTCCTGGCCGCCGAGCTGGCTGCGGTCGAGCTGGCGCGCCAGCTCCAGCATGTGCAGGTCGTGTTCCAGGGGCCGGGCGGCGCCGGACAGCGAGGTATCGGAGAGCTGCCCGTCGTAGCGGTGGTCGCCGACCGAGGTGGCGAACTCCGGCTCGTGCTTCAGCCGCCACTGCCAGTCGCGTTCGAACAGGGCGCGCGCCTGTTCCTTGGCGCCGTCGGCAGCGCCGGCGCGCGGGGACGCCAGCAGGAAGGCGGCGGCCAGCAGGGTGGCGGTGAACAGGGGAAACGTCAGCCGGGCCGCGAACAGCCGGGGCGCGGGCAGTCGAGGCATCGCAGGGCTCCGGGAAGTGAGCGGGTCATTGTAACAAACAGGGCCGCAGGCCCGCGCCGGCATGGATCTAGGTGGGTCGAGGTGGCTATGACCCGGCGAACCTGGCGCCGCTGACGCGTTCGATCCCGGCCAGGTCGCGCCAGCTCTGCGCATCGAGGTAGCCGCCGGCCTCCAGCAGCGCGCGCACGCTTGCGGCCTGGTCGTAGCCGTGCTCCATCAGCAGCCAGCCGCCGGGGACCAGGTGGCGCGGGCTGCCGCCGACGATGGCGCGCAGCGCCGACAGGCCGTCCGCATGGTCGGTCAGGGCGCCGGCCGGTTCGAAGCGCAGGTCGCCTTGGGACAGGTGTTCGTCGCCGGCGGCGATGTAGGGCGGGTTCGAGACGATCAGCTCGAAGCTCTCGTTGGCGTCGAGCGCGGAAAACCAGTCGCTGCGCAGGAAGCGCACGCGGGCCTGGTTATTCGCCGCGTTGCGGCGCGCGACCTCGAGGGCCGCCTCGCTGACGTCCAGCGCGGTCACGGCAGCGTCCGGGCGCGCGTGCGCGACGGCGACCGCGATCGCGCCGCTGCCGGTGCCCATGTCGAGCAGGCGGCCGTTCTGCGGCAGGCGCTCGATGGCGAGTTCCACGGCCAGTTCCGTGTCCGGACGCGGGATCAGCACCGCGTCGCTGACCTCGAAGTCGAGGCCGAAGAACTCGCGCTTGCCGACGATGTAGGCGATCGGCTCGCCCGCCAGGCGGCGCCGCACCAGCGTCTCCAGGCGCGCGGCCTGCGCTTCATCGAGGGCCTGCTCGGCGCGGGTGATCAGCTGCACGCGCGACAGCCCGGTCGCGTGGCACAGCAGGATGCGGTTTTCCAGCGGATCGAGGGGCAGGCTGGCCTGCAGCTCGCGCAGGCTGGTGCCGGGTTGGACCGTCATCAGCGTACGCGGCGCGCCAGCACCCAGACCAGGCTCGCGGTCAGGATCGCGAACCAGACGGCCGACCACTGCGGCACGTTCAGGCCCAGCACCGTGTCCTGGGCCGCTTCGCACAGGCCATCGGCGCGGAACAGCCAGGGCAGGGCAGTCGCGGTCGGGATCTTGTTCAGCACGGTTTCCATGGGGTCGATCCCGCATGAGAAACCCGGATGGGCCAGCACGTACAGGTGCTTGCCCACCACGCCCAGCCCACCCAGCGCGCACAGCAGCGCGAGCGCGCCCAGCGCCTTGATCTTGTTCGCGAAGGCGCCGATCAGGCTGAAGATCGCGATGCCCAGGAACAGGTAGCGCTGGATCACGCACAGCGGGCAGGGCAGCATGTCCCTGGCGTGCTGCAGATAGAGGGCGGCGCCGACCAGGGCAATGCTGACGGCGGCGATCAGGAGCAGGGCGTTACGCGAACTGAGCATGGAATTTCCTGTGATGGCAATCTTTCGATTTTCGCACGGCGAGACTTAACTTGGCCTGAATCAAACCGGGGTCAGAGCCCGATTTTTGGAAATATCCGGCAGGCTCTTTCCAGAATCGGGAGTCTGACCCCGGTTTGATGTTCGTCAGTCGCCGAGGGCGGCCAGCAGCTCGGCCTGGTGTTCGGCGGACAGGGCGTTGGTCAGCTCGTTCAGGTCGCCGTCCATGATCATGTCCAGTTTATATAGCGTCAGGTTGATCCGGTGATCGGTCAGGCGGCCCTGCGGGAAGTTGTAGGTGCGGATGCGTTCGCTGCGGTCGCCGGAGCCAATCAGGCTCTTGCGGGTGGCCGCTTCCTTGCTCTGCTGTTCGCGCAGCTGCACGTCCTTGATGCGCGCGGCCAGGACCTTCATCGCCTGCGCCTTGTTCTTGTGCTGGCTGCGGTCGTCCTGGCATTCGACCACGATCCCGGTCGGCAGGTGGGTGATCCTCACTGCGGAGTCGGTCTTGTTGATGTGCTGGCCGCCGGCGCCGCTCGCGCGGTAGGTGTCGATGCGCAGGTCGGCCGGGTTGATCTGCACGTCCTCGACCTCGTCCGCTTCCGGCATTACCGCCACCGTGCAGGCCGAGGTGTGGATCCGGCCCTGGGTCTCGGTGGCCGGCACGCGCTGCACGCGGTGGCCGCCGGACTCGAACTTCAGCTTCGAATACACGCCGTTGCCGATGATGCGCACGATGACTTCGCGGTAGCCGCCCAGGTCCGACGGCGATTCCGACACCACCTCGACCTGCCAGCGGTTGCGTTCGGCGTAGCGGGTGTACATGCGCAGCAGGTCGCCGGCGAACAGGGCCGACTCGTCGCCGCCGGTGCCGGCACGGATCTCGAGGAAGATGTTGCGCTCGTCGTTCTCGTCCTTCGGCAGCAGCATCTTCTGCAGCTCCAGGTCGAGCTGGGCCAGGCGTTCTTTGGCGGACTCGATCTCGTCCTGGGCCAGCTCCTTCATCTCCGGGTCGGACAACATCTCCTGCGCCGTGGCGATGTCGTCCTGGGCGCTCTGGTACTGGTGGTAGACGGCGACCAGCGGGCCGAGCTCGGCGTGCTCGCGGCTCATCTTGCGGAAGCTCTCCATGTTCGAGGTGGCGCCTTCGGTCGCCAGCAGTTCGTCCAGTTCGACGAGGCGGTTGGCCAGTTGGTCCAGCTTGGCCAGCATGGATGGTTTCATAGTGTTCGGGTCGGAATGGGATCAGGCAAGCCGCGCAGGCGGCACGGGCGCGGGGGAGG
>NZ_JBKFGF010000110.1:0-639 GCF_051233485.1 Massilia sp. LXY-6
CACTGCCCAGCGTGTTGGTGAACGTGCCGCTCACCGTCTGGCTGGCCGTTTTGGTGATGAAGTCAGTGCCGCTGCTGCCAGTATCGGCACTCAGTGCCGTCACGGTTGCAGTAGCCGTCGGTGCCGTCGTATCGACCGGCGCCAGCGTTACAGCGGTAGCCGTACCGGTATTGCCGGCAGCATCAGCCAGGGTGGCCGAGACGGAAATCGTCTCAGTACCGTTGAAGGCACCGGTCTTGGCCATGTAGGTATCCACACCAGCTGCGGTGGTCTTGGTGAAGTTGGCAATGTCAGCGCCAGTCAGGCTGACCGTCGCACCAGCAGTCACAGTGAAACCCTTGTCGTAGCCGGTTGCACCAGCCAAGTGGTTGATTGCTACCGTCGGTGCAGTCGTGTCGACCGGCGCCAGCGTTACAGCGGTAGCCGTACCGGTATTGCCGGCAGCATCAACCAAAGTGGCCGAGACGGAAATCGTCTCGGTACCGTTGAAGGCACCGGTCTTGGCCGTGTAGGTATCCACACCGGCGGCGGTGGTCTTGGCGAACTGGTCCAGCGTCGCACCGGTCAGGGTGACCACTGCTCCTTCAGTGACGCTGAAGCCGTTGTCGTAGCCGGTTGCACCAGCCAGGTGGTTGATCG
>NZ_JBKFGF010000111.1:0-321 GCF_051233485.1 Massilia sp. LXY-6
TTTTGCGCGTTCCACGCGATTTCTTGTACCGATTCCGGCGCCCGTTCGGCGCGGCGCTGCAGGTAGGCCGTCTTGCGAGCCGGATGACGATACGTCCATGCCGCTTCAATTAGAATCCGGCGAACATGACCGTTGCCGGTTTTGGTGATACTGCCGCGCGATTTGGTCGCGCCACTGGAGTGTTCACTGGGCACCAGGCCCAGGTAAGCCATCAATTGCGGCGCGCTGGCGAAACGATGTAAGTCGCCAATCTCGGCCACGATGGTCGTGGCCGCCAACAGGGCGATGCCACGCAGGGCCATCAATGCCTCGATTACCGGC
>NZ_JBKFGF010000112.1:0-283 GCF_051233485.1 Massilia sp. LXY-6
TCACTGGGCACCAGGCCCAGGTAAGCCATCAATTGCGGCGCGCTGGCGAAACGATGTAAGTCGCCAATCTCGGCCACGATGGTCGTGGCCGCCAACAGAGCGATGCCACGCAGGGCCATCAATGCCTCGATTACCGGCTAGAACACCGATGCGCTCGCCGCTGCTTCTAACTGCCGGTCCAGGCTTTCCGCGCGCTTGCCTAGTGCCTTGACCGTGTCGACATATTCCTGGAAAACGATTTGCTGAACAGGATGAGTAAGCTTTACCTCCTCCAGCCAGCGGA
>NZ_JBKFGF010000113.1:0-259 GCF_051233485.1 Massilia sp. LXY-6
GCCGAAACGGAGATCACTTCGCTACCAGTGAAGACACCAGTCTTGGCGGTGTAGGTATCCACACCGGCTGCGGTGGTCTTGGCGAACTGGTCCAGCGTCGCACCGGTCAGGGTGATCACTGCTCCTTCAGTGACGCTGAAGCCGTTGTCGTAGCCGGTTGCACCAGCCAGGTGGTTGATCGCTACCGTCGGTGCAGTCGTGTCGATCGGTGCCAGGGGCAGCGTGCCAGCCGGGCTGACGTTGCCGGCAGCATCGGTGA
>NZ_JBKFGF010000114.1:0-200 GCF_051233485.1 Massilia sp. LXY-6
GACACCAGTCTTGGCCGTGTAGGTATCCACACCAGCGGCGGTGGTCTTGGCGAACTGGTCCAGCGTCGCACCGGTCAAGGTGACTACTGCTCCTTCAGTGACGCTGAAGCCGTTGTCGTAGCCAGTTGCACCAGCCAGGTGGTTGATCGCTACCGTCGGTGCAGTCGTGTCGATCGGTGCCAGCGTTACAGCGGTAGCCG
>NZ_JBKFGF010000115.1:0-597 GCF_051233485.1 Massilia sp. LXY-6
TTGTGGGCTTGCGTGACGTCGGACACGTTGCCCGCCGTGGTCACGAGCGTATGCGTCAGGCCGGATTTGGCATCGACACCGATATGGGCCTTCATACCGAAGAACCAGTTCTTGCCCTTCTTCGACTGATGCATTTCCGGATCGCGTTTTTCGTCGCGGTTTTTGGTCGAGGGAGGCGCTGCGATCAGGGTCGCGTCGACGATGGTTCCCTCGCGCATCATCAAGCCACGGCTGGCCAGATGCCCGTTGATTTCATCGAAGATCCTGCGCGTCAGGTTATGCTTTTCGAGCAGACGGCGGAACTTGAGCAGTGTCGTTGCGTCCGGCGCCGACTCGTGCGTCAGGTCGACGCCGACAAAGCTGCGAATGGCCTGGCTGTCGTAGATCGCATCTTCGATGCCCTCGTCCGACAAGCCAAAGCACTGCTGCGCGATGTACATGCGCAGCATCCGCTCCAGACCGACAGGTGGACGACCGCGCCCTTCGCCCTTCGGGTAATACGGCAGCAGTGCCGCGACCAGCGCCGGCCATGGCGTCACGGCCTCGATCTCGGCCAGAAAACGATCGCGCCGCGTTAGTCTCTTCTTGCCTGCGAAC
>NZ_JBKFGF010000116.1:0-256 GCF_051233485.1 Massilia sp. LXY-6
GTGCAACCGGCTACGACAACGGCTTCAGCGTCACTGAAGGAGCAGTGGTCACCCTGACCGGTGCGACGCTGGACCAGTTCGCCAAGACCACCGCCGCTGGTGTGGATACCTACACGGCCAAGACTGATGTCTTCACTGGTAGCGAGACGATTTCCGTCTCGGCCACTTTGGCTGATGCTGCCGGCAATACCGGTACGGCTACCGCTGTAACGCTGGCACCGATCGACACGACTGCACCGACGGTAGCGATCAACCA
>NZ_JBKFGF010000117.1:0-259 GCF_051233485.1 Massilia sp. LXY-6
CCGATCGACACGACTGCACCGACGGTAGCGATCAACCACCTGGCTGGTGCAACCGGCTACGACAACGGCTTCAGCGTCACTGAAGGAGCAGTGGTCACCCTGACCGGTGCGACGTTGGACCAGTTCGCCAAGACCACCGCAGCCGGTGTGGATACCTACACCGCCAAGACTGGTGTCTTCACTGGTAGCGAAGTGATCTCCGTTTCGGCAACCGTCACCGATGCTGCCGGCAACGTCAGCCCGGCTGGCACGCTGCCCC
>NZ_JBKFGF010000118.1:0-538 GCF_051233485.1 Massilia sp. LXY-6
TCTTCGGCCGCAAGTTCCTCGGTTACAGTCTTTGGGTAGGGCCGGGGCGCGAAGTCAAGCGCAAGGTGGCCGATAAGCCGCTGAGCACGTTCAAACAACGCATCCGGGAGATGACCTGCCGATCCGGTGGGCGCTGCATGTCGGAAGTGGTGCAGCGACTTCGTTCTTATATGCAGGGATGGAAGGGGTATTTCCAGTTAGCGCAAACGCCCAAGATTTGGCGCAGACTCGATGAATGGCTACGTCACAGGCTGCGGGCTATCCAGCTCAAACACTGGAAGCGCGGAACCACCATGTATCGGGAATTGCTGAAGCTTGGCGCTGCGCCGTCGGTGGCAAAGCAAGTGGCGGCGAATAGCCGCCGCTGGTGGCGCAACAGCGATAGGCTGCTGAAAACAGTGCTGACTATCGGCTACTTCGACCGACTGGGCGCACCTCGCCTGTCTTGACCTCAACTACTCGAACCGCCCGGTGCGGACCCGCATGCCGGGTGGTGTGGCAGGGGAGCAGCCCATCTGGGCTGTCCCCTATGCCGATC
>NZ_JBKFGF010000119.1:0-531 GCF_051233485.1 Massilia sp. LXY-6
GTGCCACTCTAGAAAGGAGGTGATCCAGCCGCACCTTCCGATACGGCTACCTTGTTACGACTTCACCCCAGTCACGAATCCTACCGTGGTAAGCGCCCTCCTTGCGGTTAAGCTACCTACTTCTGGTAAAACCCGCTCCCATGGTGTGACGGGCGGTGTGTACAAGACCCGGGAACGTATTCACCGCGACATGCTGATCCGCGATTACTAGCGATTCCAACTTCACGCAGTCGAGTTGCAGACTGCGATCCGGACTACGATACACTTTCTGGGATTAGCTCCCCCTCGCGGGTTGGCGGCCCTCTGTATGTACCATTGTATGACGTGTGAAGCCCTACCCATAAGGGCCATGAGGACTTGACGTCATCCCCACCTTCCTCCGGTTTGTCACCGGCAGTCTCATTAGAGTGCCCTTTCGTAGCAACTAATGACAAGGGTTGCGCTCGTTGCGGGACTTAACCCAACATCTCACGACACGAGCTGACGACAGCCATGCAGCACCTGTGTTCAGGCTCCCTTTCGGGCACTCCC
>NZ_JBKFGF010000012.1:0-146385 GCF_051233485.1 Massilia sp. LXY-6
GCCGGAAGGCCGCGCGATGGGGAAGCGGGCGCTAACGGCGGCCGCGGAACAGCTGGGGCAGCAGGGCGGCCAGGCGCGCGCGTTCGTCGCCCTGGGCACGGTGCAGAGCCTGTTGCGGGCCGTGCAGGAATTTCGCGGTAAGACCCTTCGACAGCGCCTCCAGCACCGCGTCGGCGTCCTCACCCTTGGCCAGCAGGCGGCGTGCGCGTTCCAGCTCGGCCAGGCGCAGGCTTTCGCTGGACTCGTGCAGGTCGCGGATCACCGGCACCACGGCGCGGTCGCCGACCCAGTGCATGAAGGATTGCACGCGGGTCTCGATGATGGCTTCGGCCTGGGCCACCGCCGCCTGGCGGTGCTCGACGCCGGTGCGCACCACGTCGGCGAGGTCGTCGACCGTGTACAGGAACACGTCGTCGAGCTTGCCGACTTCGGGTTCGATGTCGCGCGGGACCGCCAGGTCGACCATGAACATCGGGCGGTGGCGGCGCGCCTTGATCGCGCGCTCGACCAGGCCCTTGCCGATCAGCGGCAGGGTCGAGGCGGTCGAGGAGATCACGATGTCGAACTGCGGCAGCAGCTCGGGCAGGTCGGCCAGGCGGATCGCGCGGCCGGCAAAGCGCGCGGCCAGGCTCTCGCCGCGCTCGAGGGTGCGGTTGGCGATCGTGATCGATTTCGGGTTATGGGCCGCGAAGTGGGTGGCGCACAGCTCGATCATCTCGCCGGCGCCGATGAACAGCACGTTCTGCGTGCCGACCGAGTCGAAAATCCGCTCCGACAGGCGCACCGCGGCGGCGGCCATCGACACGCTGTGGGCGCCGATCTCGGTGGTGCTGCGCACTTCCTTCGCCACCGCGAAGCTACGCTGGAACAGCTGGTGCAGGTAGGTGCCCAGGCCGCCGGCTTCGTCGGCGACGCGCACCGCATCCTTCAGCTGGCCCAGGATCTGCGCCTCGCCGAGCACCATCGAATCCAGGCCGGAAGCGACGCGGAAGGCATGGCGCACGGCGTCATGCTGGGGCAGCATGTACAGGTGCGGCCGCAGTTCGGAAAAATTCAGCTGGTGGTAGTCGGCCAGGAAGCGCGCGGAAGCGTCGAGCGGGTCGGAGACGTCGCTGGCGGCGTACATCTCGGTGCGGTTGCAGGTCGAGAGGAGGGCCGCTTCGTGTTCGCCGCCGCTGCTCGCTTGCGGGTCCAGGCGCGCAAACCAGCCGCGCGCCGCCTGCACCGCCGATCCGAGGTGCTCAGGCGCCAACGCCAGTTGCTCGCGCAGCGAGACCGGTGCGGTGGTGTGATTCAGGCCGACGGCGAGCAGTTGCATGGGTGGTCAAATTTTGGGCAGCGCACCCATTATACCCCTTTGACGAGAGGGTTTCACGCCCCCAGCTTTTCCAGCCGGTAGCCGTAGCTGTACACCGGCACCAGGCGGAAACCGTTCTCCGGACGCAGGCGCAGTTTGTTGCGCACGCGCGAGACGTGGGTGTCCATGGTGCGCGAGGGCACGGCGGTTTCACGCACCCAGATCGACTCGTGGATGTAGGCGCGCGACAGCGGACGGCCGAGGTTGCGGAAGAACAGCAGCGCCAGGTTGAATTCCTTGTGCGTGACGTCGATCGGCTCGCCAGCCATGGTCAGACGGCCCGGGCGGGTTTCGAAGGTGTAGGGACCGAACTGCAGCTGCTCGGCGCCGTTCTGCGACGGATAGGCCCGGCGCAGCAGGGCCTGCACCCGCGCCACCAGTTCGCCGCGGCGCAGCGGCTTGACCAGGTAGTCGTCGGCACCGGCGGTCACGCCGGACACGATGTCGTCTTCGGAAGCGCTGCCGGCCAGGAACATGGTCGGGGTGTTCGGCGCCAATTTTTCCTTGGCGCGGCGCAGCAGTTCGGCGCCCGGCACGTCGCTGACCTGCCAGTCCATGATCAGCAGGTCGGTGCTGTCCTTGCGCAGTTGTCCCAGCAGTTCCTTGCCGTTGTCGAAGGCCTGGCACTGGTGCCCGGCGCCAGACAGTACCTGACAGATCAATTCGGCTTGGGAAGTATCGTTATCCAGTACTGCAATTCTCATGATGACACGGTCTCGACGAGTGGGACTACAACTTATGTTGCTGTAGGAGCACTCCTACAACTTATTACCGAATATAGCAGACTTTTTAAAATCATAGCTACATATGCTTCACATAAATTTACATTTTCGTTGGGGAATAACGTCAAAGCCGTGACGGCTCGTCAATACGATCGGGCTACACTGTCCTTACGAAAGCAAACCGGGGAAGGTGATGTTGAAAAAAATCTTCAAGAAAAAGACACACGGCGAGGCACACGGCACCGCGGTGGCGCTGTTGCCGATGTCGAACGACGACATCGGACGCGTGCGCGAGCGTTGCCGAATGCTGGTGCGCAAGCGCGCGGCGATTTCCGCGGGTATCTCGGCGGTGCCGATCCCCGGCATCGACATGGTGTCGGACCTGGCCAGCTTCGCCTCGATGGTCGAGAGCATCAACAAGGATTTCGGCCTGACGCCCGCGCAGATCGAAGCGCTGCAACCGCACATGCGGATCGCGACCTACCAGGCGATGGCGGCGCTGGGCGGCACCCTGGTCGGCAAAATCGTGACCAGGGAACTGGTGCTGAAACTGTTACAGAAGTCGGGCGCCAAGCTGGCGGCCAAGTCGGCCACGAAGATCGTGCCGCTGGCCGGACAGATCGCCTCCGCGGCGATCGGGTTCGCGCTGTTCCGGCAGATGGGCTACCAGCACGTGGAAGCCTGCGCCAGGGTGGCGCAGGAGGTGGGGCAGAACGCGGCGGACAAGGTCCACCCGGACTGAATGCGGCCGGGCAGCGGCCGCACCTTTGGTCCGGGCGCTCAGGCGTCCGGCAGGACGACGTTGACGTCGAGCACTTCCAGGTTGCCCTGGCGGTCCAGCGAAATCTTGATGTCGTCCGCGTTGACCTTGGTGTACTTCGAAATCACCTCGATCAGTTCGCGGTGCAGGGCCGGCAGGAAATCCGGGCCGCCGCGGCCGCCGCGCTCGCGAGCGATGATGATCTGCAGCCGTTCCTTGGCCGCGGTGGCGCTTTTCTGAGTCTTCGGAAACAGGAATGAGAGCAGGGGCATGTCACTTTGCTCCGAATAAACGCTGCAACAGGCCGGGTTTTTCGTAACTGGTGAAGCGCAGCGGGATTTCTTCGCCGAGGAAGCGTCCGACGACGTCCTGGTAAGCCTGGGCCACGTCGGTTTCCTTGAAATGGATCGCCGGGTTGCCCTGGTTCGAGGCGTGCAGCACCGCTTCCGATTCCGGAATGATGCCGATCATCGGGATGCGCAGGATTTCCTGGACGTCCTGGTACGACAGCATTTCGTCGTTTTCCACGCGACGCGGCGAATAGCGCGTGATCAGGAGGTGTTCCTTGACCGGTTCGCCGCCACTCTGGGCGCGGCGCGACTTGGCCTGCAGGATGCCGAGGATGCGGTCGGAGTCGCGCACCGACGACACTTCCGGGTTGGTGACGATGATTGCCTCGTCGGCGAAGGTCAGGGCCATCAGCGCGCCGTGCTCGATACCGGCCGGCGAGTCGCAGATGATGAATTCGAAGTCCATCTTGACCAGGTCGTTGAGCACGCGCTCGACGCCGTCTTCGGTCAGGGCGTCCTTGTCGCGGGTCTGCGAGGCCGGCAGGATGAACAGGTTCTCGCAATGTTTGTCCTTGATCAGGGCCTGGGTCAGCGTCGCTTCCTTGTTCACCACGTTGATCAGGTCGTACACCACGCGGCGTTCGCAACCCATGATCAGGTCGAGGTTACGCAGGCCGACGTCGAAGTCGATGACGGCGGTCTTGTGGCCGCGCAGCGCCAGGCCGGTCGCAAAGCTCGCGCTCGAAGTGGTCTTGCCCACACCGCCCTTACCGGACGTTACAACGATAATTCTTGCCATGAAAATTAAAGGTCCTATTCAGTATCTGGTCAGTGCTGGAAAGCTCAGGCGCGACTCGCCGAACCCAGCGATGATATATCGATCCGGTCGCCCACCAAGCGGATTTGTGCCGGCTGGCGTGCCAGTTCGGCCGGGAAACCTTCGTCGAAAGTACGGTACACGCCCGCGATCGACACCAGTTCCGGCTGCATCGACAATCCGAAGATGCGCGCATCGGCATTCCCGGAGGCGCCGGCCAGCGCGCGGCCGTGCAGCGGCGCATACACGTGGATGCTGCCGTCGGCGATGATCTCGGCGCCGTTGTTCACCACCGCAGTGATGATCAGGTCGGTGCCGCGCGCGTAGATGCGCTGGCCGGCACGTACCGGGGTGTCGATGATCATGGCCTGGGCCGGCGCTGCCGGCGCCGGAGGGGGGGCCGGTGCCGGCGTGGGCGCCGGAGCAGCCGGAGTTTCCTCGTCCCGTGTGTCGGGCGCCCTGACGTCGGGCGACCGTACGCCGGCTGCCCGTATGCCGGCTGCCCGTACGCCGCTCGAGCCGTCGTCCAGGAACAGCCCGTGGCCGCGGACCACATTGTGCAGTGCGGCCGGCGCACCGCGCACGGCGACCGCGTTCAGGCGGTAATTCTTCAGCAGCGCCACCAGCGCCGGCCAATCGACGTGCGCGGCCTCGTCGGCGATGCCGGCGACGTCGATGACGGCGAATTCATCCTCGAAAAAGTCCGATACCCCTCCGGTCATCTGCTTGAGCGCGGCATCGATCGCGATCGGATCGGCCGAATGCAGGATGGTCGAAATGGCCACGACCGTGGAAATCTTGATTTCGATGGGTAAGGAAGTCGGGCTCTTGGACATAAAACGTTCTGGTTGGCACTAGCCCGAGCATTCTACTGTGAAATTTCCTTGAAAGGTAAAGGGTTTAAGCTAGATAGTAATAAGAAGCAATGAGTATTTCCATAGATAAAAAAATGAACATTAATTGGTGCTCTTCAATAACACAATTAGCTATTTTGGCAGGTTCGGTTCGTAAATTAACTGATAAGATTGATTTTGCTCAAACGAGTTATTTGCAACGCATCTAGTATTGTTGGCTTTCCGGCCAAAAGCCCACCACTCATCGGAGATTGATATGGAAGACGTCGTCATCGTGGCCGCCGGCCGCACCGCCATCGGCAAATTCGGCGGCACCCTCTCGAAAATCCCTGCCACCGAACTCGGCGCGCAGGTGATCAAACACCTGATGGCCAAGACCGGTATCGATCCGGCCTCGGTCAGCGAGGTCATCATGGGCCAAGTGCTGACCGCCGGCGCCGGCCAGAACCCGGCACGCCAGGCCGTCATCAAGGCCGGCCTGCCGGACAGCGTGCCGGCCTCGACCCTGAACGTGGTGTGCGGCAGCGGCCTGCGCGCAGTCCACCTGGCGGCCCAGGCCATCAAGTGCGGCGACGCCGAGATCGTGATCGCCGGCGGCCAGGAAAACATGAGCGCCTCGCCGCACGTGCTGAACGGCTCGCGCGACGGTTTCCGCATGGGCGACGCCAAGCTGACCGACACCATGATCGTCGACGGCCTGTGGGATGCGTACAACCAGTACCACATGGGCGTGACCGCCGAGAACGTCGCGCGCAAGTTCGAGGTCTCGCGCGCCGAGCAAGACGAATTCGCGCTGCAATCGCAAAACAAGGCCGAAGCCGCCATGAAGGCCGGCAAGTTCAAGGACGAGATCATCCCGGTCGAGATTCCTTCCAAAAAAGGCCCGACCGTCTTCGATACCGACGAGTATCCGAAGCATGGCGCGACCCTGGAAGGGCTGGCCAGCCTGCGCCCGGCCTTCAACAAGGAAGGCAGCGTGACCGCCGGCAATGCGTCCGGCCTGAACGACGGCGCCGCCGCCGTGATCCTGATGTCGGCTTCCAAGGCGCAGCAGCTGGGGCTGACCCCGATCGCGCGCATCAAGGCCTACTCGCTGTCGGGCCTGGACCCGACCATCATGGGCATGGGCCCGGTGCCGGCCGCGCGCGCCTGCCTGGAAAAGGCCGGCTGGAAGCACGAAGACGTCGACCTGATGGAAATTAACGAAGCCTTCGCGGCCCAGGCCGTCGCCGTCAACAAGCAGATGGGCTGGGACACCTCGAAGATCAACGTCAACGGCGGCGCGATCGCGCTGGGCCACCCGATCGGCGCCTCGGGCGCGCGCGTGCTGGTCACCCTGCTGCACGAAATGGTGCGCCGCGATGCGAAGAAAGGGCTGGCCAGCCTGTGCATCGGCGGCGGCATGGGCGTGGCGCTGGCAGTCGAGCGCTAAGGCCCGGCAGCAGGAAAAGTTCAAAACAACAAGCGGTTTCGACAGGTTCGTAAAACTAGGAGAAGACAAATGGCTCGAGTGGCATTAGTAACTGGTGGTATGGGTGGACTTGGCGAAGCGATCTGCATCAAGCTGGCCGCGCTGGGATATTCGGTCGTGACGACGTATTCACCGGGCAGCAAGAAGGCGGAAGGCTGGCTCGCGTCGATGAAGGAACAAGGCTACGACTTCAAGGCCTACGAGTGCGACGTGGGCGACTACGATTCGGCCCAGGCCTGCGTGGCCAAGGTCGTGCAGGAAGTCGGCCCGGTCGACGTACTGGTGAACAACGCCGGTATTACCCGCGACATGACCTTCAAGAAGATGGACAAGGTCAACTGGGATGCGGTGATCAAGACCAACCTGGATTCCGTGTTCAACATGACCAAGCCGGTCTGCGACGGCATGGTCGAGCGCGGCTGGGGCCGGATCATCAACATCTCGTCCGTCAACGGCCAGAAGGGCGCGTTCGGCCAGACCAATTACTCGGCGGCCAAGGCCGGCATCCACGGTTTCACCAAGGCGCTGGCGCTGGAAGTGGCGCGCAAGGGCGTGACCGTGAACACCATTTCTCCGGGCTATATCGGCACCAAGATGGTGACCGACATCCCGAGCGAGGTGCTGGAATCGAAGATCATTCCGCAGATTCCGATGGGCCGCCTAGGCAAGCCGGAAGAAGTGGCCGGCCTGGTCGCCTACCTGTCCTCGGACGAGGCTGCGTTCGTGACCGGCGCCAACATCGCCATCAACGGCGGCCAGCACATGCAGTAATAAGGCGTTGCTTTGCCGCTCTGAAACACCGCCTCCGGGCGGTGTTTTCTTTTGCGGGCGTCCCGGCGCCGCTTGTCGTATTCTCGTATCACCAATACGACGACGAGACAGACATGGCGATCGATACCAGGCAAGTGCAGGCGATGGTGATGCTCCCCGGCCCGCAGCGCTACGAGTACTTCATCAAGCGCGTGACCGAGACAGGCACGGTATGGAGCCTGTTCCGCCAGGGCTGGGCACTGGCGAAGAAGGACGACGGCACGCTGGTGTTTCCGCTGTGGCCGGACAGCGAATTTGCGAAAATATGTGCCGATTACGAGTGGACCGGCTACCAACCCCTGTCCTTCCCGCTGGATGAGCTGGTCGGCGGGCTGCTGCCCCAGCTCGAGCAGGACGGCATCGCGACCGGCGTGTTCTACACCCCGGGGGCGCGCGACGTGATGCCGAGCGCCGGACTGCTGCGCCGCGACCTGGACGATGAATTGAAAAACCAGAGGAACCCATGAATGCTTTGCCCCACGGCGGCCTGGCGCTGTCCAGCCTTGACGAACAGGTCCTGCAACCCGGCGTGAAGGGCTTGCCGATCGCCGCGCCGCTGCGCCAGGGCGCGATTCGAGCGCAGGGCTGGAATGTGCTGTACGGCGACACCAGCTTCCCGGTCGCGGTATTGAAGACTTCGGCACTGCGCCACAACCTGGACTGGATGCGCGCCTTTTGCGAACGCTACGCCGTCGAGCTGGCGCCGCACGGCAAGACCACCATGAGCCCCCAGCTGTTCGGCGCCCAGCTGGCCAACGGTGCCTGGGGCATCACCCTGGCGAATGCTGTGCAGGTGCAGGTGGCGTACCGCTTCGGGGTACGGCGCGTGCTGATCGCCAACCAGCTGGTGGCGCGCAGCGACGTGCGCGCCGTGCTCCAGCTGCTGCACGACGATCCGGACTTCGAGTGCTTCGTGCTGGCCGATTCACTGGCCGGGGTGGCGAGACTGGCCGAGGAAGTCGGCGCCCACGCCTTGGCGCGGCCGCTGCCGGTGCTGGTCGAACTCGGCCTGTCGGGCAAACGCGCCGGCTGCCGCACGCTTGACGAAGCGATGACGGTGGCGCGCGCCGTCGAGGGCGCACCCGGGCTGCTGCTGGCCGGCTTCGAGGGCTACGAGGGTTTGCTGGACGAGCGTAGCGCGGTCGAGGAATTCATTCGTCAACTGTGCGCGCTGGTGCTGGAAGCCGACGACGAAGGCTTGTTCGGCATGCCCGAGATCCTGGTCTCGGCCGGCGGGTCCGGCTTCTTCGACCTGGTCGCGCACGGTTTCCAGGGCTTGCACGGCCTGTCGCGGCGGCTGCGCCCCGTGCTGCGCAGCGGTTGCTATCTCACCAGCGACCACGGCATGTACCAGGTCCAGCTGCGCCGGCTCGACGAGCGCGAAGGCGTGGCGCCCGACCAGGGCCTGCGTCCGGCGCTGGAGATCTGGAGCGTGGTGCAGTCGCGCCCCGAGCCCGGCCTCGCCATCCTCACCATGGGCAAGCGGGACGCCTCGCACGATGCCGGCCTGCCGGTGCCCTTGTGGAGCCACCGCCCCGGCCCCGGCGCGCCGCGCGCGCTGCCGGCCGGCTGCGAGATCGTCAATATGAACGACCAGCACGCCTACCTGCGCCTGCCCGAAGGCGATGCGATCAGGGAAGCGCTGGCAGTTGGCGACCTGGTCGGCTGCGGCATCTCGCATCCGTGCACGACCTTCGACCGCTGGCCGCTGTTGCTGGCGGTGGACGACGATTACGCGGTGCGCGGGGCCTTGAACACCTTCTTCTGAATGGCCGGGCGGTAAGCTACAATCGGCTGTCGCTTTATAAAAACATGCCCATGCCCGCCATTCCGCCGTCGCTGTTTCCGCCCATCCTGCCCAATCGCCACGGCATGCTGGCCGTCGACGAGCTGCACTCGATCTATTGGGAAGAGGTGGGCAACCCGAACGGGATCCCGGTGATCTTCCTGCACGGCGGCCCGGGCGCCGGACTGTCGCCGCAGCACCGGCGCTTCTTCGACCCGGCGGTCTACCGCGTGATCCTGTTCGACCAGCGCGGCGCCGGCAAGTCGCTCCCGCTGGGCGAGTGGCGCAACAACACGACCCAGCTGCTGATCGCGGACATCGAACGCCTGCGCACGATGTTCGGCATCGAGCGCTGGCTGGTGTTCGGCGGTTCCTGGGGCTCGACCCTGGCGCTGGCCTACGGACAGGCGCATCCGCAGCGCTGCCTCGGCTTTGTGCTGCGCGGGATCTTCCTGTGCACGCCGGCCGAGATCGAATTCTTCCTGTACGGCGTGCAGTGGTTCTACCCCGAGCTGTACGATGACTTCATCGCCCCGATCCCGCCGGAAGAGCGCGGCGACCTGTTGACGGCCTATAGCCGCCGCCTGCTGTGCGACGATCCGCAGCAGTACTGGCCGGCCGCGCGCGCCTGGAGCCGCTTCGAGGGCCGCCGCGTGTTCCTGCTGCCGCAGGAGGAGGAGACCTCGTCCGACACCCTCGACCTGGGCGTCGGCCGGCTCGAATCGCACTATATGGCGAACGGCGGCTTCCTCGAAGCCGACCAGCTGATCCGCGACATCCAGCGTATTTCCCACCTGCCGGCGGTGATCGTGCAAGGCCGCTACGACGTGATCTGCCCGCCGCTGTCGGCCTACCGCCTGCACCAGGCCTGGCCCGGCTCGCGCCTGCGCATGATCGCGGACGCCGGTCACGGCGCGCTGGAGCACGGCATCGCGCGCGCGCTGGTCGGCGCGACCGAGCAGTTCAAGCGCTTCGGCCGCTTCGAGTAAGGAGGGCCGCATGAACATCGAGACCAAGGATATCGGCCATGTGATCCAGCTGGCGATCGCGCCGGTGTTCCTGCTGACCGGCGTGGCCACCAAGCTGACCGTGCTGATGAACAGGCTGGCGCGCATCATCGACCGCACCCGCGTGCTGAAGGGCGAGCTGCGCAAGGCGCCGAACCCGGAATACAGCGAGGAGCTGGAAGTGCTGTACACCCGCTGGCAGCTGATCAACTACGCGCTGACCGCCAGCACCGGCTGCGGCTTGCTGATCTGCGTGATCATCTCCTGCCTGTTCCTCGGCGACACGACCAACCTGCCGCTCGACCGCTACATCGCCGGCATGTTCGTGCTGGCGATGGTGGCGCTGATCGGCAGTTTCATCTTCCTGCTGCGCGAGGTATTCGTCTCGTTCCGCTACATGCGCATGCACCTGCACGACCTGCCGGCGCAGCCCCCACACTAGAAAGTCCTGAATTTATGCACGACTACCAACGTCCTCCCACCCTGCATCGCTACGGTCTGCGCTCCGAACTGGAGCAGGCGCTCTCCGCCGGCCAGTTCCGGCTGCTGCCGGCGAACGGCTTCCTGAGCCTGTCGTTCTCACAGGCCTGGGACAAGCAGCTGTTCACCGTGCTGGGCCCGGCCGACGCCTGCCTGGTCATCCACAACACCGAGGAGTTCGGCGAGCGCCTGCACCGCGCGGTCCAGCGCACGCTGCCCAACTGGGCCGGCATCGACGGCCCGGTCGAATACGGCGTGCGCTCGCGCCTGGGCCTGGCCTTCAGCAAGACCGCGGCAGAGGCCCGCGAAAAGGAGTGGAAATTCGCCTGGCGCTCGATGTCGCCCCAGGCCAGCCTGAACCCGGTCATGGTGCGCATCGGCAGCATCGAGCAGTTTGCGGAGATCCGTTCGCCGGAGAGCTATCCGGTTTAAGAAGCATCGATAAACCTACTGCGCGTCGCCTGGCCGGCCTGCGATGCTCGCCGTACCGAAGTACGGCTGCGCTTCTCGGCCACCCAGGCTTCCGCTCGCTACGGTTTCTCGATGCTTCTTTTAGTGCCACAACTCCAAGAAAAACCGGTGTAATGCGGGGCACCATGAATGCACCTGCCCCCACCACCGCCTACCCGCACCTGCTGTCGCCGCTCGACCTCGGTTTCACCACGCTGAAGAACCGCGTGATCATGGGCTCGATGCACACCGGGCTCGAAGACCGCTTCTACCACTACGGCAAGCTGGCGGCCTTCTACCGCGAGCGGGCGCGCGGCGGCGTCGGATTGATCGTCACCGGGGGCATCTCGCCGAACCGCGAGGGGTGGCTGCTGCCTTTCGGCGGCACGCTGAATGTCATCGGCGACGTCCCCAACCACCGCCGCGTCACCCGCGCCGTGCACGAGGAGGGCGGCAAGATCGTGCTGCAGATCCTGCACGCGGGCCGCTACGGCTACCAGCCGCTGGTGGTTTCCAGCTCGAACCAGAAGTCGCCGATCTCCCCGTTCCGTCCGCGCGCGCTGACGGAGAGCGGGATCGAATCGACCATCGAGGCCTATGTGCGCTGCGCCAAGCTGGCGAAACAGGCCGGCTACGACGGCGTCGAGGTGATGGGCAGCGAAGGTTACCTGCTGAACCAGTTCCTGTGCGCGCGCACCAACCGTCGCCAGGACCGTTGGGGAGGCCCGATCGAGAACCGCATGCGCCTGCCCGTCGAGGTGGTGCGCCGCATCCGCGCAGCGCTCAAGCACGACTTCATCATCATGTACCGCCATTCGGTGCTCGACCTGGTCGACGGCGGCAATACCTGGGACGAGGTGGTCGCGGCCGCCCAGGCGCTGGAACAGGCCGGCACGACCATCCTGAACACCGGGTACGGCTGGCACGAGGCGAGGGTGCCGACCATCGTCACCTCGGTGCCGCGCGCGGCGTTTGCCGAGGTGGCGGGACGGCTGCGCCAGGCGGTGAACATTCCGGTGGTGGCGTCGAACCGCATCAACATGCCGATTGATGCGGAAAACCTGCTGGCGCGCGGCGACGCCGACCTGGTGTCGATGGCGCGGCCCTTCCTGGCCGACCCGGAGTGGGTCGCCAAGGCGGAAAGCGGGCGCAGCGACGAGATCAACACCTGCATCGCCTGCAACCAGGCCTGCCTCGACCACACCTTCTCGAACAAGCGCGCCACTTGCCTGGTGAACCCGCGCGCCTGCCACGAGACGGAACTGGTGGTTCGCCCGGCGCGGCGGCGTCGTCGCGTCGCGGTGGTGGGCGCCGGCCCGGCCGGGCTGTCGGCGGCGACCGTGGCGGCCGAGCGCGGCCACGAGGTGACGCTGTTCGATGCGGCCGACAGCATCGGCGGGCAGTTCAGGGTCGCCATGCGCATTCCCGGCAAGGAGGAATTCGCGGAGACCATCCGCTACTTCGGGCGCAAGCTCGAGCTCACCGGAGTCGAGCTGCGCCTCGGCCGGCGCGTCACGCGCGACGAACTGGTCGCCGCCGGCTACGACGAGGTGATCGTGGCCACCGGCGTCAGCGTGCGCATGCCGCGCATCGACGGCATTGACCATCCGAAGGTGCTGTCCTACCTGGACGTGCTGCGCGGGCGCGCGCCGGTGGGCAAGCGGGTGGCGATCGTCGGCGCCGGCGGGATCGGCTTCGACACCGCGGAGTTCCTGCTGCACGATCCGCTCGAACCGCTGCCGGTGCCGGTGGCGAAGTGGATGGGCGAGTGGGGCGTCGATCCGCGGGTCGCCACGCCGGGCGGCCTGGCCGAGGCGCACCAGCCGGCGCCGCCGCGCAGCATCTGGCTCCTGCAGCGCAAGACCACGCGTCCGGGCGCGGGGCTCGGTAAAACCTCGGGCTGGGTGCACCGCGCCACGCTGGCGCGCAAGGGCGTGGTGATGATGGCGGGCGTGCAGTACGACCGCATCGACGACGCCGGCCTGCACATCACAGTGGGCGGCGAACAGAAGCTCCTGGAAGTGGACAACGTCGTCATTTGCGCCGGCCAGGACAGCCTGGCCGAGCTGATGCCGCCCGAGGGAACGCGGGGCGGGCCGCGCTTCCACAAGATCGGCGGCGCTGCGCTGGCCGCCGAGCTGGACGCGAAGCGGGCGATCCGCGAGGGGACGGAACTGGCGGCCGCCCTGTAGTGGACATGAACGGCGTCTCGATGGCCTATCTGTTGCTGCTGTTCGTCGGCGCTGAGCGGATCTTTTGCGCCCGCTCGGTCGTGCTGCGGATGCAGCCGGCCACGTTCAGGATGCTGGTCGATGGCTCGATCGTGAGCTCCGGCCTGGCCCTGCTGTGGGAGGCGGCCGGCTACCATCGTTAATCGATCACGCCTCAGTCCTGTCCGGCGCCGCTACTGCCTTTCTTGCTCTTCTTGCTCGCATAATCCGACGGCTTCTGCTCGCTCTGCATCGAACCCGATGCGCTCGCCTGCTTCTGCTCCATGCCGCCGTAGCCCGACTGGCGCGAAGCGTTCATGCGGTCTTCCTCACCGCGCGCCTGCATGCGCTGGGCGCTCTGGCGGGCGCTCCAGCCGGCCTGCTGGGCACCGCCGCCACCGCGCTGGCTGCCGACGTTCTGCTCGCCGGCACTGCCGCCCTGCAGCGATCCGCGCGAGCGCAGGGCCGCCCCCTGCTGTTCGATGTTCGCCGACTGGACGTTGGCGCCGCCCGGCGCCACCCAGCCCGGCGCCCGCGGCTGCTGGCTACCGTTCGCGACGGGGACGGTTTTTTCCTTGGCGATACCGCGTGCGCGGACGCTATCAGGTCCTTTTTGCTTGGTCATTTGATCCTCCTCAGGTGCTGCGCATGTTGATGCGCTGACAGGGAGATCATGCGCGCAGGGAAGGGCGTATTCCAGAGGAATCGGGAGCGCACCTTTGTAGGACTGGAACTACCAATATTCCCGATGGAACGATGAATCTTGGTTACTGATGAGCTTGCTGGTGTGGTGCGTCAACTTGGGCCCCCGCCTTCGCGGGGGCGACGGATCAGGCGCGGGGCGGCGTCCTTACTTTTTGCGCACTACCACGCAGCCGATCGAGTAGCCGGCGCCGAACGAGCAGATCACGCCGTTGGCGCCGCTCGGCAGGTCGTCCTGGTAGCTGTGGAAGGCGATGATCGAACCGGCCGAGGAGGTGTTGGCGTAGGTGTCGAGGATCACCGGCGCTTCTTCGGGCGTGGCGTCGCGGCCCAGCAGCAGGCGCACGATCAGCTGGTTCATGTTCAGGTTGGCCTGGTGCAGCCAGAAGCGCGAGATGTCCTCGATCTTCAGGCCGGCGCCTTCGACCGTGTTGCGGATCGTCTCGGCAGCCATCGGGCACACTTCCTTGAACACCTTGCGCCCCTGCTGGCGGAACAGTTTATCGGGCTGGCCGATGCCGGCTTCGTCGAAGCGGTTCATGAAGCCGAAGTTGTTGCGGATGTTGTTCGAGAACTTGGTCTTCAGTTTGGAGTCCAGGATCTCGAACTGGTGTTCGCCGGTGGCGGTCTCAAGCGCCTCGATGATTATCGCGGTGCAGGCGTCGCCGAAGATGAAGTGGCTGTCGCGGTCGCGGAAGTTCAGGTGGGCGCTGGTGATTTCCGGGTCCAGCACCAGCACCGCGCGCGCCTGGCCGGTCTGCACGGCGGCGGCCGCGGTCTGGATCGCGAAGGTCGCCGACGAGCAGGCCACGTTCATGTCGAAGCCGAAGCCGTCGATGCCCAGCGCGTCCTGCACCTCGACCGCCATCGCCGGGTAGGCGCGCTGCATGTTGCTGGCGGCGACCAGCACCATGTCGATATCGGCCGGGGTGCGGTTCGCGCGCGCCAGCGCCTGGCGCGCGGCGACGACGCAGATCTCGGCCTGCAGCGACAGTTCCTCGTCGGCGCGTTCCTTGATGCGCGGGGTCATGTGCTTCGGGTCGAGGATGCCGGTCTTTTCCATCACGTAGCGCGACTTGATGCCGGACGCTTTCTCGATGAAGGCGCTGCTGGACGGCTCGAGGGCGGTGACTTCGCCGGCCGCGATCTTGTGCGCGTTCTCGGCGTTGAACAATTCGACGTAAGCGTTAAAGGCCGTCACCAGCTCGTCGTTGGAGATCGAGTTCGGTGGCGTGAACAGGCCGGTGCCGCTGATGACGACAGGTTTCATGATTGGCTTTCTAAGATGGTACGGGAGGAAACCCCGGAGAATCTGCCGATTCTACACAATCGTACAGACCGTGAAAACGCCCGGATCAATGCGCCTGCTGGGCCAGCGGCCCGGCGCTGTCGGCGCTGCCGGCGCGCCTGGACAGCTGCACCGGCAGGCCCTGCAGGTGGCACAGCGCCTGGGCCAGCTGGAAGTCGGTGGCGCTGCCGAATTCGAGCGGCTTGCGGTGGCGTTCCGCGGCCAGGATCCGCATCTGCTGGTTGATGTCGTCCTTGCGCGTCGCTTCCTCGTGGTCGCGGTCATTCGAGAGGTGGCGCTGCAGGTCGGCTTCGCGCATGCGCAGCGCATTCATGCCGTCGCCGTCGGCGTTCTCGTCGACCGGGAAGTCGGGCACCACGCCGCGCGCCTGGATCGAGCGCCCGCTCGGCGTGTAGTAGCGCGCCGTGGTCAGCTTCACCGCCGTCTCGTTGGCCATCGGGCGGATGGTCTGGACCGAGCCCTTGCCGAAGGTCGGGCTGCCGACGATCGCCGCGCGCTTGTAGTCCTGCAGCGCGCCGGCCACGATTTCCGAGGCCGAGGCCGAGCCGGTATTCACCAGCACCACCATCGGAATGGTCTTGAACAGGTCCGGCAGGTCTTTCAGAGGGTCGTCGCTGCGGCCGAGCATGTAGTGCTCGGGGCGGCCGTAGAAATGCGCCTTCGACTCCTCGAGCTGGCCGTTGGTCCAGACGATCTCGGCGCCGGCCGGCAGGAAGGCGGCGGCGGTGCCGATCGCGCCCTGCAGCAGGCCGCCGGGGTCGTTGCGCAGGTCCAGCACCAGGCCTTTCAGCCCGGGTTCCGCGCGCGCCAGCGCCGCCAGCTTGGCTGCCAAGTCGTGCACGGTCGGCTCCTGGAACTGCGAGATGCGCACCCAGGCGTAGCCGGCGCCGTTGGACATGACGATCTTGCCCTTCACGCTCTTTTGCACGATCTCGTCGCGCACGATCGGGATCTCCAGCGGCGCCGCTGCGCCCTGGCGCACGATGGTCAGCACGACTTTGGTGTGCGGCTCGCCGCGCATGTGCTTGATGGCCTCGTCGAGTTCCATGTCCTTGACCGCCGCGCCGTCGATGCGCGAAATCAGGTCGCCGGCCTGGATGCCGGCGCGCGCGGCCGGCGAATCCTCGATCGGGGCGACGATCTTCACATAGCCCTCGTCGCTCTGGCCGATCTCGATGCCAAGGCCGACGAAGCGGCCTTCGGTGCCTTCGCGCAGCTCGCGGTAAGCCTTGCGGTCCAGCCAGGCGGAATGCGGGTCGAGCGCGGCCACCATGCCGGCCGTGGCCTGGGTCAGCAGCTTGCGGTCTTCGACCGGTTCGACGTAATCCGATTTGATCAGCTTGTAGACGCCGGCCAGTTGGCGCAGGCCGTCGATGGGCATGCCGTTGTCGACCGGCTTCTGGGCCAGCGCCGAAAATTGCATCGTGACCGCGACGCCGAGGATGGCGCCCAAGGTGAGGAGGGCGGAATGTTTGAGTTTCGAGCCCATGTGCTGTCGGTCCTTCGCTAACGTTATGCCTGAGCGCAGTGGAGTATACCCGTCCCGCGCCCGCAACGGCCGCCCGGGTCCGGCTGGTGTGAATATTCACGGTGATATAATGGCCCGTTCACGTGCATATGTTGCTTATTTGAAATGAAGAAAGTCCTCATTCTCGGCGTCAACGGCTTTATCGGCCACCACCTGTCCAAGCGCATCCTGGAGACCACCAACTGGGAAGTCTACGGCATGGACATGAATTCGGAGCGCATCAGCGAGCTGCTCGACCATCCTCGCATGCACTTCTTCGAAGGCGACATCACGATCAACACCGAATGGGTCGAATACCACGTCAAGAAGTGCGACGTGATCCTGCCGCTGGTGGCGATCGCCACGCCCTCGACCTATGTCCAGGCACCGCTGCGCGTGTTCGAACTCGACTTCGAAGCCAACCTGCCGATCGTGCGCTCGGCCGCCAAGTATAAAAAACACCTGGTGTTCCCGTCGACCTCGGAAGTCTACGGCATGTGCCACGACGACGAGTTCGATCCGGAGAACTCGGAACTGGTCTACGGCCCGATCAATAAGCCGCGCTGGATCTACGCCTGCTCGAAGCAGCTGATGGACCGCGTGATCTGGGGTTACGGCATGGAAGGCCTGAACTTCACCCTGTTCCGCCCGTTCAACTGGGTCGGCGCCGGACTGGACTCGATCCATACCCCGAAGGAAGGGTCGTCGCGCGTGCTGACCCAGTTCCTGGGCCACATCGTGCGCGGCGAACCGATCCAGCTGGTCGACGGCGGCGCGCAGAAGCGCTCCTTCACCTATGTCGACGACGGCATCGAAGCGCTCATGAAGATCATCGAGAACAAGGACGGCAAGGCGACCGGCAAGATCTACAACATCGGTAACCCGTCGAACAACTACTCGATCCGCGAACTGGCCCACATGATGCTGGAGCTGGCGGCCGACTACCCGGAATACCGCGAGACCGCCAAGCAGGTCAAGCTGGTCGAGACCAGCTCGGGCGCCTACTACGGCACCGGCTACCAGGACGTGCAGAACCGCGTGCCGAAGATCGAGAACACGGTCTCGGAACTGGGCTGGACCCCGCAGGTGGACATGCGCGACGCGCTGGCCAAGATCTTCGACTCCTACAAGGACAAGCTGGTCGATGCGAAGGACCTGATTCCGGAGCGCCGCCAGCAGCAGCGCGACTGATCCGTCGTTCGCACGCTTCCAGGACCGCCATGCCGCGCAAGCGCATGGCGGTTTTTTCTTGACGACTTCAAACGACTTGTAAATCCGTGTAAGCCTCTTGCCGGTGGCCGGTAAGTAATTGTAAGAGTCCACATGAGGGGGAGAGCCCGAGCCTATAGTCGTTATCAGTTTTTCTCTCTCTCTCCACTCTTGAAGTGGTCTTTACCCACGGTAGCCCCGTGGGTTTTTTTATGCCCAGGAGCTTTATAGAATGTTAATGCGCATGACTACCCGGATGCCCGTGCGCCTCACCCGCGCCTGCCTGCTTGCCTTCGCCCTCGGAACCGCGGGACCGATCCTGGCAGTCCCCTTGATGGACATGCGTGCCGAGGACTTGGTGCCGATGGCCTCCGAGTTCAAGAAGGCGCTGAACCTGAACGCCAACCAGCAGACCCTGTGGCAGCAGGTCGAGAGCCGTTCGCGCACCGTGCTGCGCGAGCGCCAGCACCGCCGCGACGCGCTGCAGGAGCGGGCCAAGGCCTTGCTGGCCAGGCCGGACGTCGAACTGCGCGAGCTGAGCGCCCTGGTCGGAGCGGAAAGCGCCGCCACGACCCAGGAAGACAAGCAGCTGCGCGAACTGTGGCTGGGCCTGAACGATGCCCTCGACGACACCCAGCGGCGCCAGGTCGCGACCCTGGTGAACGAGCAGTTGATGCGGGTGGTGCCGGAAGGACGTCCCGCCGGCGAACATGGCGGCGGAAGGGGCAGTGAACGCGGCGGTGAGCGCGGCGGCCGCGGGATGGGCGGTCACGGACGTGGCATCAATATCGGCGGCTAGATTATTGATCCTCAGTCAATAATGTAAATAAATACGGGAAGCGTCGGCGGTGGCGTCGATACTTTGTTGCTTTTTTGACGAAACTGCTTGCTCACCATGTATCGTAAAGTAACAACGGCCACCTGATCGACAATTTGCCTATGCTTAACGGCTAGAATTTGATTTAACCGGATGGCAACAGTCCGGGCAACCGATAATAACGACGAGCATGAGCAAACTGATCCCGATGGCCTGCCTGGCGTTGCTGGGCACGGCGGGACACGCATGGGCCCTTCCCCAAAGCAGTGACCAGGCGGCTGCCGCCACCGACCCCAACTCCCGCTCCACCGCTGCCCCGGCGGCGCCGACGATCCAGCAAGGCGTAGCGCAAGTGCGCGTCAGCGGCGCGCGCGCCGACGACACCGAGGCACGCCGCATCTCGACCGCCGCCAAGATGGTGTTCGGCCGCGAGGAGCTCGACCGCAACGGCGACACCAGCGTCAGCGAAGTCCTGAAACGCCTGCCCGGCGTGACCCTCGGCGGCGCGCCGGGACGCGGCGGCGGCGGGGTGCGCATGCGCGGCATGGGCAATGGCTATACCCAGATGCTGGTCAACGGCGAGCGCCCGCCGCCGGGGTTCTCGCTGGAGTCGCTGTCGCCCGACCAGGTCGAGCGCATCGAGGTGATCCGCGGTCCGGTGGCCGAGCACAGCACCCAGGCCATCGCCGGCACCATCAACATCATCCTGAGAGAGGGGTATCAACAGAAAGATATCCAGCTGCGCCTGGCCGACAACATCGAGCAGGGCCGGCACGGCGCGAACCTCGGGCTGACGATGCCCGGCAAGGTGGGCAGCCTGAGCTGGATGATGACCGGTGCGCTGATGCAGAACCGTCCGCATAACGAGAGCGACACGGTCAACCTCAGCACCCGCAAGGACGGCACGGTGGAGCGCCGCCAGCAGATCCATGACGAAGGCGAAGGCGTCTTCGACGGCATCTTCCTGTCGCCGCGCTTCTCGTACAAATTCGCGAACAGCGACACGCTGACCTTCCAGCCCTTCCTGGCCAGTAACCGCAGCCGCAACGGCGCCGACAGCCGGCTGGATCAGCCCATAGGAACTGTCGCGCCTGAATATGCGCACCAGCGCTCGGACGCGCATTCGCACTCGACCTTCCTGCGCGGCTTCGGCAACTGGCTGCATCGCTTTGATGCCGGTGCGCGCCTGGACGTGAAGTTCGGCTTCACCGGCGGCAGGAACGACAGCGCTACCTTCCGCAACACCTTCGATGCCGGCGGCGGCGCGCTGCGCCGCTACGTCGACAGCGACGCCAGCCGCGACAGCGGCGTCAACACCGGCGGCAAGTACAGCCGTCCGCTCGGCCAGGGCCACCTGTTCGCGGCCGGCTGGGACCTGGAAAGCAGCCGGCGCCGGCAGGAGCACGTGGCGGCCGGCGATTCCGCGGCCCTGTTCGACGACGGCGGCGCCTCGCTGGCTGCGCAGTCGCGCCGCGTGGCCCTGTTCGTGCAGGACGAGTGGGACGTCACGCCGCAGTTCTCGACCTATCTCGGCCTGCGCTGGGAAGGCATCCGCGTCACCAGCGACGGTGGAGAGAACGGCGCCGCTGCGGATGTGAAAAACACCTCGAAGGTATGGAGCCCGGTGCTGCACGGCGTCTGGCGCATCCCCGGTCACGAGAAGGACCAGGTGCGCGGCAGCGTCACCCGCAGTTATAAAGCGCCGGCCCTGAACGACCTGATCGCGGTGCCGAGCATCTCGACCTACAACGACGCCACCCGCCCCGACCGCAGCGGCAACCCGCACCTGAAGCCGGAGCTGGCCACCGGCCTCGACCTGGCCTACGAACACTACCTCGGCAAGAGCGGCCTGCTGTCGGCCAGCGGTTTCGTCCGCAACATCGATGACCTGATGCGCCGCCAGACCGTGCTCGTGCAAGGTCCGGCCGGTGCGCGCTGGGTCTCCACGCCGGTCAACATCGGCAAGGCGCGGACCAGCGGCGTCGAACTGGAAGCCAAGTTCCCGCTGACCGAGCTGTGGCCGCAAGCGCCGCTGATCGAGCTGCGCTCGAACTACAGCCGCTTCTGGTCGCGCGTGGACGGCATCCCGGGGCCGAACAACCGCCTCGACCAGCAGCCGAAGCAGACCGCCAACCTGGGCCTGGATTACCGCGCGAAGGGTTTGCCGCTGACCCTGGGCGGCAGCCTGAACTGGACCCCGGAAACCCTGGTGCAGACCACGGTCAACGAGACGGCGACCACCGGCACCAAGCGCCAGTTCGACTTCTACAGTTTATGGAAGCTGAACGCCATGGCGCAGCTGCGCCTGTCGGCCAACAACCTCGACCCGCGCGTCTACGAGACCGCGCGCAGCCTCGACACCGGTCCGCTGGTGCAGAGCGCCGCGACGCAGGCCCGTACCTACACGACTTTCGGCATTCGCTATGAAATGAAACTGTAGTAAATGCCAGACAAGGGCCCGGTTTCGGCAAGCCGGGCTGTGATACATTTGCCGATGGCCACAAGCCGTTCTTTTCCCTGCAACCAAGGACTTCCGCGTGAAACGATACCTTCTGAGCACCCTGACCCTGTCCATGATCGCCGCCTTCGCCGGCGCCGCGGACAATGTTCATTCCGCTGCCGCGGGCACGACCTCCGGCATCGAGACGCAGTACATCGACCAGGGCGTGCGCGTCCAGGACGATTTCTTCGGCCACCTGAACGGCAAGTGGCTGCAGACGACGGAAATCCCGTCGGACCGCACGAGCTGGGGCACCTTCATGAAACTGCGCGACGATACCCAGGCGCAGATCCGCGGCATCGTCGAAGCGGACCAGAAGAAGCCGGGCAAGAAGGCCGGCAGCGACGAGCAGAAGATCGGCGACCTGTACACCAGCTTCATGGACGAGCAGAAGCTCGAGGTCCTCGGTACCAGGCCGCTGGCCGGCGAGCTGCAGCGCATCCGCGCGCTGAAGGACAAGAAAGGCGTGCCGGCCCTGGTCGCGCACCTGTCGCAGATCGGTGTCGCCACCCCGTACGGCATCGGCGTGGCCCAGGATGCCAAGGAATCGACCAAGTACGCGACCTACATCCGCCAGGGCGGCCTGGGTCTGCCGGACCGCGACTATTATTTGAAGATGGATGACAAGCGCATGGCCGGCATCAAGGCCAAGTACGAGCAGCACGTCACCAACATGCTGAGCCTGGCCGGCGACAAGGATGCCACCGCCAAGGCCAAGGCCATCGTTGCGTTCGAGACCAAGCTGGCCGAAGTGCAGTGGAACCGCGTCGAGCTGCGCGACCCGAACAAGAGCTATAACAAGATGAGCGTGGACGAGCTGTCCAAGCTGGCCCCCGACTACGACTGGAAGGCCGCGCTGGGCGCCGCCGGCATCGGCAACAAGGCGAGCTACGTGATCGTCGGCCAGCCGAGCTACATCACCGGCTTCAACGAGGTGCTGGGCAAGACCGACCTCGATACCCTGAAAGCCTACTTCCAGTGGCAGGTGCTGCGCGAATACGCGCCTTACCTGTCGAAGGCCTTCGTCGACGAGCGCTTCGATTTCTACGGCAAGACCCTGTCGGGCGTGAAGGAAATGGAACCGCGCTGGAAGCGTGGCGTCGGCACCGTCGAAGGCGCGCTGGGCGAAGCCCTGGGCCGCGAATACACCGCCCAGTACTTCCCGCCGGAGCGCAAGGCCCGCATGGAAGAGCTGGTGAAGAACGTGCTGGCCGCCTACAAGGAATCGATCGACCACCTCGACTGGATGGGCCCGGAGACCAAGAAGGAAGCCCAGGCCAAGCTGGCCAAGTTCAATCCGAAGATCGGCTACCCGAACAAGTGGCGCGACTACTCGAAGCTGGCGATCAAGAAGGATGACCTGGTCGGCAACGTGATGCGCACCGCGACCTTCGCCTACAACCGCAACATCAACAAGCTGGGCAAGCCGATCGACCGCGAAGAATGGGGCATGACGCCGCAGACCATCAACGCGTACTACAACTCGCGCCTCAACGAAATCGTGTTCCCGGCCGCGATCCTGCAGCCTCCGTTCTTCAACGCGCAGGCCGACGACGCCGTCAACTACGGCGCGATCGGCGCCGTGATCGGCCACGAAATCGGCCACGGCTTCGACGACAAGGGCAGCCAGTCGGACGGCGACGGCAACCTGCGCAACTGGTGGACCGCGGAAGACCAAGCCCGCTTCAAGGCCAAGACCGACATGCTGGTCAAGCAATACGACGCCTTCGAGCCGGTGCCGGGCTACCACGTGAACGGCGCTCTGACCCTGGGCGAGAACATCGGCGACAACTCGGGTCTCGCGATCGCCTATAAAGCCTACAAGATCTCGCTGCACGGCCAGCCGGCCCCGGTCATCGACGGCCTGACCGGCGACCAGCGCTTCTTCATGGGCTTCGGCCAGGTGTGGCGCTCGAAGATGCGCGACGAAGCGCAGATCAATCAGGTGAAGACCGACCCGCACTCGCCGGGCCAGTTCCGCGCCAACGGCACCCTGCGCAACCAAGCCGCCTTCTATGAAGCCTTTGGCGTGAAGGAAGGCGACAAGATGTACCTGAAGCCGGAAGACCGCGTCACGATCTGGTAATACCAAGCGCCACGCATGTAGACTGATGAACGGAGCGGCGGCGATCCCGCCGCCCCCCATCAACCCATAACAAACCGAGGGAGATGCAATGAAAAAGCAGTATCTGTTGAGCGCCCTGACCCTGGCCCTGATCGCCAGCGTCGGCCACGCCGAAGGCAGTGGCGCCGCTGCCGCGAAAGCCACCGCGACCAAGGGCCAGACCCTGAGCGCCGGCATCGCGACCCAATACATCGAATCGTCCGTGCGCCCGCAGGACGACTTCTTCGAATACCTGAACGGCAAGTGGCTCAAGACCGTCGAGATCCCGTCCGACAAGTCGAGCTGGGGCTCGTTCATGGAGCTGCGCGAGAACACCCTGCCGCAGCTGCGCGGCATCATCGAGAACGTCTCGAAAAAGAACGCCGCCAAGGGCACCGACGAGCAGCGCATCGGCGACTTCTACGCCAGCTTCATGGACGAGGCCCGCCTCGAGCAGCTGGGCGCGACCCCGCTGAAGTCCGAGCTGGACAAGATCGCCGCGCTGAAGGACAAGTCCGAGCTGCCGGCCCTGCTGGCCCAGCTGGGCAAGATCGGCGTCGGCGTGCCGTTCGACTTCGGCATCCACCAGGACAACAAGGATTCGACCAAGTACGTGGCCGACATCGGCCAGGGCGGCCTGGGCATGCCGGACCGCGACTACTACCTGAAGGCCGACGACAAGAAGCTGGCCGCTACCCTCGCCAAGTACCAGCAGCACGTCGAGAAGATGCTGAGCATGGCCGGCGACAAGAACGCCAGCGCGAATGCCAAGGCCATCGTCGACTTCGAGACCGAGATCGCCAAGGTGCAGTGGACCAAGGTCGAACTGCGCGACCCGATCAAGGCCTACAACAAGGTCAACTTGGCCGACCTGAACACGGTCGCCCCGGGCTTCGACTGGAAGACCTGGCTCGACACCACCGGCCTGTCCGGCAAGGCGAGCTACGTGATCGTCGGCCAGCCGACCTATCTGAAGGCCTTCATGGAAGTGGCCAACAGGACCCCGATCGACACCTGGAAGGCCTATCTGTCGCTGCACCTGATCGAATCCTACGGCAGCTTCCTGTCGAAGAATTTCGTCGACGAGCGCTTCGACTTCTACGGCCGCACCCTGTCGGGCGTGAAGGAACAGGAACCGCGCTGGAAGCGTGGTGTCGGTGCGGTCGAGCGTGCGCAGGGCGAATCGCTGGGCAAGCTGTACGTCGCCCAGTACTTCTCGCCGGAGAAAAAAGCGCGCATGGAAGCGCTGGTCAAGAACCTGCTGGCTGCATATAAAGAGTCGATCAACAAGCTCGACTGGATGAGCCCGGCGACCAAGAAGGAAGCCCAGGCCAAGCTGGCCAAGTTCACCCCGAAGATCGGTTACCCGAACAAGTGGAAGGACTACTCCGCGCTGACGGTCTCGCGTGACGACCTGGTCGGCAACGTGATGCGCGCGCGCGTGTGGGCCGCCGACTACGAGATCAACAAGCTGGGCAAGCCGATCGACCGCGACGAGTGGGGCATGACGCCGCAGACCATCAACGCGTACTACAACCCGGAGATGAACGAGATCGTGTTCCCGGCCGCGATCCTGCAGCCGCCGTTCTTCGACGCCAACGCGGATGACGCGGTCAACTACGGCGGCATCGGCGCCGTGATCGGCCACGAGATCAGCCACGGCTTCGACGACCAGGGCGCCCAGTACGACGGCAACGGCAACCTGCGCGACTGGTGGACCGCCGAGGATCACAAGAACTTCAAGGCCAAGACCACCGCGCTGGTCAACCAGTACAACGCCTTCGAGCCGATCCCGGGCTACCACGTCAATGGCGAGCTGACCCTGGGCGAGAACATCGCCGACAACTCGGGCCTGGCGATCGCCTACAAGGCCTACCACATCTCGCTGAAGGGCAAGAAGGCCCCGGTGATCGGCGGCATGACCGGCGACCAGCGCCTGTACGCGGGCTGGGCCCAGGTGTGGCGTTCGAAGATGCGCGAGCAGCAGCAGATCGTGCAAGTGAAGACCGATCCGCACTCGCCGGGCCAGTACCGCGCCAACGGCACCCTGCGCAACCAGCCGGGCTTCTACGAGGCCTTCAGCGTGAAGCAGGGCGACAAGATGTACTTGGCGCCGAATGATCGCGTGATCATCTGGTAAAAGCTGCCCGACGTGGCAAAAGCAAAGAGCCGCCCGATGGGCGGCTCTTTTTTCATCTGCCGGCAGGCGCCGGTAATGCAAGGCTTACTGTGCCTCGTAGGCGCCGATGTCGTAGTAGCCGTCGTACACGCGGGTGGTGCCCGATGCGCGATGCTTGTAGACGGCGCCCGGTTTCAGGCCGACGCCGCTCGGGGACACGCCCGGTACCGAACCGGCGTTGACCACCAGCGGATTGGCCAGCGGACGCAGGTCATAGGCGGCGCGGTTGACGAAGCCCGGCGAGGCCGAACGGTAGTTGGTCTTGCTGATTGCGCTGGCCTGGTTGGTCATGGTGCCGATGCCGCCGAAGATATTGTTCTGCAGCAGTACAGGCGTCGTCACACCGGAGCCGACCATCACGAAGGTGCCGCCCGAGCTGTAGTCGTTCAGGAAGGTATTGTTCACCACATACAGGTTCTGGCCCGGGTTGCTGGCGCCTTCCTCGCCGTAGGCCAGCATGTTCGGGTTGCTGTTGGCGGCCGGCTGTTCGATCACGTTGCCGATGACGTACGAGGTGCCGGCGTTCGGCAGGTCGATCTCGTAGCTCGGTCGCCCGGCTGCGGTGGTGCCGACTTCGCCAGGGGCGGTGCTGGAGAAACGGTTGTACGCGATCATGTTGGTGAGCGCGCGCGACTTCAGGTTGTGGCCGATGTTCGCGTCGTGCGAATAGTTGTAGCGGAAGGTCAGGCTGCCGACGTTGCCGATGTACAGGTTGTGGCTGTAGCCGTCGCCGTAGCCGTTGTGGCCGAATTCGGTGTACTCGATCAGGATGTTGCTCGAGGTGTTGGGAGCGGTCAGGATGCCGTTCTCGTTATCGTGCAGGAACGAGTTACTCAGGGTGAAGCCGGTGCCTTCGAGGCGCAGCGCGGCACCGTTCTTGTCGGCAACCTTGGCGCCGAACATCTCGACGTTTTCGATGGTGACGTTGTTGCCGGAGACGACCCAGGTGCCTTTGCCCATCGCATTCTGGCCGGCGGCGTCGATCTTCGGACGGCCGTTGACGCCGCGGATGGTCAGGTTGCTGGTGTAGATGCCGCAGACGTCGCCGCTGTAGGTGGTGTTGCCGGTGATTTCGACGATGTCGCCGGCTTTGGCCACCGCGAACGCGCGGCAAGGGCTTGCATAGGTCTTGCCCGGACCCACCGACAAGGTAGCGGCCGAGGCACTGCCGGCAGCCATCAAGGAAGCCAGAATAAGCAAAGCGTTGTTTCGGTGTTTGTTCATGTCTTTCTTTCGTTCGTTTCTTAGCCGCAGTTATTCCTGCTGGAAAGTTCGCAGCTTACGAGATTTTTTACGAAGGGTTTGTAAGGAGTTGTAACCGGAAATTATATTTGGACAATATGAAATTCTTGCAATAAATCATAGGGTTATCGCAAGATTGCAAGAAACGCCTACGGTTTTTAGGGGTTTTTGCTGACGGGATTGCCACTTTTTCGCTAAACTCATCAGAAACGTGTCGTGTTCGAAAAATCGTTCCAATAATTTCCGCTGTAAAAATTTTTATGCGTTTTTCGAAGAATCGTTGTTTTGATGCCTTACGGACTGAAAAACAGGACGAAAAAAAGGCTGCCCTGTCAAAGGCAGCCTTTCTGTCGCCCGCAAGGGCAGCGATCAGCGCGGCACGATGGCGAACTGCGGAGCCATGCGGTAGTCCGGCTTCACCGGACGCGCCATGAACAGGCTCCAGGCTTTCTTGCCGTCGGCACCGCTGACGTTCGTGGAATAGGCCAGGGCAGGTTGCATGTTCGACGGATAGCCGGTCGGTTCCGGAGCATAGCCAGTCATCTCGCCGACCTTCAGGCCGAAGAACGTTGCCATCTCGGTGCCGCCGCACGGCATGGCCAGGAACGATGCATCGTGGTTCTTGGCATAGGTTTCCGTCATCGAGTCGTAGAACGGCGCGGTGGCGGAATCACGAACGCGCATCTGGTACTTCGCGGCGTCGATCCAGCAGACACTCGGTGCAGCCATGCGGCCGACAGAAAAACGTGCCTTCCAGGCCAGCAAGCCGTTCGCCTTGGTGAAGCCCAGCTCGGCGGCGTGGCCGACGGCCGAGGTGAAGAAGTCATCCTGCCAAGGCGCGAGACTGGCACCGTCGTCATACACGAGCGAGTAGCCGTTGGCGACGACGCCCAGCTTGTTGGCGTACTGCGGGTTCGCGGTATTGGCGACGTAGGTGTTGTTGTACCAGTCGAGGTTGTTGTTGATGATGTCAGTAAATGCCTGCTTCAGGCTGTCCCGGTCCGGCGTGATGTAGGCGGCTTCGGCCAGCGTACGCAGCGACCAGGCCTGTCCGCGCACCTGCTCGGACGACACGATGCCCTTGATGTTGTCGCGGTAACCCGGATTGGTCTCGAATGCGTCCCACATGCCCCAGAACTGCAGCTCTTCGAGATAGAAGTAGTCGCCCGTGACCAGGTAAGGCAGGTAGGCCAGGGCCGGCTGGTGCGACGCGTCGTGGGTGTAAGGCGTATCGCACTTGCCGGTTTCGCAGACCGGGAAGGCTTCGTACTTCTTGGTTGCCGGGTTGTAGGTGTCGCCCTGGTGACCGTTGATGGTCATGTACGGATAATCCGCCAGGCTGATCGGACGGCCAGTCTGCTTGTCGCGGTAGTGCGACGAGAAACTGCCCGCCAGGTCCGCGGTACGCAGGGTCATTTCCTTCATGCGGCTGTCCTGGGACAGCAGGTAAGTCGCAGCCCAGTTCGGCAGCAGGCCGATGTCGTCGCGGCCGCCGGTGGTCGGCATGTAGGGCGTGGTCAGGCCACTGCCCATCGCATCCGTCGATGCCTTGGTCCAGCGCGCCTGGAAGGCCGAGATCGACGTTTCCGGGATGACCAGCGACTGATCGAAGTTCGGCAACGCGCCGGTCGAGATCAGGTAGCCGGTGTTGTGCTTGACGTTGACCGTCGGTTCGGTGCCGTTGAACCAGAAAATCTTGCGCCAGCGGGCATGGTGCAGGTGGGTCAGGCCGGTCTTGCTGTAGACCGATTTTCCGCCGACGAGCACGCTTGCGTCATACGTGAAGTTCTGGGGCGACGGCTCGTAGGCCCAGTCGTTCTCGACAACCACGTCGACGCGAGCCTTGTTCGCACCCGGATACCAGCGGATGGCGAAACGTGCGGACAGGTGAGGGTGCTGCGTGCCGTTCGCAGTCTGCAGCGGCGCCGAGACTTGCCATTCGGTAGCCACCGGACCGGACAGCCAGGTCGTCGCCTTGCCGCTCTTGAGCAGATCGTCAGCCGATGCGTAATAGTCCACGCCGCCGATGTTGGCGTGTACCGAGGTGCTGAATCCGGTGCGGGTCAGGGAGTCGATGGTAACGCTGCTGGTCGGCGCCGAACCGCCCTTGACCAGCGACATGGTGCGCAGCTTGGCCGCCGCAATGCTCGGCACGACCGCCGAAATGACGGCATGGCGTACCGAACCGTCGGCATGAGTGGCCTTGACGTCGACCTGCAGGGGAACCGTGGTGCCATCTTCGAGGCGGCCGGTCAGTTTGTCCGTGGTCAGCAGGTTACCTTGCGCAAAAACCTGGCCGAAGGTGACCGGCACATTGCTCTGCGCCGCAGTCGCGCTGGTGTTTTCGAAACGAACGTCAGTAATAGTGCTGCCGAGCTTGACGGGGGCCGTCGGCGCTGGCGCTGGCGTCGTCGTCGTCGAGGTCACCGGCACGGTGGTGGTGATCGGGCCGGTCAGGGAGCGGGTCGCCAGGGTGCCCGTGGTCGAGCCGCTGATCAGGGCCGCCGTCTGGGTGGCGGAGGAATTCTGGGTTGCGTCACCGCCGCCGCCGCAAGCCGCGAGCACGGAGCACGATGCTGCAATAGAAAGACGACGAAGCGTGAAGATGTGATTTGTGTAGTTCATTCTCAGTTTCTCTGGTTGAGCTCTAGTCGGTTTCTTATTGTGTGTAGGAACTAGATTACGTCAAAGAAACTGGTCATGCACGGGAAAAAGTCAAATATCTGCAATACTGTTACCCATGGGCAACGAAATGTTGTCGTATTTTTTACAGATATTATTCGGCTTGAATGCCATAAAGGCACTTTTTGTCGGAAAAGCTTGCCTAAACAATAAACAATCCACGGCTTGCCGCTTTTCGAACTCGGGGTTTTGTAGGGGTGAATGTAGGATTACTCTGAGGCACAACAGGGATTCGCGCCTGTCGGTCGGCTGGCGCCATGAGGTCTGGAAAGAAAAATACCCTACAAGCCTGGACTTTGTAGGGTAGAGGGGACTATCGGTCGGCCGCCCGCGGGCAGCTTCGACGGGCAGGAAAGGTTTATTTGGCGGCGCCGACCATGTAATCGACAGCGCTCTTTACATCCGCATCCGATGCGCTCGAGCTACCCTTCGGCGGCATGACACCAGCCTTGCCTTGGAATCCTTTGATGGCATGCTCATACAACACATTGACGCCTTGTGCGATGCGCGGTGACCATGCGGCTTTGTCGCCGAATTTCGGCGCCCCGGCGATTCCCGCGCCGTGGCATGCAACGCAGGTCGAGCTGTACAAGGCTTTGCCGGCGCCGGCATTCGCCTGGGCGGTATTGCCTGCTGCCGCGGGAGCGGCTGGAGCCGGGTTGGCGGCAGCAGGCGCTGCAGCAGTTGGCGCCGCGGCAACGGGAGCGGCGGCGGGGGCAGCAGCAACAGCTGCAGCGGCCGGTGCTGCGGCAGCGGCAGGAGCTTCCGGTTCCTTGAACTTGGCGCCGGCCTGGTTTGCCATATAAGCGACTGCACGGGCTACTTCGATGTCGTCCAGATCCGGGTTGCCACCCTTGGCCGGCATGGCACGGATACCGTTGACGGCATGCTGGACCAGCGTATCGAAACCTTGAGAAATGCGCGCGCTCCATGCGCCGGCATCGCCGACCTTCGGGGCGCCTGCGGCACCGCTTGCATGGCAAGCCGCGCAGACGGCGGTATAGACGGCCTGGCCGCCCTGGAGTACTTTTGGTGCGTTAACGTCCTTGAGGGTGAAACCGGCCTCGGCCACAGGGCGCAGGCGGGCAGCCACTTCTTCTGCACTCTGTCCTTCCGAGCCGGCCCCAGTAAGGTGCTGATTGGTCACGAACGACACTAGCAAAATGATACCGATGACAATGACCAGGAAGAATCCGGCTACTGCTGTGATCAACTGCTTGGGGGTCCTGATGAAAGACTGATGCTCAGTGTGGTTTGCGTCGCTCATGATTTCCTTATAAATAAAAAAACCTGCAGGCGTCCGGCGCTGGCCAACCTCTACTACGCAAGTGGCTCGGAACCGGTCGATTATAGATCGAAAACTCGTTAATTGAAACGCAATTTCTGTTGCGCAACCTCGCTGTCCCATAGACGTGATGGCCGAAACTCTGTATCCTTCGCATCACTCCTGCGCGGCTGTAGCTCAGTGGATAGAGTATTGGCCTCCGAAGCCAAGGGTCGTAGGTTCGATTCCTACCAGCCGCGCCAAGAAATCAAGGACTTACAGTACCTCCTGCTGAGTTTGGGGAGAAAGTTCTGAGATTTTAGGGAGAAATATAAATCGTATCGCAACACTGAACTCCACCACACAGGAGTTCAGCATGAAGGTCAAGTCGCTCACGCAGGTCACACCAGGCAAGCAGTTCAAGTCCGGCACGGTTGAGAAAAATATCTACGTAGAGGTCCGTTCGGGCTCCCTGCGCTTCGCAGTTGAAGTTTCCCCCCTTCCAAAAGATTCGCGTACGTTCGACATCGAGCAATTCGATGAAGGCCTACGTTGGGCCCGCCGTCGTCGCGTTGAGTTGCTGGAGCAAAAATTGGACGCGAAGCCGAAGGCTCTACCACCGGCCCCTACCATCGCCTCTGGGCATACTCCGGCAGAAATCCCAGTGCGCGATATCCTTGAAAACTATCGTCTGCGTGAGCTGCCGAAGCTGGCGGGCGCTGCATCAGACTTGTCACGCCTCAAGCGGCTTGGCGAGTGGTTTGGGCATCTGACTCTTGGCCAACTGGACTATGACCTGCTAGACCGTTGGATGGTCGAGCGACAGGCAGGTCTGCTGGGCTCCGGACGAGTTTCGGACCCCACACTCACGAAACACCAAAAACACTACAGGAAAAAAATGGGCCATGTGCTCCCTCCTGTTGTGATAGTGCCTCCGTCAGCGCAAACGGTCCGTCATGAAATCACGTTGATGCGTCGCGCGCTCGTAGCCTATTTTCGCGCCAACAAATTGAATCAGCTCTACGGAGCCTGGCTAGCGGCTCAGTATGTGATGGAGATTCGATTGCCAGAAAAGCCTGAGCCCCGTGACACTCGAGTTGACGAAGAGGCACTGGCCCTGTTAATCACAGAATTAGACCCCCTGCACATAGCGTTCGTACGATTTGCAGTCATGACAACTCTACGTCGGAGTGAGGTCTGCTCGCTGCAGTGGGAAGATGTGAATTGGGAAGAAAAAGTCATTACGCTGCGCAAGCCTGGCCATTTGAAAAAATCAAAAACGAGCACGCGGGACGTTCCTTTGTTGCCGCCTGCGCTGCAGATTCTGCAGCGGCTTGATTCAGGGAAGACTGGCCGAATTTTTGAAATTTCTCCTAGCGGCATTTCGCAGGCGTTACGACGGGCAGCGGACAGGGTTGAACTGTATGATGTGCGCCTGCATGACATGCGCCGTGAAGGCATCTCCCGCCTGGTTGAACTGCTTGAAGCGTCTCTCGAAGAAGTGATGGTGTTTTCTGGGCATAGTGACCGAGCAGTGTTACAGAAGGTGTATTTGCAACAGCGCGCTAACGTCATCGGTGACCGCCTGACTCAGCATCCACGCGCCGCAACGATGATTTCGGCAACATAAGGAAATAAATATAAGTCGGGGGGCTACACAGGTTTTTACCGACTGTGGAGTCTCTCTGATGAAGTATTTGACGAAAGATGAAGTTGCCTCGCTGTTGCGCGTATCTGTACGAACTGTGACTACCTACATGGGTCAGGGGCTGCTGCCACAGCCGTTCCAGCTAGGACGTAAACTGTTGTGGGACGAAGGTGCGCTCATTCAGTTCATACAGCCGAAGCCGGTCCTCGCTAATCACACCAGTGAACCTGCGAAACGTGGACGTCCCCGCAAAGTTGTAGCCCTTTAAGAGGCTCGTCGGCGTCAACGCATGGCAGGCTAGCCAGGTGTTGGGGCGCGTTCCCGTAGGCAGGCCTGGAGGTGCCCGGGGCATTCCTTTTTATCCTACCTTTGATAGAAATCGGCCCGCCCCCGGTTCCTCTCCGCGCGCAACTCCCTCCATCTGCGTGCGCTGAGCAGCCTACGCAGCTATCATCGCAGGAGTGTTGCAGCTAACAGAATGGCAGTAACAAGGGCACTAGAGGCAAGGGCAACTGCGCTGAGAGTCCTGACGACTTTGTTGCGATTGGCAGGTACGCCTAGGTAATCAACGACTGTATCCAACATAATGACCTCATGTAGGTTTAATCCAGATATTACCGTGAACGACCAGCCAACGCTTTACCTAGATTATGACGGCGTGCTGCACCCTGCAGACGTCCGGGTTACTGCTACCGAGCCCCTGCGGCCGCGGGTTTACAACGGCGGCCCGACCAGCCATCCATTGTTTGAGCATGCGCCACTGCTCGAGCGGACGCTTGCACTGTTTCCTGAGGTTCGCCTGGTGTTGGCAACTAGCTGGTGCCGGACGCTCGGATACAAGTACACGGTGCAGCAGTTGCCGCTGGCACTGCGCGAACGGGTCATCGGGACAATATGGCAAGGCGCGCTGCTCGAGCACCCGCCGCGGAGCCGCTACGACGCCATTCAAACGGATGCAGACAGGCAAGGGCTGGTGCGCTGGCTGGCGCTTGATGACGATGTCGAAGGCTGGCCTGAGCTGCAACGTTATCGCTTAATAGCTCCTGCTAATTCTTGGTACGGCCTGTCGGAGCCTGGCGTAGCTGATGAGCTCTCGCACGCGCTGGCGCTGCTATGCGCTGGCCAGCCGCTCGAGTATAGGCGACCAGCACAGCCAGAGTGGCCATCGACCGTGGAGCGCATATTTGGCGCTGGCTGAGCCCGCTAAACTGTTTTATAGTCGTTTGATTAACACAATTGCTTTATTGACTACTGTACGTTAACCCAGTATATTGAGCGTTTACACGGCCGGAGTGACGGTAATGGACAGACGTGAACTTGATGACAATGCAGTGCGTACGGAATGCATTGAAAGCCTTTGCGACGACCTTATAGCAGCCAAGCGAGCTGCGCCGGTGCTGGAGGAGGCCCAACTTGTCGCCGCAGCCTACCAGTCTGCGAAAGCCCTTGGCTGGGGTAGCAACGACCGAGAGCTGAAGTGGATATTTCGCCGCGTTGCCGCTTGCCTAAGGTGGCCATTACCAAGGGAGATAGCACAATGAGTACAGTTGAGATTGTGGTAATGGTTATAGCCGCGTTCATCATTGGCTTTGCTGTCGGCCGAGTGGCCGGGCTGCGGCGCAATGCCGGTTGAGCGGGCTCAACTCACGGAGGAGCTATGCCAAAAGCGGCAGCGGTAGGCGGGCATCAGGCGAAGCTGGCCCTAGTTGGAGAAAGGCACGGCAAGCTGGCACTGGATGGCGCAGAGCGGGAAGGGTGGTGCTGGCGCCCAGTGCCAGTTGAGCTGGCTCAACCGCTTTGGAAGGCCCTGGACCGTTCGCTAAGCGCTCTCAAGCCGACGCCGTCGGCGCTACAAGTGCTGCTAAACGAAAAGCTCAGCTGGCCAGGTTGAGCCTGCTCAACTGCAACCTTCACACCTCTGCGTTAGGAATTCAGCCGGTTCACAAATCAATGCTGCGTTCAGACGCGCACTTAGCGGTAACCCATGGCACGAACGACTTTTCTGAATGACTCTCACATCGAGGCGTTCGCCGATGAGATTGACAGCAGGTTAAAAAGAAGATTTAACCGAAAAAACAGGTGCGCTTACTCGATGCCAGGTTCGACTATAGATGGAAGAAACGCGAAGTTCGACCTTCTTCTAAGGTTTCCAACCGGTCCTAACCTCCGCTTCGAAGGTGAGAAGCCTTTAGTCATTGCTCGCATTAAGTTTGCTGAACAACGAGTTGGTCATGGAGCGTGGTTGCTACGAGAATTGGTAAGTTTGGCTCCGAAATATGGGTATGAGAGTATTGCGGTAGAAGCCGCGAATCCTAGCGCTGGAATTCAGAACTTCGTTCGCAAGTTTGGGTTCTCACCTGTAAGCGGAATCTCAAGTGACTGGATTGCTTCGGTTCATGAGGTTGCTGAGCGCTTGGACGCTTAGCCGTCGTGCCCGGTCCTTGCCTTGCCTAGGCGAGAGTCCAGAGCACGTACCCGTCCGGCGTCCGTCCAACGATTGTAGCCTCAGGTTTCCCAACGGCCCCTTAGTCGGGGGCTGTTCATTCAAAGTAAAAAATCCTGTCCCCTCTTTTCGGTTGCGAATTTCGATGACGCGTCATAGCTATTTTTCTATTTCGATGACTCGTCATCGAAATTATGTAGCGTGAAGGCATAGTACTGTCGAGATTGTCGTGCCAGTCGTTGCCTCGTGTGTGCTCGGGTTTGCCACCGGTCGCGTGGTCAGCCTGCGTAGGGCGGGTTGAGCCACCTGAAATCCGGAAGAAGCATATGGTTAGAGGTGGACTTGTTGGCAGTCGCTAATTGAAGGCGGCGCTGATTGAAGGGCTGGGCCCGCTGACGCAGGACGGCATCGAACCCGATGGAGATGCCGGGAGGCCGACATCGGTTGAGCTCCTTCAATCCCAGGCAGAGGTCCTTGACTGAGCGTTAAGAGCACCAGAGCGACGCCCTTGGCTCTCCACTAGCTGCTGAACGAAAAGCCCAGTCAGACAAGCTCCAGCCAGTCGCCGATGAGCGTGTAGCAACTCGTTGGAATTAGAAGCCTTCGTGCACGTTACTGCGTACCTTCGTACGTTATACTGTGGCAATATAACTGGTTGCGGCAGATGAATATCAAAGATACAAAAAACAAGCTAAAAGCGATTGACCTCTTTAGCGGGTGCGGAGGCTTGACTTTAGGTCTGAAGAGGGCCGGCTTTGATGTCATCGCTGCGGTGGAAATCGACAGAAAAGCGCGGTCAACCTATACCCTCAACCACCCCGAGGTTTGGCTAGCTGGAGAAGACATTCGCACGACCTCTGCCAGCGACATGATGGACACCTTGGGACTGAAACCAGGTGAGCTCGACATGCTGGCTGGTTGCCCTCCGTGCCAAGGCTTTTCGCGCATGCGTAAGCGCAATAAGGGGAACTCGGCTCGTGATGAGCGCAACGCGCTGATTGAGGACTTTGGACGCCTCGTCCTAGAACTCCGTCCGAAGCTCGTCATGATGGAAAACGTCCCCGGTTTAGCTGAGTATTTCCGTTTTAGTCGGTTTAAGAAGTTACTTGAGGGTGTTGGATATCTGGTGCGGGTCGAGGTTCTCGACGTCGCTGATTACGGCGTGCCCCAGCGACGAAAACGCCTCATTGTTTCAGCTAGTTTGCTTGGGCAGCCACAACTCGCGAAAGCCTTTCCGCTGCGGTCTACGGTGCGCCAGGTTATTGGGAATATGCCCCCGGTCGGTGCCAGTGGGGACGCTCTACATGACATTGGCGAGCGAAGGTCTGAACACGTAAAAAAGCTTATTTCCTTGATTCCTCCGGACGGCGGTAGTCGAGCGCAGCTTCCAGAAGAAATGCGGCTCGATTGCCACAAGCGTTTCAGCGGCTTCAATGACGTGTATGGACGGATGGCGTGGGATACGGTAGCGCCGACGATAACGGGAGGCTGTTACAGCCCATCCAAAGGAAGGTTTCTCCACCCTACGGAAAATCGGACAATCTCGCTACGAGAAGCGGCGATGTTACAGGGGTTCCCCCGTGACTATCGCTTCGACGTGCAACATGGAAAAGAAGCCATCGCCTTGATGATTGGCAACGCACTGCCGCCGGCATTTATCGCCGCCCATGCGACTGCTATGGCCGCGACCGTGGGTACCGTCATCCGGGACTAGGCACATCCACAAGACAGTTGACATCTAAGACAGCGATGTTCGAAATGAACACAAAATAAGAGATTGCGGGCGATGCCAAAACACCTAGATATTCCAGCGCTCATCAATACAGTCGGAAAGTTTAAACCTGGGGCGCCTCTGGATAAATTCATAGGTGAGGCCGTTTTTCCTAGTTTTAAAAATCTCGAGCCAGGCGCTCGAATCGTCTTTGACTTCCCGTTGACTGCCTTGGTTGGAGCTAACGGCAGTGGAAAAAGCTCCATTTTGCATGCGCTTTGGGGCATGCCTCGCAGGTATAGTACTGCGCGGTTCTGGTTCTCAACAGCTGTTGACCCTATCTCAGACGGTGGGGTCAACGGAGTACCCAGGTATATTTACAAGCACTGGATAAAAGAGCTTAAAAGTTACGTAGAGACGAAAAAGGTTCGAGGGGCTAGGCGCCTTGACTATTGGGAGCCTGCACGGGCATTAAAAAGCGACGGCATGCAGGAAATGCCACCCCCAGTGGCTAAAGATGAACCTTTTCGCTCCGGTTCGCGATGGAATCCGACCGTGCGGGAAGTCAAGTACATCAATTTCAAATGCGAATTCAGTGCGTTTGACCGCCTATTTTACTTCCCGGACCGAAACCAGTCGCATAAGGAGCGTCTGGACGCGATACGCAAGGGAGCTACTAGGCTTGCCACCGTCATCGATAGGAACCGCCAAACCTATTCACCCGGCGGACACCCTGCTGTTTTTGAGAATCGGGAACTTAACCCAGAGGAGTTAGCTTGGGTAAGTTACATCTTGGGGCGGACGTACGAATCTGCTCGATATGTGTTGCACAGGTTGTATGGGAAGATTGAGGCGCCTACCGTTGTATTTAAACGCCCAAACCTCACGTACTCGGAAGCCTTCGCTGGAAGCGGCGAACTAGCAGTAGTGCGCGCAGTGATTGAGCTTGTTGCGACGCCAAACCTGTCGCTAGTGCTTCTGGATGAACCTGAGACATCTCTTCATCCTGGAGCGCAAGAGCGTCTGTTAGGCTTCCTGCTAGAGATGATAAGGACTAAACATCTCCAGATTGTCATCTCAACGCACTCTCCTACGCTTGTGAATCTGCTCCCTACGAAGGCAATTAAAGTCTTAGAGGAGAATTCATTAGGCCAGGCTAGGGTCGTCGACGTATCGCATCCGCAAGTCGCTTTCAACAGATTGGGACATAACGCGCACGGTAAGATAACGGTTGCAGTTGAAGACGAGTTGTTGCGAGCACTTACTGAAATGGCAATGCGTCTGCTCGACCCAGGGGAGCGGCAAGCAATTGAGCTCTATGTGCCGCCAGCAGGTGCAGACAATATCCTTACGGCCGCGATTCCGGGCTGGATGGCTGAAGGCCGGGACGTGTACGTAATTATCGACGGCGACCAAAACCCCAATGCGCCCCTTCCCGACCCCGACAATATGACCCCGGCGGAGAGAAAGAAGCTCGGTACGCTTATCTATAACACGTTTAACGTTTATCCCCTGCACGTGTCCGATGGCCACGAAGAGCCTGCGAGTAGTTACTTGAAATGGGTCTCCCGCCGCGTTCGCTACCTCAACGCTGTGTGCCCCGAGCAAGTTCTATTAGAAGCTTACGTCGACAAAGATGCTGCGGCTCCCAGCGTAAACGACAATCAGCTTGCTAAAAAGGCGCTAGTTACCGCGCTGTCCGCTGATGGGCATGCAACCACTGCCGAAGCTTTGAAAAACGCGGTGACGTTCATAATCAAAGGCGGTGGAGCAACGAATAAACACGTGCTTCATCTGAAGAGCATTCTTCAGGAAATACTAGCCGACCATGCCAAGCCGAAGTAAAGCAGAGACCAAAATTGACATCGGCATGAGGCCTGGTTGCTACGAGAATCAGTAAGTTCGACCTCGAAATGTGAGCATTGCTGTAGAAGCCGCAAGTGCGAGCGTTGGAATTCAGAACTTCGTCCGTAGGTTTAGGTTCTTAAGGGTATTCAGAGTCTCGAGCGACTGAATTGTTTCGGTCGATGAGCTTGCTGGTCGCTTGTCCGCTTAGCCCGTCATGCTTGGTGCTAGTCCTTGCTCCGGCGGGATTTCGGAGCGCCTACCCGCCCGGTGCTCGGTCCAACGATTGGACGTTAGGGGCTGGAATCGACCATGTTTAGTTTTGTTGATGCGTCATATAAATTTGCTTGCTATATATGACAATTCAACCCCGCAAGGAAAGCTACGAGCATGGAAGTCACAGTCAAACCAGTTGTAGGGCGTCCGCTTAAACACCAAACGAAGGACGATAAAAAGGCGGCGAACGCTATAGCCGCCAAACAGTATCGACAGAGAGAAAAAGCAAAAAGACAAGAATGGCGTGACCTTAGTAAGCTCCCAAAGTCTAACGTTATCGACTTGTCAGCTCTGCCTCCACCTTGGCGGTTGACGCCGCGATAGCACCTCGCCGAGATGTCGAGCTACCCAAATAGTTAGGTCGATACCGGGCTGCGAAATGCACGCCAGAGGGGCGCCCCAAGTCTATCGATTGCTCAGTTTCGACGTTGGGTAGAAGCGTCCAGGTGAAGCCGTGCTGAGTAAACGAGGCCACAAATTGCCACCGACATTCGCCGTCCGCTGCGGGTTTTGGACTAGTCAGCAGCGTAGAGATGCATCGTTTTTGCACACGCCGAAGGCGTGGCGTCACCCCCCGTAGTGGGGGCGAGGAGCGTCCAGCGACGAGTCGTTCGGCCTCGCCGGACGATGGGGGGGGCGCCGGCGTTTGGGTGCGTCGAGCGAAGCCGAGACCTCCCAAGCGACCGGGGGGCGAAGCCCACGGCTCCCCCGACCTCCGGGAGCGGGGCACCTTGGTTCGCAGGACGGCGTCCAGCCGGACAAGAAGCGGGGTGCCCCGCTCCTGGAGTGGAGCCGAAGGCGTAACGGAGGGAGTGGAGCCGCGCTGCAGGGGGCGAGCGACAGCGCGCAGGACGGATGGGGCGTCCAGCCCCATAGGAGTCCGACCCGACTGCCAAGACTCCCGGTTTTTCGTCGGTGTATCTATACGGTGTAACCACAACCAAGAGGGGGTACACCGATGCTATCAAACCGCAAACAAGCACAAGCGAATGAACTAGCAGTGCTCATCGGCGTGGGCGAAGTCGGCTGGCTCAGCACATCGCAAGTAGCACGATGGGTATGGCGGGCCAGCACGCTCCACGTCGGTACCAACAAAGCAGCCGCAGTTCTTGCAAGGCTCACTGAGCAAGGCTATTTGCTGTGTCGGGAGAATGCACTTGGAGTGCGCGTCTATGTCCTGACAACCAAGGGGGCGCTTCGTGCAAACACTGCGTATGGTCCTGCGTATTGTGCGGGCTATAAATTGTCGCAACTTGACAGCTATCGGCAGCAGCAAATTGTAGACTTTCTTCTGTCGATGCGTGCGCAAGGCCACACATGTACCGGCCCAGCAGGACTGCGGCGGGCTATCGCAACCGGTGCAGTGTTGGACGGCGACTGGCAAGGAGCAGACGCGCTCATCCAAGACTGCCAAACCGGCGTGCTATTCCCGGCACTACTCGTGCGCAGCCTCAATCTTAATGTCGTCGCTAAAGCGATACGCCTAAAAAGCGTCAACGGCTCTCTCTGCCTGTTCGGGGCCGATGCTCTGGTCCGGCAGTTCGAGCGTGCCATGGACAAGTTGCGACGTGAAAAGCGTATCGCTCACTGAAGCCGCCAACCCCTGAGGAGAGGTCGTCGCATCACGACCCGGCTGCCAAAGTTTCAATGGCATCGCTCATCGAATCAGTAGGGTAGTGCGGACTCATGGTTGGCCAGGACCTGAGTTGGACGGCCTAGCCCAGGCACCCTTGGCCAACCGTGTCCTTACGTACTGGTACTTCTTCCTCGGGGTTACTTCTACAAGGCACAGATTAGGGCTCCATAGGAGGAGCCGTCTTTTAAAAAGACTGTTTTCGAGGGTAAAACACCCCCATACCCTGGTGAGAGTTGGCTCGTGGTTGTCGTTCGGCATCAGTGCTCGAACGTACGCTGGTCGATGCGACAACAGCAGCGTCTTTGGCTAGACTATCCGAGGTTCGCACACCCCGCCACCCGCCCTCTGGCCTTCCACCCAGGCTTGCGTCTGTGGGTACCCGCTAGACGCCTTACAGTCGACCGCGGTGGTTTTTTTTGCCCCCCTCCATCGACTGTCAGTGTAGGAAGACAAGTTATACGTTTTGCACCCTCGTCAGGCCGTGCCAGACAGCCTATTGCCTTCGTCTCTCGTCTACTGTTTCGAGCGCATAGCCATACGCTGCTCAGCGCAAGGGCTTCTATTGTCTTTCGCGTGTGGCTATAGGGTTACTGTCGGTGGCAGTTGATGCCCAGCAAGTGGGACTCGGTGCTATGATTGCTGTTACGTAGGCCTATAGTGGACGAGGCCGAGCGAGAGGCCCTAGCGCGCCGCCGTGCCAGATGGATTCGGACAGATTCGCGTTAGTGAAATCTTGGGGAGAAATTGGGGAGAAAACAGCCTGATTTTCTTCCTATTACTGCTCACTACTGCTTACTATTGCAATGTACAATAGTAAGCAATTTCAACGAGTTACAGTGTTCATGCGGTTCTCCAGGGCACTGACTAGTGGCCTCCGAAGCCAAGGGTCGTGGGTTCGATCCCCGCCAGCCGCGCCATCATTCTTCGTAAAATCAAGCAAGTACGGAGTGCAGGAGCTTGCACAACAGTGCAAAGTTCAACATCACTTGGCACACTGACTGTGCCAAATTTGTGCCGCTTCCTTCGTGCATTTTTTGAGACACTGGCACAGTTCTTACTGCCGCTTGGGGATCAGTTGAGCTAACTTTTCTCGCTCTGCTTTTCGCATGTTCTTCCAGCGCTCTACGGACGCTTTGTCAGTAGGATCTACGGAAGCTGACAATGCGTGGCCCAGTATTACCCACTCGGTGAACATTGGGCGGTCACTGCAGACGAGTGCCACCATCTCAAGCGTAGGCTCGGTTTTCTTCAAGATGACTTTTCGCCAGTCGTCGGCGGTTATTCCGCATCTGTAACGTCCGGCCAGGTACTTGAAGAGCTCTTCACCCCGCGGAGAAGCGAACTCATCGATTACCCAGTTCAGCCTGTCACCGATCGTTTGGTTTTCCCGAATGACGGGCGGCTCGACACTGAAAGGAAAGTCTTCTTTTCCTGGCAAGTGGACACCTCGTACCAGCCATGCCTCGTCCTCAGGGTACGTTTCAACCCAGAAACTGACTTGATCCTTTCCCGCCTCCTGACGTCGGTAGAAGAAGTTCTTCCACTTCCACTCAGGGATACCGCTTGCTTCTTCGAGCAATCGGAAGCGGCCTCGATGGCCAAACCGAGTCTCGACCAGTTCACGTAACCGCTCGCTAAGCTCAACGTCTTTTAGAGTTTTTGTCATCTCTGGGAGTCCCGAAAGCACAACATCAAATAGTACGAACAAATCACACTATTTGATGTTGTGTACTAGCATGTGCTCATTAGTGCGAAAAATTTACACGATATGATAACACCTCTTCTCCAGCCCGAGCTTTTAGAAGTTAGTCAACTTGCACAATACTGCACAAATCACCAGCCAGTATTCGAAGTGATGCGTCAAGAAACCCAGCAGCACTTCACCTATCTGTCGACTTCCAGGCAACAAGCGACTGTTGTTCCGTTCATCAGACGTTCATGCCTGGATTGCTGGTCACGTCAGCGCCTGTGGAGTACCTCCTATGCCTACTACCGTGGTTCAGCCCATTGAGACAAAGCGTTCTCGGGGACGACCACGTAAGACAGAAGTAGCAGTGTCATCCATTCGAAACTCCACTTACAGCGTGAAATCGAATGAGTGATTCAGTGATTATTCGCCGCAAGGTTGCGTCGAACTTCACGGTCTTGGAAAACGCAATCATTCGTGATACGCGGTTGAGCTGGAAAGCTCTTGGTTTGCTGGTTCGATTGCTCTCTCTGCCGCCGAATTTCAAGCTACGTCTCGTAACGTTATCGCGAGAGAGACCAAGTGGCGCGACGCAACACGTTCTGGTCTGAAAGAGTTGGAAGACACTGGCTATCTAACGATAGTACGAGAGCGAGAAGCTTCGGGTAAATTCACAACAACTACCTGGATCATTCAGGACAAGCCTGAGAACCAACCAGAGTCGGGAAATCCGAACGTGGCAAAACCGACGACGGCTAGTACGAAGCCGGGAAGCCGACGCTAGTAAGTACTGGTTTAAAGCAAGAACTTTATATAACTACAACTACCCCGGACAGAAAACAATGTAATGCCAGATCAGCAATACCTTCACCAAGGAATTTCTGCCTGAGGACGTGTGGTCGCTTATGGCAGTTCATCTGCCGGTTCATAGCCAATCACCAAGAGGCGGACGACCGAGTATCAATGATCGTGCAGCACTGACTCGCATCCTGTTCGTCCTCATGACTGAAATACGTTGCTAATACCTTCCGCGTGACCTCGGCTGCGGCATGAGCACGACGTACTGGCGTCACCTTCACGAATGGACGCAAACGGGCGTTTGGCAGGTCACCCACTTCAACATATACCTAACCCACACTCTGCTACCCACTCTGACCCACGTTCACGCCCACGCCCACTCTCACACCCACTATTAGGGTAGGGAAGTTTAGGACAGGATGAGAAATGTACGGCCACGACAAGCCGTGCCCATACATCGGGAAAAACGCTCGGTCGCCTGTGGCTCCCAACGCACTTTCCCTTTTCTGCCAGCTCAGGGCTGCGCCCCGAGACCCATGTTTGAGTTGTAGTGAATCGCCACCGCGTACCACGCTGTGTGACCTAGCCTTGCGCATCAAGTGCTACACCGTGCAGTGGCCCACGTTATTTCCCTCACGCCGCAGTTTGCGCCACAGTTTTGTTGGCTTGTAGACCTCCAGGTTCGCCTGCCAGCTCTGTTTGATCTAAGTGCTCAGAACGTCATCTCGCTGGATGAGTCCTTTTTTAAAGAGCCGGCTAGTCGCTTCGTGACGAAGATCGTGGAACCTCAGATTTTTGACGTTCGCACGATGGGACTCGCACGCACAAGTGCCAGCGCTGAGCGCTTCGAGGGCTGCGTGAACAGATCGGGGCATACGGCAAATAGATGGAGCTGCGACAATCCTTCCATAAACACAACAGAACTCACGAGCCAGCTGTAATCAACTTAGTGATCGTCTCATGCGCGCGCAGGAGCGAAACGATTGGGCACATGCATCCATGTGAATCGCTCACGCGCAGCAGTTTGCGGCTCGGGGCCAACTTGGCTCCTGATCACTTCGAGTGCCCGGCCGTTCTGGATCGCTACGATGCGCTCCGCAGCATTGATAGTCTCCGGCCTGTGCGCTACCATAATTCGGGTCAGCGGCAGCATACCAAGCGCCGTGTTGACCTTCTGCTCGTTAGCGACGTCCAGATGGCTAGTGGCCTCGTCAAGCGCGAGAATTCTCGGCCGCTTGTACAGCGCACGCGCCAGCAGTACGCGCTGCTTTTGACCTCCGGACAGGCTGCCACCCATCTCGCCGACCAAGGTCTGGTACCCCATGGGCATGGCCAAGATCTCGTCATGGACCGCCGTGAGACGCGCACATTGCTCGGCAAGCCCAATATCAGTCTGGGCATCAAAAAAGGTGATATTTTCCAAGATCGAGCCAGCCAATAATGTGTCATCTTGCATCACCGTGCCGACTACTTGGCGGTAGGCGCGGTACCCGATCCGTGTAATAGGTACGCCACCTAGCAGTACCTCCCCTTCGGTAGGTGCGAGCAGCCCAAGGATGATTTTGCACAGCGTGCTCTTGCCGCAGCCCGACGGTCCGACTAGGGCCAAGCTCTGCCCAGCCGGAATGTTTAGGTCGATGCCGTCCAGCACCCACGGCTCACCGTCGCCGTAACGGAACTTCACGCCGCGCAGTGTGATTTCCGCATCGAGCCGGCTGCAATCAATATCGGTCTCGACTTCGGGCTCTGCTTCTTCCATCACGATATCCGCGAGACGTCCTGTGTGCATGCCCAGGAGTCGGATACTGAAAACCACATCGATCAGGTTGAAAATCCGCCCCGAAAATGTGGCTGCGTAACTGCTGAATGCAGTCAGCATGCCTACCGTTAGAGCATTGCTCATGACCAAACCCGCCCCCACATAAAAGATCGCCAGGCCTTGTGCAGAGAACAGTGCGGTATTTGCTACCTTGAAGAGGATTCCCAGCTTTTGGGTCTCGATCGCGCGGTTGATGGCATCCTGTTTCAGATTCAACCAGCGCGCCCGGCGTTCGGCGTCTCGGCCGAAAAGCTTTATCGGGGAAACGGCACGGATCGTTTCGAAGAAATGACTGCTTTCCTTCGCCCCCAAGATCAACTGCTCTTGTGATGCCTCTCGGAACGGCTGATAGAACAGCCAGCGCAGTAGCGCGTACGCCGCCACGCCAGCAATCACGATGATGCTCAGGTAGCCGCTGTAGGCGAACATGATGCCCAGCGCCAGCAGCGCCATGACGCCGTCAAGTACGCTCCCGACACAGACGCTGGTAAGCGTGTTCTGGATATCTGCAATGCTGCTAAAGCGCGACACAATGTCGCCCAGTCGGCGCTTCTCAAAAAACGCCACGGGCAGGCGTGTCATATGGGTAAACACACGGCTCGCCCATTGGAATCCGATGTCAATACTCCAGTGCATCAGGAACCAGCTGCGCACAAGTTCGATCGTGGTCTGCGTAACGGTCAATAATGCAAAGCCCGCAGTTAGGACAATGAGCAATTCACGGTCACCGGCGACGATGACGTCGTCGATTACGTATTGATTAAATAGCGGCGCCGCTATCGCAAACAACTCGAGTACCGCGGCAAGGCAAAAGACGTGTACCAGCGCCGTGCGCAAACCCAGAATTTTTCCTGTCAGCTGGCTCACTGATATCTGCTTGGTTTCGTCGGCAGGTTTAAAGTGCTGGTTCGGCGACAGTTCCAGCACCACACCAGTAAAGTGCTTTGACATCGTCTCAAGCGTCATCCGACGTTCACCCACGGCAGGGTCGACTAGCGTGACACTGATAGCGCCCGTTAGGCTCTTGTGGACCTTCTTCAATACCACAAAGTGCTTCAGATCCCAGTGCAGGATACAGGGTAGCTGTAGGGCAGGTATTTCCTCAAGTTCCAGACTCAGCGGCCGCACGGCCAGTTCTAGCACGGCGGCATAGCGCACAAGCTGCGTCATGGTGGCTCCCTTGAGGCTGACCGCAAAGCGCCTCCTCAGATCGCCCAGTTCGCAGCGGTAGCCGAAGTGATCGGCCACCATGGCAAGGCACGCCAAGCCGCACTCGCTCGCTTCGGTCTGTAATATGGTCTTCATAAGCTACCCAGCGCGGAGCGCACGCGGTCGAACCAGGAAGGCGATAGGAATGTCGCACTGATGTCACTGGCCCCGCCGATGCTGGTGACCGAAAAGCCTTGCCGGCGCAGCAGACTGATCAAACCAGGCTCGACCCGGTTGCCAACTCGTAGGTCAGGAAGGTGCAGCGCTCCGACGATGACGAAGGTCCTGTGGTGTTCGGAAATGGTTTTGGCGATGAGCGGAACCCAGGCATGGGTGCGTTGCTTGATCATGATTTCAAAAGTGCCCAAACTAAGGTTTGTCTTCAATCCCTTGTCCTGCAAGATCTGATCGCCGGGAGAAACTGGATCAATGGCACAGGGCACCGGGCGGTCGACGCACCGAACCGTTTCGTCAGTAACCTCCCCGGCGGCGACTGCTAGTTTGCCACGGGAGACATACAACGGATCGGATTGCTGCAGGCGCAGCAGGCGCGAAACCTGCAGGGCTTTATCAGCAACGAAATCGGCTCGGTCAGCAGCACTCGCGCTGCAGAACTGCGTTCGCCGGTCACTGAGCGTATCTAGGCCAATCGTCTTTTTCGATGTCGTGCCCTTGCCACGCAGGCGGAAGGAAACGCCTCCTTCATTGGCGACGTCATATGCTGGCCCGAGCGACGCTGTCGTAAACACGTCCAACGAGGTCGAAGTCAGGTATTCCGGCACGAGTGCCCAGCTTTCGAGCCAGTTCGGCACGTCAAGATGGCTATCCCGTGTCGCCTTAATCAAGGCGTCAAAGGCAAGATGCAAGCGCTGCGTGTGCAAACCCTTCGGATCGTCAAAGCAGGGCGCGCCGAGCGCGAACGATCCGTTCCGGAGCTGGTCCAGGCCAAAATAAGTCTCCATTACGGCCACCTCAGCCACCGCGTAACTCGGTTTCACGACGGTCTCAAAGTAGCGGTCGATCTCAACTGGGGTCTCGACGTGAGACTCGCCGACTAGCACGGCCTGTGTATTGCCTTTACTGACTAGCCATGCGCGCGGCGCCGTGGCAGCAGCGGCAGCGGCAGTTGAGAGTAACGTGGCGAACACAGCGGCTAGTACCGTATAGCTTCGAATGCAAGAGATCATCATAGTTTCGGACCCAGTGAGGCGTTGGCCCCGGCGAAGACCAGGGCCAACTGCCGAAAATGCCCGGCATTGATTATGGGAGATGACTCACCAAACTACTCAATGTCCCCTCGTCGTGGTGCTGCACTTTCCGCCTATGCAGGTGGTCGTAGTCACCGTAAACCCACCGGTGTAGCCTCCGTGGAGGGAGGCGCCACCATAGCTACCACCGGCGGAAACGGCGGGGTTTGGCGTCGTGGTGACCTGGTTGAAATATCCAGAACTTGTGGTAGTCACGGTCGACACGCCGCCGGCTCCGCAGGTTTGGGTCGTGGTGGTGCCCCCGGCGCTGTTGCTACTTGCCACGCAAGAGTTATTACTGGATCCCGAGCTGCCACCAAATAGACCAGAGATAAAGTTGCCGATTGATCCCCAAAAGCCGCCGCCGTCCTTGGATTTTTTGGCGATTGATTGTTGCTCCTCGGTCGAACCACCGGAGACCAAGTCCAACTCTTCGCTTGAAATGACTCGCATAATATGACATCCTTAAAAGACAGTTCGTGAAACGCATTCTGGTCAGAATGCAACTTAATGTCGTACGATGTGCTGCAATCACAACGTACGACTCTCGGCAGCACGGGCGAAAGTTGTCGCTGCCCGTGCCAACGATTCTGCGCGGCGCCTTTGGCTACCGGTACGCGACCGCCAACAGCGGCTCAGCAATCCACTCCCAGATCTTCCGGCGATCCTGAATCACATCGGCTTCCAGCGTCATGCCCGGCTTTAGGGGGTGTTCTTTTCCGTAGGTCGTGATTGTCTGTCGCGTTAACTTCACCTTTATGCGGTACAACGCTTCGTTGTTGTTGAAACCATTGATGTTCTGCTGGGCGTTACTGAGGATCGTGCTCGCCAAGCTGGGCGGCAGCTCGCCTGGTGCAAACGGCGTGGTGCTGACATCGCTCACAATGCCGCGTTGCAAGCCAAATTTTTGATATGGGAATGCCTGATAACGGATCAGTACTTCCTGGCCCGGCGCAACGAATCCGGCTGCACGGCTGGGGGCATATAGCTGTACCTCTAGTTCTCCCAACATGCCGTCACTCCTAGGGGACGGTTGTGGGGCCGGAATCATGGCGGCAAGCACTTGGCCGATGCTGATCGCTTGGCCAGCCTGATAAGTAATCGTCGTGAGGATGCCCGGCTCCCGTGCAGTGATCATGAGTGATTTGCGCGAACTGTTTTCGGCCATTTCACGGGCCAAGCTAGACTTGGCACGCGACAACTGCGATAGATCGCTCGCCATAGTTGTGTCAAGCCCGCTCAACTCGGCTTCAACGTCGCGCCTGCTTGATTGCAGTTGAACAACGTTACGGCGAACATCGCTGACACGTGCCGCTAGGTCGAGCAGATCATCCTGCTTTTGCTGCACCTGTGCCGATGACATATAGCCGCTTACCTGCAGCGATTCGTACTGTTTAAGACTGCGCTCTGCCAACTGATAGCGCCTTTGCGCCAACGCCAGTTCCTCATTCACGTGCTTGGTTTCCGCCGCCAGACTTTCGAGATGTTGTTGCAGCGCCTGGCGCCGCTGACGATTTTGTGCGACGCGCAAGCGCTGTTCGTTATCCAGACTGTGCTCTTCCGAAGCAAGCTGCCGAGATACGATCTCCGACACTTCTCCAGTGCCAACTTGTCGTTCGGTCGACAATTCGAACAATACTTGGCCGGCATGGACGTATTCTCCTTCGTGAAACACGCTCCTTACCAGTACGCCCGACGAGGGAGCAACTATGCTTAAGCTACCTCCCGTCGGCACAGTGATTCCCACAACGCTCCGGCCTTCCTAGTGACGCTGCCCGCGATAATAAAGACAACAAACGCCGCGCCGATCAATAGCGCTCCTACCGTAATCCAACGTGCAGAAATTGGCCGCGCCAAGCGAATGCTTCCGAGATCACCTCTATTTCTTCCCGAAGAGATTTCGGTTCGAAATAATGGCGTTGCGGCCCGTGTAGGTTTCGATTCAGCGCTCAAAAAATATCTCCGTTACTACCTACGTATCAGGTTCTACGAGGCACTAGCTGTTCGCCGCCAAGTGCAGGGCCTCGAGAAGACATAGGACCTTTGCATAATCGCTCCAGACATAGAGCGTACGTGATCCAATATAGGGGGACGCTGATTGTGGAGTATTGATTGTTGGCAATTTAGATTGCCTTGTGGGTAGAGAAGCGCAATCTTTGGCCGTTTGGCGATAATCAGTGGAGCGCGGATTTCCTGTACGGCAGCGGTCTTCGCAAAACACCGGACGGCGGTGCGCCGAATTCGTCGACGCTACCGTCGTACCTGACCGTCAACACGTCGCTTACGCATACCTGGGCCAAGACACCGGTCGGGAAGGTCGACGGCCGGGTGGCGATCACCAACTTGCTCGACCGTTCGTATCTGCTGCGTGACGGTTCGGGTGTTAGTGTCGGCGCGCCGCAGTATGGCGCTCGGCGTTCGCTGTACGTGGGACTCTCGACTAGCTTCTGACACCAAGGCCCGGCCGGCGGCGCCCTTTTGCCTGAGAGCGCTCGCCGGCGCGACCTAAGTGGCACAACAGCGCGTCAACTCCTCTCCTGTTCCAGACGAGGCAATCGTGCTTTTCGGACTCCGAATTCGTCCACAAGAAAAAGCAAACACGGCGCACCGCTTCCTGACCGAGATTGGAGCCATGACGCCTTGGGCAGCACTGGTGACTGCGCTCCTGCCGTACTTCCTGAAGAGCGGCAGGCGCGCAGTCACCAGTCGGGCTGGCACGAATGCTGCGTGTGTACGTCGCGCAGCAATGCTTTGGCCTGTCGGATGCGGGTATTGAAGACGCAATCTAAGTAGTCTTCCCAAATTTTTGAGTAAACTCGGACGAGGATTGCTGCAGGAGTCGCTGCCATGAAACGCTTGATGTTGTCCGATGCTGAGCGTCGGACGCTGCGGGATATGGGGATTTTCCATCCTCATCCACGGGTTCGGATGCGTGCCCAAGGCATCTTGCGGTTGAGTCAGGGACTGACGCTGCAAGAGACGGCTGACGAGTTCTCGGTGCATTTGAACAGCGTAGAGCAATGGCGCCAGCGTTGGAACAAGCTTGGGTTGACAGGGCTGTACGAGGGGCGCCATACGGGGCGGCCGCGGAAGTGGACGCCACAGCAACAGCAAGCGTTAGGCGAGTTGGCGCACTCGGAGGGCGGCACCATTGCCGCGCTGCTGCGCCACTTGAAGCAGCGCCATGATCACGTATCGATCAGCGACGGCACTGCTGCACGCTATCTCAAGGAAATGAAATTCAGCTATAAGCGCTACCGCTACAGTTTAAAAAAAACGCAACCAAGAGGCGTTCGAGCACGCCGGCAAGATCATCGAGGCTCTGGGCCGGCTCGACCATGAGCAACGGTGCGAATTGCTGTACTTCGACGAGTCAGGTTTCAGCCCGAATCCCTCATTGCAATACGGCTGGAGCCGAATTGGTGAAACCCGGTCCGTAGAGCCGCTGGCGCATCGGCAACGGGTCAACGTGCTTGGCGCATTGCGCCATGATGGCCAGCTGATTTGGACTACGCAACAGCGACCAACCAGGCGCGAAGACGTCATCGCCTTTTTCGATCAGATCGCCGACCAGCCGCATTCGGTGCCACGCATTGTGTTGCTCGATAACGCGGCCATTCACAAAGGCCAGGCAATGGAGAAAAAGCGGCGACGCTGGGCACGTCAGGGTCTGCACCTTTACGACTTGCCGCCCTACAGCCCGGAACTCAACCGCATTGAGATCATCTGGAAACATGCCAAGTACTTCTGGCGTCGTTTCGTCGCCATGAACGGCGCGGCACTGCTCGACGAAATCCGATCCTTGATGAAAGGTTTCGGGACAGAATTCACAGTAAATTTTTCCTGACTACTTAGTCACTGTTTTACGAATACATCGGCAATATATTGTATACACTCATCTTCAGGAAATTCACGAAGCTAATGCTTGACGGGCGGGTATTGATCAGTGGCTGTGCACTTGTGCATTATTGTGTGATGTGGCCTGCTAGTGACGGGATTGGCGGCTGGTTTGCTGAATCCGGTGCAGATTGGCATTGCCCTTGTTCGTTTGCTGTATTCCTTCTTTGCCGGACTGTTGTTGTCCTGTGTTGCCAAAGTTCGGTGCATCAAGCACGCCTTTCCACTAAGCAACCTGATTGTGGTCGTCGCGCCCTCCCTCCCGCGGTTGGGCGGCGATCACGGTACCTGGGTTAACGGCATCTACGAATCCATGCGTATTGTTTTCGTGTTCCCGCTCGTGGTTTACCTGGGCGAAAGCGGCAAGGTGACAAGCGGGCCAGTTATCTAGATTTTGCAGGTTCCTGAGGAAATATCCTACCCCATCTATATTATTTACTACCCCTTTGTTTACGCTTACACCGCATGGGTTGTCAGTCACCGGGTTAACGTCGCTGGAGGCGCTTCCTATGACTGTGATGACCTGCTGTGCTGCTTTGTGCTCGCTTACTTCTGTTGGCGATTCTATGATGTTCCGATCCGCCACCGATGGCAGCAGATACATGCATGCAGGAAAGGTACGTGTATTGGATGCAACTAATTTCCGTAAAATTAGTTACTAAATTTAGACTACAAGAAATCATTTCACCTGCGCACGATAGAACACACTTCAGAACTTGCATTTTTAAAAATGCTAAGATTGCATTTAAGTATTGATGAGGGACGTGTGACACTCTCATGTCAGGGTATCAATGCTTTTCTGCACGAGCTCTTCGAGCTGGGCTGCTCGGCAGCGTGAGGCGGTGGAACTTGCAGATGCGTACGGTATCTTGTTGTTTTTAAGGGCGAGTCACAACCGTGTGTTGAGAGCAGTTCTGTTTCCATGCTATATTAAAGTTATCAGAATTGCAAAAACTAATTTTACGGAATGCACTATGAAAGCAGATGAGGTCATTGCGGTAGTTGGCCTGGGCTATGTTGGCCTGCCTTTGGCTGTCGAGTTTGGCAAGAAAGCGAAAACGATCGGTTTCGACCTGTCGGCAGCCAAGATCGACAATTACAAGAAATGTATCGATCCTACGGGCGAGGTATCGACCGAGCAGCTGAAAGCGGCAGGGCACCTGGAAGTGACCACCGATCCGTCGCTGCTTTCCGAGGCCGACTACATTGTGGTGGCCGTGCCGACCCCGGTCGACATCGCCCACAACCCCGACTTCACCCCGCTGGCTGGTGCCAGCAAGACCGTCGGCAAGAATATGAAGCGCGGCGCGGTCGTCGTGTTCGAGTCGACCGTCTACCCGGGCGCCACCGAGGAAGTCTGCATCCCGATCATGGAAAAGGAATCGGGCATGAAGTGGAAGGAAGACTTCCACGTCGGCTTCTCGCCGGAGCGCATCAACCCGGGCGACAAGGAACATACCCTCACCACCATTCTGAAAGTGGTGTCCGGCGACGACGACGAGACCCTGGACCGCATCGCCAAGCTGTATGAATCGGTGGTGACGGCCGGCGTGTACCGCGCCTCCAGCATCAAGGTGGCCGAAGCCGCCAAGGTCATCGAGAACACCCAGCGCGACCTGAACATCGCCCTGATGAACGAACTGGCGATCATCTTCGACAAGGTCGGCATCGATACCCTCGAGGTCCTGAAGGCCGCTGGCACCAAGTGGAACTTCCTGCCCTTCCGTCCGGGCCTGGTGGGCGGCCATTGCATCGGCGTCGACCCGTATTACCTGACCCACAAGGCCGAGATGGTCGGCTACCACCCGCAGGTGATCCTGGCGGGCCGCCGCATCAACGACGGCATGGCCAAGTTCGTGGCCGAAAAGACCGTCAAGTCGATGATCTCGTCGGGCTTCCACGTGAAGGGGTCGAAGGTCAACGTGATCGGCCTGACCTTCAAGGAAAACTGCCCGGACCTGCGCAACTCGAAGGTTGCTGACATCGTACACGAACTGGAGTCCTACGGCTGCGAAGTGCACGTCTACGATCCGGTCGCCGACGGCGACGAAGCGCAGCACGAATACGGCATCAAGCTGGAAAGCTGGGAAAACCTGCCGAAGGCCGATGCCTTGGTGATGGCCGTGCCGCACAAGGAAGTGCTGGCCCGTTCGCTGCTCGACTTCCAGGCCAAGCTGAACGACAGCGGCTGCTTCATCGACGTCAAGTCCCAGTTCGATCCGAAGGCGATCAGCGAAGCCGGCTACTGCGTCTGGCGCCTGTAACACAGCCCACCATGACTGCCCGCGACCGCGGGCAGCCGCGCTATCAGTAAAGTGTCCCAATCGTGAACAAGATTCAAGAAGTCCAACAGCAGCTGCGTCAGCACAGTTACCACTGGCTGGTCACAGGCGCTGCCGGTTTCATCGGCTCGAACCTGGTCGAAACCCTGCTGAAGTTGAACCAGCGCGTCACCGGCCTCGACAGCTTCGTGACCGGCCACCAACGCAACCTGGACCAGGTGCGCGAACTGGTGGGCGAGACGGCTTGGTCGAACTTCACCTTCCTGCAGGCCGACATCCGTTCGCCCGACGATTGCGTGCGCGCCTGCCAGGGTGTCGATTTCGTCCTGCACCAGGCCGCGCTCGGCTCGGTGCCGCGTTCGATCGCCAACCCGCAGCTGACCAACGAAACGAATATCACCGGCTTCCTGAACATGCTGGTGGCCGCACGCGACGCCAAGGTCAAGCGCTTCGTCTACGCCGCTTCCAGCTCGACCTACGGCGACCATCCCGGCCTGCCGAAGGTCGAGGACACGATCGGCAAACCGCTGTCGCCGTACGCGGTGACCAAGTACGTCAACGAGCTGTATGCCGACGTGTTTGGCCGCACTTATGGCTTCGAGTCGATCGGCCTGCGCTACTTCAACGTGTTCGGCCCGCGCCAGGATCCGAACGGCGCCTACGCGGCCGTGATCCCGAAGTGGGTGATGGCCATGATCCGCAACGAGGAACTGTGCATCAACGGCGACGGCGAGACCAGCCGCGACTTCTGCTACGTCGACAACGTCGTGCAGGCCAACCTGCTGGCGGCGCTGGCCGGCAGCGACGCTGCCAACCAGGTGTACAACGTCGCGCTGAACGACCGCACCTCCCTCAACCAGCTGTACGCGATGATGTCCGGGCTGCTGGCCGAGCGCTTCCCGCACGTGGCCGCGCACAAGCCGACCTACGTCGATTTCCGTAGGGGCGACGTGCGCCATTCGCAGGCCGACATCGGCAAGGCCGCCAGGCTGCTGGGTTATGCGCCCACACACCGGATCGGCGAGGGGCTGAAGCAGGCCATGGATTGGTATGTCGATAACTTGCCGCGGTAGGCGCCGCAGTATGAGATCTGTATGTAATAAGAATACCGGAGGATGCTGTGCTTAGGATCTCTAACCACTACGTGTCGAAGATTGTTTTCGTACTGTTGTTCGTCGAAGTACTGGTGCTGCTCGGCGCCGCCTATGTCGGCGTGACGGTACGCATGATGCAGATGGGGCAGACCATGAGCCTGCCGAACATCGAGCATTTGGACCATTTTTTCACCTCGGCCGTCGCTTTTACCGCCGCCATCATCTTCAGCATGAGCGCAATGGGGATGTACCAGCTCGACTTCAACGAGGGGCTGCGCAATCCCTTCTTCATGAAGCTGATGCCCTCGTTCCTGATGGGCTTCCTGATCCTGACGCTGGTGTTCTACGTGGCGCCCGACCTGTACTTCGGGCGCGGCGTCCTGATCCAGGTATTCGCGATCGCCGCCGCCGGCATTTTTACCGCGCGCATGGTGTTCTTCAAGACATCCGAGCTGCGCTTCCTCGAGACGCGCATCTTATTCTTGGGAAGCGGACCGCTGGCCAAGGAGTGCAGCGACCTGGCCCTGCAGAGCGCCAGCTACCACCGCTACAACATCACCGGCTTCATCCCCTCGCCCAACGAAGAGCTGTGCGTGCCCTCGACCAGCCTGCTGAACGGGCGTGAGGGCGAGACCTTGGTGTCGCTGGCGCGCCAGTACAACGTCGAGGAGGTCGTGGTGTCGGTGCAGAACCGCCGCGGCGGCTTCCCGATCAAGGAACTGCTCGAGTGCAAGCTGGCCGGCCTGAAGGTCACCGACGCCGCCACTTTCTTCGAACGCGAGACTTGCCAGATCCGGGTCGACTCGCTGCAGCCGTCCTGGCTGGTGTTCGGCGGCGGTTTCGACCAGAGTTTCGTCCGCACCTTCATGAAGCGCAGCTTCGACATCGTGTGCAGCGTGATCATCCTGGCGCTGACCCTGCCGCTGATGCTGCTGGCGGCGCTGGCCGTCAAGCTGGAAGACCGTGGCCCGGTGTTCTATTCGCAGGAACGGGTGGGCAAGGACGGCAAGACCTTCTTCGTGCACAAGTTCCGCAGCATGCGCACCGACGCCGAAAAGGGCGGCAAGCCGCAGTGGGCCCAGCAGAACGATCCGCGCATCACTCGCATCGGCAACTTCATGCGCAAGACCCGCATCGACGAACTGCCGCAGATCCTCAACGTGTTCAAGGGCGAGATGTCGTTCGTCGGCCCGCGTCCGGAGCGTCCCTACTTCGTCGAACAGCTGATCGAAGTGGTTCCGTATTACAATGTGCGCCACAGCGTCAAGCCAGGCATCACCGGCTGGGCCCAGGTGCGCTACGGCTACGGTTCGTCGGCCGAGGACGCCCTGCAGAAGCTGCAGTACGACCTGTATTACGTCAAGAACAACAGCCTGTTCCTCGACGTCCTGATCCTGATTGACACCCTGAAAGTCGTCCTGTTCCGCAGCGGACGCTGACCCTGCCGCGGCCCGGACGGCGCAAGCCGGCCTGGCCGCGGGCGTGCCGATCATCCGTTTTCCACCGTTTCCACTGTTCCGACGATAGATCGTGACCAACCTCGCCGCCTATAGTTATGCACTGGCAGCCGCCGGCTACCTGCTGCTGCTCGTGCCGGTGCTGTCGGAACGGAGCGGGCGCGGGCAGCGCGGGACCCTGTCCGCCGCCTGCCTGCTGACCGCGTTGTGGGCCGCCGTCCTGGGCTGGGACGCCAGCCACGGCCGGCTCTGGACCGCGCTCACCGGGGCGATCGAAGTGCTGCGCGACGGCGCCTGGTCGGTATTCTTGGTGGTGCTGCTGGGCCACTGGCGCAGCGCCGACAGCCGTCTTCCGTTCGGCCTGCGGCCCTCACTGCTGGCGGCCGCCTGCGCCTATCTGGTGCTGCTGGCGGCGATGCTGGCCGGGCAGATCCGCCTGGAGCTGCTGAGTGCCCTCGGCGCGCTGCCGGTGGTGACCGCCTTCGCCTGCCTGGCCGTGTACGGCATGCTGCTGGTCGAGCAGGTGTACCGCAACAAGACCATCGAAGAACGCTGGGCGATCAAGTTCGCCTGCCTGGGCATCGGCGGCATGTTCGCCTACGACTTCTATGTGTACACCAACATGATGCTGTTCCGCGAACTGAATCCGGAACTGTGGAATGCGCGCGGCGTGATCAATGCGCTCACCCTGCCGCTGGTGGCGGTCTCGATCGCGCGCAGCAAATCGTGGAGCACCTCCTTCGTGGTGTCGCGGCGCGTGATGTTCCATTCGGCCGCGCTGTTCGGCTCGGCGATCTACCTGCTGGCGATGGGCTCGGCCGGCTATTACCTGCGCTTCTTCGGCGGCCAGTGGGGCACCGTGATGCAGGCCGGCTTCCTGTTCGGCGCGATCTGCCTGCTGCTGGTGATCCTGTTTTCCGGCACCTTCCGCTCCTGGCTGAAGGTCTCGATCAACAAGCACTTCTTCACGTATAACTACGACTACCGCGAGGAATGGATGCGCTTCACGCGCACCCTGTCCGAACGCGGCCCGAACCTGGGCGACCGCGCGATCCAGGCGATGGCGGCGCTGGTCGAAAGCCCCGGCGGCACCTTGTGGCTGCGCAGCGACGCCGGGCGCTACGAGCCGCGCGCGCGCTGGCATGCGCCGGCGGACGACACGCTCGAACCGGCCAATTCGCCGTTCTGCCGCTTCCTGGAGAGCAGCCAGTGGGTGGTCGACCTCGACGAATTCGCGGCCCGCCCCGACAAGTACGAAGGCCTGGCGGTGCCCGACTGGCTGATGGCGTATCCGCGCCGCTGGCTGGTGGTGCCGCTGATCCTGCACGAGAAGCTGTTCGGCTTCCTGGTGCTGCAGCGCGCCCGCAGCCCGCTCAAGCTGAACTGGGAGATCACCGACCTGCTGGAAATCGCCGGCAGCCAGGCCGCCGGCCACCTGGCCCAGGAGGATGCCGCCAACGCGCTGATGGTGGCGCGCCAGTTCGAGTCCTTCAACCGCATGTCGACCTTCGTCGTGCACGACTTGAAAAACCTGGTGGCCCAGCTGTCGCTGATGAACGCGAACGCGGAAAAGCACAAGGACAATCCCGAATTCCAGCGCGACATGCTGGAAACCCTGAACCATTCGGTGCAGAAGATGAAGCTGCTGCTGCAGAAGCTGAGCCGCACCGAAAACGCCGAGAAGCCGCTGCCGCTGGCGGTCGAGCAGGTGGTGCGCCAGGCGGTGGCGTTGAAGAGTGCCTTCGAGCCGCGTCCGCAGCTGGTGGTCGAAGTGGCGGGGCTGACCGTGATGGCGGACCGCGAGCGCCTCGAGCGCGTGGTCGGCCACCTGATCCAGAACGCGATCGAGGCCACGCCGCGCGACGGCAACGTCATGATCCGCCTTGGCCGCCGCGACGCCAACGGCGAGCGTGACGCGGTCGAAATCGACATCACCGACACCGGCGAAGGCATGAGCGAAGAATTCATCCGCGAGCGCCTGTTCAAGCCTTTCGACTCGACCAAGTCGGCCGGCATGGGCATCGGCGTGTTCGAAAGCCGCGAATACATCACCGAGCTGGGAGGCGCGCTGGAAGTCAGCAGCCAGCCCGCGCTCGGCACCACATTCAAGGTCGTGCTGCCGCTCTATCACGAGCCGGCGGCAGCCATGCTCAGTTGAGCGATTCCCGAGAGAGGAAATCCGTGACCCAAAACAAACCGAAACTCCTGATCATCGAAGACGATCCGGGCCTGCAGAAACAGCTGCGCTGGAGCCTCGACGCCTATGAAGTCGTGGTGGCCGGCGACCGCGAAGCGGCACTGGCCCAGATCCGCCGCCACGAACCGGCGGTCGTGACCATGGACCTGGGCCTGCCGCCCGACCCGGACGGCTCGACCGAGGGCCTGGCCACGCTGCAGCAGATCCTGGCGCTGGCGCCGGACACGCGCGTGATCGTCCTGACCGGCAACCAGGACCACAACAACGCCGTCAAGGCGATCGGCATGGGCGCCTACGACTTCCACCAGAAGCCGGTCGACCCCAAAGTGCTGAACCTGGTGATCCAGCGCGCCTTCTTCCTGCATAACCTGCAGCAGGAAAACCGCCGCATGCAACAGTCGCAGGCCGATTCGCCGCTGGCCGGCGTGATCTCGCGCGACCCCGGCATGCTGAAGGTCTGCCGCACCATCGAGAAGGTGGCGCCGACCTCGGCCTCCGTGATGCTGCTGGGCGAATCGGGCACCGGCAAGGAAGTGCTGGCGCGCGCCGTCCACGCCCTGTCGCCCCGCTCAAAAGAGCGATTCATGGCGATCAATTGCGCAGCCATTCCGGAAAACCTGCTCGAGAGCGAACTGTTCGGCTACGAAAAGGGCGCTTTCACCGGCGCCGCCAAGCAGACCAAGGGCAAGGTCGAACTGGCCCACGGCGGCACCTTCTTCCTCGACGAAGTGGGTGACCTGCCGATGCCGCTGCAGGCCAAGCTGCTGCGCTTCCTGCAGGAGCGCGTGATCGAACGCATCGGCGGCCACGAGGAGATCGCGGTCGACGTACGCATCGTCTGCGCGACCCACCAGAGGCTGAAGGAGTTGTGCGCCCAGGGCCGCTTCCGCGAGGACTTGTATTACCGCCTGTCGGAAATCGTGGTGAACATCCCGCCGATGCGCCAGCGCGAAGGCGACGCCGCGCTGCTGGCCCACCACTTCAAGAACAAGTTCTGTGCCCAGGAATCGCGCTCCGCGCTGCACTTCTCGCCGGACGCGCTGGCGGCCATCGAGTCGTACGCCTGGCCGGGCAACGTGCGCGAGATGGAAAACTGCATCAAGCGCGCCGTCATCATGGCCGACGGGAACACCATCGTCGCCGACGACCTCGGCCTGCCCGACACCCAAGCCGAGGAAGAACCGCTGAACCTGCGCCAGGTGCGCGACGAGGCCGAGTACAAGGCCATCGTGAAGGCGCTGGCCCGGGCCGACGGGAATATCGTGAAGGCCTCCGAGATGCTGGGCATCAGCCGCCCGACCATGTACGACCTGATGGGACGGCACGGCATCAAAGGCAGCGCTTGAGCAAACCGCGCGGGCGGGCGCGCCGTTCGCCGCTGCGGTCGGCCGCGTACCTGCTGGGAGCGCTGGCACTGGCGGGCATGGCGGCGCTGGCCGTCGCTGCCTGGCTGCTGCAGGAGCGCGGCATCGCCCCGCGCACGCTCGGCCCCTACCTTGCCAGGCGCAGCGCCGGCCACAATCCCCTGATCTCCACCACCGGTACCTGGCTGCAGCAGGTGCTGACGCGGCTCGACCGCGGCGCCCCCGAACCGCTACAGTTGCCGGCGCTCGTGGCCGGTGCCCAGCCGGAGGCGCGCGCCGCCGGGCCGGGTAGCCGCCGTCTGGTGGCGTCCGCCGATGAACTGCGCCGGGCGCTGGCGGCGGCCCAGCCGGGCGACCTGATCACGCTGCTGCCGGGCGTGTACCGCTTCGAGAACGGCCTCGCCGCCGGCTGCGCCGGCAGCGCCGCCGCGCCGATCACGGTGCGTGCCGAACAGCCGGGCAGCGTGCTGCTCGAATTCGCCGCGGTGGAAGGGTTTGCGGTCGGCGCACCGTGGTGGCGTTTCGAAAACCTGTCGATCCGCGGCGTGTGCGCGAACCACGGCGATTGCGAGCATGCCTTTCACGTGAGCGGCGGCGCGCACCATTTTGCCGCCGTCAACAACACGATTACCGATTTCAACGCCCACTTCAAAATCAACGGTAGTCAGGGCGCCTTTCCCGACAATGGGCTGATCCAGTCGAACACCCTGACCAATACCGTCCCGCGCCGCACCGTCAATCCGGTGACGCCGATCGACCTGGTCGCGGCCAGCGACTGGATCGTGCGCGGCAACCTGATCACCGACTTCATCAAGGACGGTGGCGACGGCGTCAGCTATGGCGCGTTCGCCAAGGGCGCCGGCGCCCGCACGCTGTTCGAGCGCAACGTGGTCGTGTGCGAACAGCGGCTCCAGGGCTTCCCCGGCCAGCGCGTCGGACTGTCGTTCGGCGGGGGCGCTACCGGCAAGGCCTACTGCCGCGAAGGCAAGTGCATCACCGAGCAGGATGGCGGCACCATGCGCGCCAACCTGATCGCCTCATGCTCGGATGTGGGGATTTACCTCAACAGCGCGGCTGGCAGCACGCTCGCGGACAATACCCTCGTCGATACTGCCGGCGTGCTGGTGCGCTTCCCGGCAAGCAGCGCGACGCTCGACGGTAACCTGGTCGACGGCGCCATCGTCAGCCGCGACGGCGGACTGCTGCGCGAAGGCGACAACCTGAGCGCGTCGACGATGGCCGCCTATGCCGGCTACCACGGGTTGCGTCGCCTGTTCAGCCGGCCGCAGGAGTTCGACTTCGGCTGGCGCGAGGTGCCGCGGCGCGCCGGCGGCGCCGGCACCGGCGTGGACCTGTGTGCGCCGACACGCAGCATGCCTGCGGTGTATGGCGCGTTCGACGATTTCCGCGCCTGCCTGCGCCAGGAAGCTCCTTCAGCAGTTCTTTAACGCCGCGCCGCTTTCTTCTCGGTGAGCACGCCGTCGAGCAGGTCGGCCAATTTCGCCGCGCGCGCCTCGCGCGAGTTGGCTCGCACCACCTCGTCGCTCGGCAGCGGCGCGTTGCCGGCCCTGACCCGTGTCACGAAATCCATCAGCGAGGCCATGACGCCATCGCGATCGTCGAGCGGGCCGATGGTATCGATGCCGGCCTGGCGCAGGGTCGTCGCGGTGTCGCCGGCGGCATCGGTCAAGGCCAGCACCGGGCGCTGCGCGCGCAGGTACTCGTAGATCTTGGCGGGAATCTGGTGGTTGCAGCTCGACCCCTGCAGCACCAGCAGGCCGTCGGCGCCCAACATCTCGGTCAGCGCCTCGCGGTACGGTACGTGCGGCGCGAGCGAGACGATCAAGCCGATCCCGTAGCGCTCGATCAAGCCGTTCAGCCAGTCCTCGTGCACCGCGGCGCGCAAGCGGATCTGCAGCGTCGCCGGGCCGATCCGGCCTTCCTTCAGCAGGGCGGCAAGGGCTTCGAAGAACACGGATGGATCGCGTTCGGTCGGATAAATGATGCCGCTGTGGACGAGCAGCAGCGGGCCGTCGCCTGTCTTCGTAGCCGATGGTGCCAGGGTTTCGGCATCGCTGAAGTTTTCCTCGTCGTAGCCGTTCTCGACCAGCACGAAGCGCTCGGGCGGCAGTTCGGGATAGCGCTGCCGGTAGGCGGCAACCGCCCCCGGCGTGGTGAGCACCACCCGGTCGGCATGCCGGACCGTCCGCTTTTCGATCCAGCGGTAGGCTGCGCGCACGCTGCGCCTGGTCGGATAATCGATGTCGGTCATCGGGTCGCGCAAGTCGGCCACCCATGGGATGCCGCTCAGGCGGTGCAAGGCCAGGCCGATCAGGTGCGCGGTGGCGATCGGATAGGTCGACCAGAGCAGCGCCGGGCGGTGTTCGCGGATCAGGCGCAGGCCGGCCGGGATCGCGCCCAGCGCCCAGGTGATCCAGCGGTCGGGCAGGGCCGTGAGCCCCAGGTAACGCTGCTTCACCGCCAGGTGGCGCGAGGAGTCGAGCGCGAACGCGCGGTGCACGACGATGTCCCGGGAGATGTCGCGCAACTGGTCGTCGCCCTTGTGTTCGTAGGCGCGAGGGTGGGCCGACAGCACGACCGGCTTCCAGGCATGGCTGCCCAGGTAGCGCGAAAACTTCAGCGTACGCTGTACGCCACTGCTGCCGCGCTGTGGCGGGAAATGGAATGCGATCATCAGGATGCGCTTGTCGCGGACCGGCATTACCATGAGCGTACCCAGTCGCTGGTCCAGAGCGCCACCTGGTCGCGCCATGCGCGGCGCGAACAGGTATGGTCGGCGCCGGGCAGGTCGTGGCGGGTAACGCGCGGTGTTTCCAGCAGGCGGCGCCATGAGGGCGAGGCGGCTGCCATGTCCAGGAACTCCTGGCCGGTCAGGTCGGCGCCGCTGACGATCAGCAGGACCTTCCCGCGGAAGCTGGCGAGGCCGGCGCCCATGCGCTCGGGTAGTGGGAGTGAAATTGGCGCATCGCTGGCGGCGGGCCGGGAACGGCCGGACCGGAAAGCGGAACTCACCAGTGCGACAAACGACTTCGCCGCACGCACGTAGTCAAACTGGCCTTGCAATATCTTTCTCCAGAGCTCGGGCTCCAGCAGCCTCGATCGATAGTAGTGTTTCAGGGTCGTCTTCGCAATGCCGTGCTCGGTACGCACCCATGGGTTCAGCAGCACCAGGCCGGTCACGCGCCGATCCAGGCTGGCCTGGCACAGCGGCGCCGAGGCGCCATCGCACAGGCCCCAGAGCGCGACTTCGGCCATGCCCGGCACGGCGGCGAAAAACTGGTCGAGCGCCGCCTGCAGGTCATCCCCGATGCTGGTGAAATCGCGCGGGTCGCCCTCGCTGTCACCCATGCCGCGGTAGTCGAAGCGCATGGCCGGCACCCCTGCCGCAGCCAGCTGACGCGCCAGCAAGACGAACTGGCGGTGGCTGCCGGCCCGGTACTGCGGTCCACCCACTACGATCAGCACTCCGCGCCGTGCCGGCTGCTCCGGCACGCTGACCACGCCGTACAGCCAGTCGCCGGCGCAGGAAAATGCCAGCGCCTTGTCCTCAAACCGCATCGACGGCCTCCTCGAACAGCGCAGAGGTGGCTGCCAGCAGTGCCGGACACGACGCGATCTCCTGGGTCGACCAGAAGGGAGGGGCATCCACTTGTTCCAGATGCAGCTGCACGCCGCGCGCACGCCACATCTCGGCCAGCCGCTGCGTCGCCGGCCCCGGCGGGCGGCCCGGCGCGGACCGTATCTCGAACCAGTCGATGCGGCAGCCGGGCGCCGCCAGCCGGGCCGTATCGCAACCCTCGAGCGCGGCCGCCAGCGCCGGCGCGATTTCGTAACCGCCCACTTCGAGCGCCTCGCCCGCCGCCAGCCGCGCACGCAGCTCGCGGGTGCCGCCGGCGCTGCCCTCCGGGCCGTCGCCGGCGCCGTTCGCCAGCATTGCGCCGGCCACGCGCAGGCGCAGGAACTGGGACAGGAACGCGGCGCCGGAGCTTACCGGCTGCCACAGCAGCAGGCGCGCCGGTGCCGTGGCAGCGCCAGCGGCATAGTCGAGCGCGAGCAGGGCACCCAGGCGCACTCCCCACAGGCCGGTCGGCACGCCGAGCCGCTCGTGCAGCCAGGCGTGGCCGAGCGCAAGGTCGTCCTTCCAGGTGGCCCAGCGCGCCTCCGCGAAATCGCCGCTGCTGTCGCCGCAGCCGTGCAGGTCGAGCAGCAGGACACCGATCCCGCGTTCGGCCAGCGCACGGGCCTGCTGCGCGGCCAGGCGCCGGGTGCGGTTCATCTCGTCGCCGAACGGGTGCACGTACAGCAGCGCGCCGCGGCAGGGGCCGCGCGGCGCATGGTACAGGCAGAAGCGATCACCATGCGTCGCCTTCAGGAAGAACGGCTCGGCGGCGGGGTGCGTGTGCAGCATTTATCCTTCCAGTTTTTGCGCGACGAACGCGGTCAGGCTGCCGACCGAGGCGAAGGTGCTGGCACTGATCTCGTCGTCGTCGATCATGATGCCGAAACGGTCTTCCAGCGCCGCCACCAGGCTGACCACCGCCATCGAGTCGAGTTCGGGCAGGTTGCCCAGCAGGGCGGTATCCGGTTCCAGCGCGGCGGCACGGGCCGGATCGAGGCTCAGCACGTCGGCCAGCATTTGTTTGACATCGTTCAGGTACATCGCTTACTCCGTTGTATGAGGTACCGGCGCAGCGGCGCGGCGCGACTGCAATGTCGCATGCAGGCGTCGCAGGGCGGGCCAGCGATAAAAGTTAATATGGTACAAAGTGCGCATCTCGCTCGTCCAGCGCTGGTGCCACTCCATGACCCGGCCATAGAATTCGATGCGCGCCAGGCGCTGCTCGTCGAACAGCTGGCGCACCTGTTCCTCGCGCATCAGCAGGGCCGGCGACAGGCTGGCCGGCACCGTCTCGTCATAGGCGGTCTTCAGGATCACGATCTGTTCGCCGTTCTCGACACACAGGTCCATGGCCACCAGGCGCTCGCCGAACCAGTAGCGGTAGATGCTGCCTGCGCCGCGCGCGCAGAACGCTTCCAGCATCGCGCGGTAGAAGCGTCCCTGTTCGTTCGAAGCGTGGACCGCAGTGCCCTGCTGGCCTTTCCAGCCGGTGCTCTCGAGGCGGCCGTAATCGGCCACGGCGGCCGCCACCTCCTGCGGCGTGCGCACCACCTCGAGCCGGGTCGCGATGCATTCCCTGGCAAGGCGCGCACGCTGCTTCTTGAGGTTGGCGCGCAGGTTCTTGCCGCGCGCTTCCCAGTAGCCGTCGAAACTGCCGGCCAGGGTGATGCACGCGGTATCGATGTAATCGAGGGTGGCGGCGTTGCCGCCGTCGGATGGGCGCGGCGCCAGCAGCGGGTCGCACTCCAGCAGGCCGAGCACCAGGGGGTAGCCCGGCAGGCGGCGCAGCAGTGCGCTGGCCAGCGCGGCGCGGTCGAGGCCCGGACGCTGCAGCCACAGACCGATCGGCGCCTGCGGCGGCTGGAAGGTGGTCCAGCCCGCGCGCCCTTGCGGCACCACCACGGTCATCGCCTCGGTCCGGCCGGCATGCCGGTAGCAGGCCAGCAGTTCGCTGCCGGAGGCGCATTCGGCCAGCAGCGGCGCCACGAAATCGCCGGCCAGCAGCGGCGATGCGGCGCCGGCCGCGTGCAGTTCGGTCCAGTGCGATGCGTATGCGCCGAATTGCGACGCCGGTACCAGAGTCCAGCTCATAGGGTCGAGGCGGCGCGCAATTCGCCGAGCATCCAGTCGAGCTCCCGTGCCGTCAGCGCCTGGTGGCAGGGCAGGGCGACCAGCCGCTGCGACAGGTCGGCACTGACCGCGCAGACGCTGGCATCGACGCCCGGCCACAGTGTCTCGCCGAAGCGCACATAAGGCACGCCGGCCTGTCCCAGCGCGGCACACAGGCGCGCGAGGCGCGCCGGCTCGTCGGCCAGCAGCGGGAAGACCCAGGGATAGACGCCGTCCGGCAGCGCCGGAAACAGAGGGCGGATGCCGGGCAGGCCGGCCAGCGCCGCCTGCAGCGCCGCGTAATGGCGGCGCCGCGCAGCGCCGATGCGCCGGCTCGACGCCAGCCGCAGCATCAGGCGCGAAAACAGCGACGAGCGCTTGTCGAGCCAGCGCGGATCGAAGTCATAACTGCTGTCGGAAGAGCCGGGTGCCAGCGCGGGCGCCGCGCTTCCCGGCGCCCGGCGCGCCTTGAGCGCCCGCCACAGCCTGTCCTTGCCCGCCAGCGGCAACTTCAGCAGCGCCGCGACCAGCGGTAGGCGGCCGTAGGCGAAACTGTTTTCCAGCGTGGTCAGCGCAACCTTGGCCTCGAAACCGGCGCCGGGCGAGCGCAGCTTGACCCCGCTCAGCGGATGGCGTGCCGAGACCAGGCAACCGCCCTCGTAGATGGGGAAGAACTTCATCGAACTGGCGATCGCGTAGTCGCCCCAGGCACCGAACGGCGCGCCCTGGTATTCGCCGAAGAAGCCGTGCGCACAGTCTTCGAGCAGCAGCAGTCCATGCGCATCGCAGAAGGCGCGCAAGGTGGCCAGCGCCTGCGGGAAACCGAAGTAGTGCGTGACCATCAGCACCCGCACGCTGGGGTCGAGCCTGGCGGCGACGTCGTCGAGGTCGACCGAGGTGTCGGGACGGATCCGGTAGAAGCGCGGCTCGGCGCCGCAGGCCAGTACCGGAGGAATCATCGACGGGCTGTGGTAGGCCGGCACCAGCACGGTGTCGCCCGGCTTGACCTTCATCTCGCGCAGCGCCAGGGCGATCGCGATGCGTCCGCTGGTGACCAGGCGCGCCGCGCCGGCATCGAGCACGGACAGCGGACGCGCGGCGCCCATGCCGCCGAATGAGGCGCGTGACAGCACCGGAGCGCCGGGAATCCGGGGCCGTGCGGGTGGCGCGCCAGGAGCGCTGCGGTGGGGGGTGGACATCATCCAGTATAACTTGCAAAAAATAATATTGCTATATTTACATCACCGAGTGGAGGCGGTGCTGGCCTCCCAGTAACGGCAGTAGACCGAGGCCGTCTTGATCAGGTAAGCGTAGTCGCGCAGCCCCGAGCCGGTCAGCAGGTTCGCCATGCGCAAGGCGTTGCGGCTGATCAGATGGTCGGGGAAGCGCTTCGCGGCCAGCAGTTTGCGGCCGTTGGCGGCCGTGGCCCGGCGCATCTGGGCATACATTTTCTTGTCGTAGTAGACGTCCCACTGGTATTTCAGGCCGGGCGGGCTGGGCAGGGTGCATGGCACGTGGCCCGGGTAAGCCTGCCACGGGACCTGGTCAAGGCCGTTCGGGAATCGGGCCAGCCAGTCCATGTAGAAGCGGTGCGCCATCAGCCAGTCGTTCGGCAGGCGCAACACGGTATCGAGGAAGTCGGCGTCGAAGAACGGCAGCTGGAATTCGATGCGCTCGACGTCGATGTCTTCGAAGTGCTGGGCCAGGTGACGGCGCTGGTCGTTAAACATCAAGAACAACTGGAACTTGCGGCCAGGGTCGGGGCTGTCGATGGCGGCGAGTTCTTCCTCGATGCCCTGGAACGGCAGGTCGGCCACCTGGCCGAGCGAGGTGCGCTTGAAGATGCGCGACGGCAGCCCCTTGTTGAACAGGACAATCGCCTGCGCCGTGTCGCCGCGCTCCATCGCGCTCACGATCTCCGGCGTCATGTAGACGTTGCCGACCGCGACGCTGCCGCCATCTCCCGACCAGACCAGCGGCGCGCGCTCGCGCCCCTCGGGGCCGGCGAAGGTCTGCCTGAGCCAGGCGGCCACGGCATCCTTGCGGTAACCCTGATGCACGTTGGCGGCGTTGGTCTCGATCCGGGTGTGGTGGATGCCCAGGCGCTTGGCGACCAGCTCGGCGAATACCTGGTCCTGGCTGCCATCCGGCGCATAGTTGACGGTATGGACCGTGGAGCCGCTCGCGCGCAGGCCGCCGACGATCACGCGGGAATCCAGTCCGCCGCTGAGAAAAGCCGCAGCGATCTTGCTGTCGCGGTGGCGCCGCTCGATCGCCTGGATGAACGCGCGGTAGGCGATCCCGACGCCCTGCTGGTACTCGACGCCGGCCAGCGGACCGTCCCAGCGCCAGTAGGACGCGCGGCGGACCTGGCCGTCTTCCAGTTCGACCGTCTGCGCTGCCCGGAGCATGGCGATGTCGCGGTAGGGCGTACGGTCGGCCAGCGGATAGGCGAACGCGGCCAGCTCGGTGACGCCGCGCAGGTCCAGCTGCTTGGGGACCAGGGCGACGCTTTCCAGCACCCGCAGCGCGGTGGCGAACACGACGAAACGCGGGCCTGCCCAGACGTACACCGGACGCACCCCCATCTTGTCGACGAACAGGGTCAGGCGGTGCCGCGCCGGGGCGTAGTGGAGACCGCAAAAGGTGCCGCGCGCGCGCCGCAGGACGTCCTGTCCGCCTTGCGCCAGCTGCTGGTGCAGCATCCGCACGTCCTCGCTGCGGTTCCACTCCGGGGCGCCTTCGCCGTCGCTCAGCAAGGGTTCGCCCGCGACCAGGGTGGTGCCATCGGCATCCGCTTGTTCTCCGGGCGTGCCGAAGGCGCCGATGTCGACCTTCAACGCAAAAAAGCCCGATGCGCTGTGTTCGGACGGCGTGTCGCGGCCGCAGCGCGACACGGCGGCGCGTAGCTGTCCGGTCAGTTCGGCGGGCAGCGGGTCGTTCGGGTTCAGGCTGTAAGCGCCGGCAAAGATGGTCATCGTGAGGTGTTATCGCGGGTTGATCAGTCGTCCAGGGACCGCAGGGGCGGGCAAGCCGAGTCCGGACAGGAATTCGCGCAGCATTGCGCGGTTGAGCACCCAGGTAAGCAGGGTGTAGCTCACCACGCCGGTGCCGACCTGGAGCGCCAGCACGCCCATATGGCTGAGCCAGGGCGCGGCCAGCGGGCCCAGCGGCCATGTGCACATGCACATCAGTACGGTACAGGTGGCGGTGGGGCACAGGGCGCGTACCAGGTCGGCCAGGGGCAACCCGACCAGGCGGAATGGAATCGCGAAGTTATGGTAAAGCAGGAGCAGGGTCGTGACCGCAAAGCCCGACGCCACCCCGACGATCCCCCAGTGCAAGCCGATCCCCAGCCCGGCAAAGACGATCAGGTTCGAGGCGACGCCCCAGCGCAGCTGCAGGTCCGCACGCCCCATCGCGACATAGATCGACCCCGTGGTGGTCAGCACCGAGCGGATTGCCGCCAGCGGTGCGAACAGTGCCAGCAGCGTGATGACGGGCGCCCAGTTGGGACCGAACACGGCCAGCACAAAGGCTTCGCGGGCCGCGACCAGGCCGAACATCAGGGGGAAGGTAACGAAGGCGATGGCGACGGCCACGCGCAGGAACACCTGGCGGAAGCGCGGCAAATCGTGTTGCGCCTGGGCGTAATACGGCGTCATGACGCGTCCGAACACGGCCGAGATGGCCTGCATCGGGAACACCATCAGCTTGTACGCCATGTCGTACAGGCCGAGTGCCTCGGTGCCGAGGAAACGGCCGATCAACAGGTTGTCGACGTTCTGCGCGAAGTAATAAAAGATGTTGTAGCCGGACAGGTTCAGGCTGTAGCCCATGATCGCCTTGACCTGCGGCCATTCGAACACCAGGCGCGGCCGCCAGCTGCTGATCATCCAGATGAACAGGGTGGTGAGGGCGCTGTTCGCCAGGACCTGCCATACCAGGCTCCACACGCCTTGCCCCATCAGGGCGGCACCGATGCCGACGATGTAGGAAAGTACGGCAGCGCCCAGCTCCACCTTGGCCAACTGGACGAAGCGCATCTGGCGCGCCAGCATGCTGGAGTGGACGATCGCCAGCGCCGACAGCACGAACGACAGCGCCATCGCCATGACGACCGGCTGCACGCCGGGTTCCTTGTAGAAGGCGGCGATGCCGGGGGCGAGCGCCATGACCAGCAAGGTGATCAGCGTACCGAAACCCAGGTTCAGCCAGAACACGCTGGACGGCAGGCTGTCATCGAGTTCCTTCTGGCGTACGAGTGCCGTGCCGGTGCCGAGATCCTTGAAGATGTCGATGAAGCCGAGCACGACGCCGGCCATCGCCACCAAGCCGAAATCGGCAGGGTCCAGCAGTCTTGCGAAGACGATGTTTGCCAGCAGTGCCAGCACGCGCCGTCCCATGGTCGACACCGAGGTCCATCTGACTCCGCTGACGACGCTTTCTTTAGATGTCATGAACCGAATTTCCGAAATTTTGCCGACCGCCGCCGCAGCGGCGCGTCCCTGCGATGGGCGCGGGAAGGTCCCGAAGAGGCTATCAAGAACTGTCGAGAGTATAACTTGCCAGAATAAAAATTTGTGCGAATGCAATCAATCGTGCGAGACCGGTAACAGCAGGCTTATCGATCGGTCCGTGTCCTGTTAAGATTTACAATCCGGCCTGGCCTTCTTCATGTTCCAGGCCGTTTTCAAAAAGGTTTTCATGAGCGATCTGGTTCACGATTTTCTGTTCGCCGCGGCGCGGCGCACCCCGTCGGCGGAAGCCCTGGTAGCGGGCCGCGAACGCCTCGATTACGCGACACTGGCGCGCGCCACCACGGCGGCGGCCGCGCGCCTGCTGGCAACCGGGCTGGCACGCGCCGAACGGGTGGCGGTTTACCTCGACAAGCGCGTGGAAACCGTGACCGCCCTGTTCGGCGCCACCACCGCCGGCGCCGTCTTCGTTCCAGTCAATCCGCTGCTCAAGGCCGAGCAAGTCGCCTATATCCTGGCCGACTGCAATGTCCGGGTGCTGGTCACCTCGGCCGACCGCCTGGCGCTGCTGGCGCCGGTGCTGGCGCAATGCCCGGACCTGCACACGGTGTTCGTCTGCGGCCCGGGTACGCCGGCGGCGCTGCCGGACATCGCCGTGCTGCGCTGGGACGAGCCGGCCGCGGACGGTAGGACCGCGCCCGTGCCCCATCGCGTGATCGATACCGACATGGCGGCGATCCTGTACACCTCCGGCAGCACCGGCAAGCCGAAGGGTGTCGTGCTTTCGCACCGCAACATGGTGGCCGGCGCGAAAAGCGTTGCCGAGTATCTCGCGCTGGCACCGTCCGACCGCATCCTGTCGGTGCTGCCGCTGAGTTTCGACTATGGTTTCAGCCAGCTCACCTGCGCCTTCCATGTGGGCGCCACGGTGGTGCTGTTGAACTACCTGTTCCCGCGCGATATCCTGAACGCGGTGGCGCAAGAGGGCATTACCGGCCTGGCCGCGGTGCCGCCGCTGTGGATGCAGCTGGCGCAGCTGCCATGGCCTTCCGGGTCGTCGTTGCGCTACCTGACCAATTCCGGCGGCGCCATGCCGGGTGCAACGCTGGCCGCGCTGCGGCGCGCCCTGCCGGCTGCGCAGGTATTCCTGATGTACGGCCTGACCGAGGCATTCCGCTCGACCTATCTGCCGCCTGCGGAACTCGAGCGCCGTCCGGATTCGATCGGCCGCGCCATCCCGAACGCCGAGGTGATGGTGGTGCGCCCCGACGGCACCCGCTGCGCGCCCGACGAGCCGGGGGAGCTGGTGCACCGCGGTGCGCTGGTGGCGCTCGGCTACTGGAACGACCCGGCCAAGACCGCCGAGCGCTTCCGTCCGGCGCCCGGCCAGGATCCGGCGCTGCCGCTGACCGAACTGGCGGTATGGTCGGGCGACACCGTGCGCATGGACGCCGAGGGTTTCCTGTATTTCATCGGCCGCAGCGACGACATGATCAAGGTGTCCGGCTACCGCATCAGTCCCGGCGAAGTCGAGGAAGTCGTGTACGGCACCGGGCTGGTGGCCGAGGCGGTGGCGATCGGCCTGCCGCATCGCGAGCTGGGCCAGGCCATCGCCTTGTGCGTGGTGCCTGCCGCCGGGGCGCCGCTGGCGGGCGCCACCCTGGTTGCCGAATGCCGGCGCCGGCTGCCCGCCTACATGGTGCCGGCCCACGTCGAGGTGCGCACCGAATCCCTGCCGCGCAACCCGAACGGCAAGATCGACCGCAAGTCGCTGCAGCTTTCCCTGTCCACCCTCTTCGCAAGCGAGCCGAGACCATGAACGGCAAACCGGTGCATGCAGCACAGTCCCTGTTCCCCGTTGCCGGCGGCTGCCTGCAGGTCGGCGGGATTCCCCTGACCCGGCTCGCCCAGCGCGTCGGCAGCACCCCGTTCTACGCCTACGACCGCGCGCTGCTCTCGGCGCGGGTGGCGCAGGTGCGCACCCATCTGCCGCCCGGCCTCGCGCTGCACTATTCGATGAAGGCAAATCCGATGCCGGCCCTGGTGCAGCACATGGCCGGGCTGGTCGACGGCATCGATGTCGCGTCGGCCGGAGAGATGAAGGTGGCGCTCGATACCGGCATCGATCCGGCACGGATCAGCTTCGCCGGTCCCGGCAAGCGCGACGCCGAACTGGTCCAGTCGGTCGCGGCCGGGGTCGTCCTCAACGTCGAGTCGGAACACGAACTGGAAGCGCTGGCGCGGATCGGCGACACGCTCGGGCTGGCGCCGCGGGTCGCGCTGCGCGTCAATCCCGATTTCGAGCTGAAGGGATCGGGCATGCGGATGGGCGGCGGCGCCAAGCCGTTCGGCATCGATGCGGAAGCGGTGCCGGCCCTGCTGGCGCGTGTCGGGGCGCTCGGGCTCGATTTCGAAGGCCTGCATATCTTCAGCGGCTCGCAAAGCCTGAAGGCATCGGCGATCGTCGAAGCCCAGGCCAACACCATCGAACTGGGCCTGCGGCTGGCGCAGTACGCGCCGACGCCGCTGCGCCGGCTGAACATCGGCGGCGGCTTCGGGATTCCGTATTTCCCGGGCGAGGCCGCGCTCGACCTGGGGCCGATCGGCGAGCACCTGGCCGCGTGGTTGCCGAAATTCGAGGCCGCACTGCCGCGGGCGCAACTGGCGATCGAGCTGGGACGCTACCTGGTCGGCGAGGCGGGTGTCTATGTTGCGCGGGTCATCGACCGCAAGGTCTCGCGCGGCCAGGTGTTCCTGGTGACCGACGGCGGGCTGCACCACCACCTCGCCGCGTCCGGGAACTTCGGCCAGGTGATCCGCAAGAACTACCCGGTGGCGATCGGCAACCGGATGGACGCCGGCGATGCCGGGCCGGCGTCGGTGGTGGGGCCGCTGTGCACCCCGCTCGACATCCTGGCCGACCAGATGCCGCTCGGGCATGCCGAGCCGGGCGACCTGGTGGTGGTGTTCCAGTCCGGCGCATACGGTCGCAGCGCCAGCCCGGCAGCGTTTCTCGGCCACCCCGAGGCGGCCGAGGTACTGGTCTAGCCGCGCGGCGACGGCGCCGGCGTGAAGCGGCCCAGCAGTGGGCGCAGGTGCTCGGCCAGCGGATGACGCGTCAGCAGCAGGCTGCCGAGCCAGCCGATGGCGGCGCCCAGGATGCCGACCAGCAGCGGCGGCCAGGGATGGGCCGGGTCGTCGTACCAGAACAGGTTGACCAGCGCCGGTCCCACTGCCGCGCACAGCGTGATCAGCGCGCTCTTGCTGCAGACCTTCAAGACCGGTCCCAGGCCGACGTTGATGGTGCGCTTGAGGAAGCGCGACACCACCAGCAGGGTCACGCATTCGGCGAACACGATCGCGCCGGCGACCCACATCAGGCCGAACGCCGCCGCCAGGATCACGGTGCCGATGCGCAGCGGCTGGGTGTACAGCTGGAAGCGGGTCGAGTCGCCGACCTGACCGTTCGCGACCATTACCTGACTCGCAAAGATCGACACCGAGGCGACCGCCCCGGCAACGCACAGCAATTGCATCACCGGCACCGACTGGTCCCATTGCATCCCGTACAGCGCGCGCACCATCGGATGGCCCAGCAGCATCAGCCCGGCAAAGAAGGGCCAGGACAGCGCGGTCAACTGTTCCACGACCGACAGGTAGAGCGGCGCCAGGTCCTTGCCTTCGCGCCGCATCTGCGCGAAGAAGGGCAGCACCAGCGGCAGCAGTCCGCTCGTGATCAGGCGCGTGAACAGGGTGACGAGGCCGTTCGCGCGGCTGAAATAGCCGACCGCGGCCATGTCCATGGTCTTGCCGATGACCACGTCGGGCAGGTTGGTGCCGGCAATGTTGGCGGCATTGCCCAGGCTCGACACGCCGCCGAACGACAGCGTTTCCTTCATGCCGGAGAAGCGCGGCCAGCGCGGAATGTCCGGACTGCGTACCAGGTTGGCGATGATGCCGAACGCCAGGATGCCGGCGAAGTTGCCCCACGCCAGGCTGAGTGCGCCCCACTCCTGCAGCGCCAGGATCGTCGACACCGCGACCTGGGTGACCGAACCGCCGACGCGGATCAGGAACACGGCCTGCAGGCGGAATTCGCGCTGGTAGACGCCGATCAGGAGCGAGCCGAATGGTGAGATGGCGAAGCTGGCGGCCATGACCAGCATGATGTTCTTGAGTTCGGAGTTGGCGTAAAAATGCGCCACCGCGCCGCTCGAAGCAAGCATCACCAGCGCCACCGCCAGCGCGAGCAGGATCGATACGCCCATCGCCGAGCGAATCTTGGCCGGCGTGAGCTTGTGTTCCGAGATGATGTACTGGACCACGCCGAAATCACGGAACACGTGCAGCACCGCCATCAGGACGGCGGCAACCGAGAAGGTGCCGATTTCGTGTGGCGCGAGAACACGGGCGAGTACCAGCACCCCGACGAACTGGATCAGGGTTTCAGCGTATTGGGTGGCAAACGAGATGCCGAGGGTTTTTTTGGTTGGTCTCATGACCTGTTATCGTTGTCAGGCCAGCCAGCGAAGCAAGCGCATCGCATACAGCATCGGTGTTGCATCCCAAGGGCTGCTGCGCGGCAGCTGGAACAGGTCGTCGCGGCCGCTGGCGGCGCCTGCCGCCGTGCTGCAGGCCGCCTCGTAGCCGGCCGCCTTCGCCATCGCCGCGTGGCGTTGGTCGAAGTCGAGTCCGGGCTTGCCGTTCGGGTAGGCGAAGTAGCGTACTGTGGTGCCGGTGATGGCTTCCAGGTCGTGCTTGCACTGCTCGATCTCGAAGCGTGCCGTGGCATCGTCCAGCTTCGACAGGATCGGGTGCGACACCGTGTGGGCGCCGATTTCGACACCGCCGGCCGCCAGTGCGCGGATCATGTCCGGGGTCAGCATCAGGTTTTCGGTGGCGTGACCCCCAGCCAGTTCTTCGAGCTCCGCGGTCAGCGCTAGCCGTTCGTCCGGAGGAAGATACTTTACGCGCTGGGTCACATCGTGCAGCAGGCGGCGGCGCTGGTCGCGGTTGGCGAGCGTGATCGAGGGCAGGCCCAGCCTGCCGAGGTCGAGCGGGCCATTGGGCAGACGCCGCACCGAGTCGATGATACGCTCGTTCCACATGGTGCCCGAGCCGATATACCCCGTGGTGACGAACACGGTGGCCGGCAGCCTGAATTCACGCAATACCGGCAGGGCGAGGTCATGCACGGAGCGGTAGCCGTCGTCGAAGGTAATGCACACTGCCCGCGGCGGCAGTTTGCCCGAGGCCAGGGCCGCCAGCGCTTCCTGCAGCGACAGCACGTTGAAGCCATCGGCCAGCAGCTGCATTTGCCAGCGGAAGGTCGCTAGCGCAGGCTCCTCTTCGAGGATCGGATCCGGTGCCGACAGAATCCGGTGATAGTTCAGGATGCACAGGCGCCCCGCGCCGCGCCGGGGGACGGCGATGCCGTTACCGATCCCCCGGATAAGGCGCATGGTCAGGCTGGGCTGCGAGCGATAGACGTTCATGTGCAGGAATGTCCCCAGCGCGAAGCGGTGGCTGTTACCAGGACCGAGGATATGTTCGACAGGTTGTTCAGCACTGCAGCTTTCTAGTAAACACAGATATTAATATCGTATCAAATCGGATAGGCATTCTGTAAAGAATGTTGTATCCGTGAATGTACATGAAATAAAAATTTATTGGACGAATCCCGTCTCCGGTGCGCGGGTCCGACGCTTCGATGAGGAAGAGGGGGCAAGAAGTACTTGTGAGGAAAGCTTCGCGCGCAGATCAACCTGCATCGGGGTGAAGCGGCTGACTCGGCGCAACAGCATTGTTACGCCGAGAATGGGCTGGCAGACCATGTCCTTGTCAATGCCTGGGCGGACTCAAGTATGGGATAGTCAAGCTGCCTTCAGTAGGTCCGGACGCTGTTCGCTCTCGAGGATGGCCGCCGGCAGTATGCGGGACTCCAGTACGATCAACAGGCCGATGACTGCATACGCCATTTCGAAATAGGCAAAGCTCAGGGATGCGCCACCGAGGCAGAAGGCAAACATCGTCAATTGCAGGGTAGTCGCCAGGCGTGGTATCCATTCTGGCACGGTATGCTTGCGCGCGATCCGAATGATGTTGCGCGCCTTCTGGAAGGCTGCCGCAAGGAAACTCAAATAAATCCCAAGGCCGACGAAGCCGTGGTCGCCCATGACCTGGAAATACACGCTATGGGCGGCATGTGGCCTGTCCAAGTCTGGCGTGGCATCGCCTGTATAGAACCATGGCACGGAATCGAAATGCTGTGACAGGGCACTCCATACCGGGAAATTCTCAAGTGCCTTGAATCCACCGCCGAAGAACGGATGTTGCGATGCCATGATGAAGCTGAGTTTCCAGGCCACCACGCGGCCCATGAACGAGGCGTCCTTGTCCGCCGAGTTGACGGTCTGAATCCGGGTTACCCATTCCTGGGTCACCAATTGCGACATGCCTAGCACAAGAATGACAAGCAGTACCGTGACCAGCCCTTTGCGTTCGGTTTTTAAATAAAAATACGCCCCAAGCGCAATCAGCACGATAAAGCCGCCGCGCGATTGGGTACCGATCACGGCGATCACCATGAGTGTAATGGTGCCGAGTAACGCCAACGACAATATTTTCGAACGCTTGCCAAAATCCTGCAGCAAATAGACACAGATCGGCAGGGTCATCACGAAGGCGATCGACAGCTCGTTACGGTCGCCCAGCACGTGTCCGGTCATGCCTTCGATCATGTGACCGCCTCCACTCATCAGGTACTTGAGCGCTTCAAGGTCGGCAAAGAAGCCGACCGATAGCACGCAGCACCAGAGGAAGAAGTCGATGTGCAGTTTGTTTTCGATAATAGCTAGAATGAAAACGAATAGCATGACCGTTTTCAGCAGTCGACTCCAGAAATCCCAGGCACGTTCCGGATCGCCGATTCCCATGAGGGTGCTTGCGGTGGTCCATGCAAAAAAGAGCAGGATCAGCGCACCGGTTCGGGTGAGCGTGAACTTGGGCTTGTTCTTCCAGACGAAATAGCCGACGACCGTGATACCGGCGAACAGCAGGTTGTACCGGATGCTCGCGGCGGGGCCGTACAGCCAGCCATTGGGAAAAAACAGCGCAGTCCAGATCCACAAGCCGAGCCCGATGAAAGGCCGCTTGCACATGGCATACAGCAGGAACGGCAAGATTGCCAGAATAACTAGGTCACGCATCCTTGCTCCAGCCTTTGTTCGGTTTCTTGCCATTGGCTTTGCGGTCTTCCGCCAACGCCCAGCGGCATAGCAGAACCACGGCGATCAGGTCCAACGCCCACAGTGCGCTTTCCATTCGTTTCTTTCTAATTTCTAATTCATCAGGGGTTGAGCCAATCCGTGCGGACGCTGCTGGAGAACGTTCTGGAACAGGCGGAGCTGGCCAGCCGTGGTGTCGTTCCATGAAAAGCGTTCCGCATAGCGCCGCGTGGCAAGGCGGTCCGGGTAATGTGCGCGCAGCGCATTGACGGCATCTGCAACGCCTTGCGGGCTACGCTCGGCCATCAGCACGCCCGCTTCCGGCGCAGCCACCACTTCCGGCGTGCCGTACACGCGGCTGGCGACGACCGGGGTACCGCAGGCCATCGATTCGAGCAGGACGTTGGCCCAGCCTTCCCGGCTCGACGCCAGCACCAGCGCATCGGCAGCGCCGTAATGCTGCCGCAATTGCGCTTGCGGCACGGCGCCCAGGAAGCTGACGCGCGCTGCGACATCCAGCTCGCGTGCCAGGTTTTCCAGCATGCTCCGGTTCGGACCGTCGCCGGCCACGACCAGCCGCACGCCGGGCAGCAGCGGCAACGCGCCGATGATCAGCTCCTGCGCCTTGACCGGCACCAGGTGGCCGACGGTGAGCAGGGTGAACGGTGCGGTGCTGCTGCGCGCGGTCGGCTGGAACAGCTCGAGATCGACGCCGTTGCGCAGCGAGACGATGCGGTCGGCGTCCACGCCAAGCTGGATCACCTCGTCGCGCAGTGCATTGCAGACGGTGATGACGGCGTCGGCCTCGCGCGCCGCCGCCATGATCATCTTGCGCGGCCCGGGGAATTGGGGCAGCAGCGTGATGTCGGAGCCGCGCGCGGTCACGACCACCGGCTTGTTGAAGTAGCGCCCCAGCTTGACCGCCGCGACGCCGTCCGGATAGAAGTAGTGGGCGTCGATCAGGTCGAAATCGAAGCCTTCGTCGAGCAAACGGGCGATGGCCGGCCTGGCGCCCTGCGCCAGCAGGCTGGGCGCCAGCTGCATGCCGACTTTCGGGATCGTCAGGTAGCGCGGATGCAGCACCTGGATGCCATGCCGTACTTCGGCACGCGGCGCCGCCGCCATCTTCGCGTACTTGCCGAAGCGCGGGTCGCGCGACGGGAACCAGGGCACCGGCGCGACCACGCGCGCCTCGACCTGGCCGCTGGCGACCAGGTGGCGCAAGCGCGTCTCGACGAAGATGCCGTGGCCGGGCTGCGCCGCGTTCGGGAACAGGGTGCTGAACGTCAGGATCTTCATGCAGCTTGGGTTCCGGTTAGTCGGCCATAGATGTTCTTGTAGCGGGCCACGCTGACCGGCCAGTTGCGTTCAAGCTCCACATACTCGCGGCCGGCCTGGCGCAGTTCGGGCCATTGCTGCTGCGACCCGAGCAGGGCGCCGACCTTCTGGGCCAGCGACTCGGGGTCGTCGGCGCGGAACAGCACGCCGGTCTTGCCGTCGGCGATCAGCTCCAGGTGGCCGCCGACGTCGGAAGCGGCCAGCAGCCGGCCCTGTGCCATCGCTTCGAGGGGCTTCAGCGGCGTGACCAGGTCGGTCAAGCGCATCGACAGGCGTGGATAGACCAGCACGTCGAGCAGGTCGTAGTAGCTGTTCACCTGGTCGTGCGGGACGCGGCCGGTGAACACGACCTTGTCTTCGATGCCCAGCTCCTTGGCCAGCTGGCGCAGCTGGGCGTCCTGCGGGCCGCCGCCGACCAGCAGCACGCGCAGGTCCGGCATCTGCGCCGCCAGCCGCGGCACCGCGCGCAGCAGCACGTCCAGGCCCTCGTAGGCGTAGAACGAACCGATGAAGCCGATCAGGCGCGAGCCGGCCAGGCCCAGCTTTTCCTTCAGCAGCGGGTCGGCCTTGCCGCCCACCGAGAATTTGTCGAGGTCGACCGCGTTCGGGATCACCGTCACCTTGTCGGCCGGGATGCCGCGCGCGACGATGTCCTTGCGCAGGCCCTCGCAGATGGTGGTGACGGCGTCGGCACGTTTCAGTGCATAGGTCTCGAGTGCGCGGGTCAGCTTGTAGCGCAGGCCGTTCTCGGTGCTGGTGCCGTGGTCGACCGCGGCGTCTTCCCAGAACGCGCGTACCTCGTACACCACCGGGATGCCGAATTTCTTCCCGGCGCGCAGGGCGGCAATCGCGTTCAGCGAAGGCGAGTGCGCGTGCAGCACATCGGGCTTGACCAGTGGGATGATCTCGGCCAGCCGTTTGGTCAGGCCGTCGATCACCTCGAACTGGCTCAGCCCCGGTACCTTGCTCAGGGCGCTGGTCGTGGAAGGCGTGCGGTAAAAGTGCAGGCCGTCCACGTTTTCCTCGAGGATGCCGCCGGTGCTGGGGTCGTCGGCGTGCTGTTTGGATCCGGTCACGTGGAAGGTTTCCCAGCCGAGGGCCCGTTGTTCGCGCAGGATCGAACGGGTACGGAAGGTATAGCCGCTGTGCAGCGGAATCGAATGGTCGAGGACGTGCAGGACTCGCATGGTTCTTTGCTCTTCAGTTGCTATGTTGGGCGGCGTCGGCGCCGTTCTTGCGCAGGAAGGCTTCGAACATCAGGACCTGCCACAGCGCGGTGCTGTGGTCCTTCAGGCCCGACTGGTGTTCGCTCACCATCTGCTTGAGATAGTTTTCGTCGAAGATGCCGGTGTCGAGCAGGACCGGGTTGAACACCGCCTGCTTCATCTTGTCGGCCAGCGGGCCGCGCAACCAGGCCGCGAGGGGGATCGAGAACCCCATCTTCTTGCGGTACAGGACATCGTTGCCGAGGTAGGGCTCGAGTGCCTTCTTGAAGATGTGCTTGCCCTCGCCGTTGCGCAGCTTCGAGCTGGACGGCAAGCCGGACACCCATTCGACGAACTGGTGGTCGAGCAGCGGCACCCGCACTTCGAGCGCGTGGGCCATGCTGGCGCGGTCGACCTTGGTCAGGATGTCGCCCGGCAGGTAGGTTTTCATGTCGATGTACTGGATCAGCGACAGCGGATCGTCGGTCGGCGCGTCCTTGGTGTAGTTGCGCATCACCTCGACCGCGCGGTAGCCCTGCAGACCGGCGCGGAAGCGCTCCGAGAACAGCTGGTCGCGCACGCGGTCGTTCAGCATCGACACGCCGTGGAAGTAGCCCTCGGTCAGGTCGCGCGCCAGCGCCTCGAACGTGGTCTTGGCGCGGAATACGCGCGGCGCCCAGTCGGCCTTCGGGTAGGCGGCGCCGAGCAGGCCGAACACCGGCTTGCGCAGCGCCAGCGGCAGCATCGAGCGCACCCGGTGCTCGTTGAAGGCCATGCGGTGGCGGCGGTAACCGGCGAAGTTTTCGTCGCCGCCGTCGCCGGACAGTGCCACGGTGACGCGCTTCCTGGCCAGCTCGCAGACACGGTAGGTCGGGATCGCCGAACTGTCGGCATAGGGCTCGTCGTACAGGTGGGCCAGGGTGTCGACCAGGCCGTAGTCGTCCTTGTCGACGGTCTCGCACTGGTGATTGGTATGGTAGCGCTGTGCGATCTGGCGCGCGTATTCCGACTCGTCGAACGCGGGATCGTTGAAGGCGATCGAGCAGGAATTCACCGGCTCCTTGGAGAGTCCGGCCATCATCGCTACGATGGCGCTGGAATCGACGCCGCCGGACAGGAAGGCGCCGAGCGGCACGTCGGCTTCGAGGTGGCTCTCGACCGCTTCGCGCAGGCGGTAGATCAGCTCGCCTTCCATGTCGCGCTCGGTCATGCGGTCGTGCGGCTTGAACGGCACGTCCCAGTATTTTTTCTGTTCGACGCGGCTGTCGCCGACCTTCAGGGTCATGGTATGGCCCGGCAGCAGCTTGTGGGCCTGCTTGAAGATGGTGCGCGGCTCGGGCACGTAGCCGTAGGCGAAGTATTCCTCGACCGCGAACGGGTCGATCTCGCGCTGCAGCCCGGGCACCGACAGCAGCGATTTCAGCTCGGAGCCGAACAGGAACATCCCGTCCGGCAGCACCGCGTAGTGCAGCGGCTTGATGCCGAGGCGGTCGCGCGCGACGAACAGGGTCTGCTTCGGGCGGTCCCAGATCACGAAGGCGAACATGCCGCGCAGGTGCTGCACGCAGTCCTCGCCCCACTGTTCCCAGGCGTGCACGATGGTCTCGCTGTCCGACGGGGTACGGAACACGTGGCCGTATCCCTTGAGCTCGTCGCGCAACTGGCGGAAATTATAGATCTCGCCGTTGAACACGAGGGCGACCGTATGGTCCTCGTTGAACAGCGGCTGCAGCCCGTTTTCCGGCGCGATGACCGACAGGCGCCGGTGGCCGAAGCCGAGGCCGGGCTCGAGGTGCAAGTCGCCTTCGGTCGGCCCGCGGTGAAATTGGGTGTCGTTCATGCGCCCGAGCATGCCGCGATCGATGGCGCGGCCGCCGCGCATGTCAAAAATGCCTACTATTCCGCACATTGTGTGATGACTTCTCGATGGGGGGTTTTGGTTCTGCACAGGCCGTCATACAGGTCCACGTAGGTGGCCAGCATGGCGGCAATGCTGTATTTGCGTTCGATGCGCTCGCGTCCGTGGCTGCCGTGCAGGCGCGCCCGCTCCTGGTCGCGCACATAGGAAGCCAGGGCCTCGGCCATGCGCTGCGGATCGCGCGGCGGCACCAGCGTACCGGTGGCGCCGTCGAGCACCAGGTCGGGAATGCCGCCGACCGCGGTGGACACCACCGGCAGGCCACTGGCCATCGCTTCCAGCATCGTCACCGGCGTGCCTTCGGCGATCGAGGACAGCGCGAACAGCGAGAAGCTGCGCATGACGGGTGCCACGTCGCTGCGCGCCCCGGCCAGCCAGACGCAGTCCTGCAGGCCCGCCGCGGCGACCTGCTGCTCCAGCCGGGCGCGCAGCGGACCGTCGCCCACCAGCACCAGCCGCAGGCGTGCGGACTGCTCCGGCAGCATGTGGCGCAGCAGGGCGAAGGCTTCGATCAGGCCCGCATGGTGCTTGACGTCCTGCAGGCGGCCGACGGCGCCGATCACGAAAGGGTGCCCGCACGAGGACCCGGCCGCGGCGCTCCAGGGTTCGGCCGGATCGCTTGCCGGCGGCGTGTCCGACGCCGGGCGGAAGCGCTCGGTGTCGACGCCGTTGTCGATCAACAGGGTCTTGGCTGCGGGGATGCCGACCACTTCCTGCAGCCAGCGGTCGAGGTCGCGCGAGACCGGCACGAAGCGGTCGATCACCGGCACCAACAGGCGGCGCAGCAGGTTGTGCTTGCGGTTCACGCCGTGCGGGTCGCCCGCGTCGCGTCCGTGTTCGGCATGCACGCGCACCGGCACCCCGGCCAGCAGGGCGGTGGCGTGGTATTCGATCGTGCCCAGGTTATAGGTGTGCAGCACGGCCGGGCGCAGGCGGCGCAGCAGCTTGAACAGGCGGGCGTGCGCGCCCAGGCCGAGGCCGGGCGGCTTGTGCAGGGCATGCACGGCGACGCCCGGCCGGGTGATCCGTTCGGCGAAATCGGTGTAGTCCGTCAGGCAGATCACCACATGCCGGTACTTATGCGCGGGCATGCGGTTGATCGCATCCACCAGCAGGGTTTCCAGCCCGCCGATGTCGAGCCGGTAGATCAGGTGCGCCACCAGCGGCGGCTGCTCCATATTGCTCATCGCTTCCGTCATCCTTAATGCTTCTATGCCGCCGTGTCGAGCATCGCATCAGGGGCGGGGTGATGCGCATGTCTTGTCAGGTTTTTTACGTCAATGCCGGCGCGCGTTTTCGAGCGTCGCGTTGATATGTTTGTAATTGTCTAACAGAAATGAATGGAGTGTCGCACGCGCTGCATCAGGCTGTTCGTCGAAGGGCGCCGACAGCATCACCGCCGCGCCATCATCGCCGCGCAACAGCAGTTTGGACTGCGCCTGCAGCAGCTTGCCGACGGCGTTGCTGGTGATGTCGCGGTCGCCGACGCGCATCCAGTCCCACACCAGCAGGGCCCGGCCTTCGCGGCGCAGCACGGTCTCGCGCACGGCCAGCATGGTCCCACCCACGTTCTCGGTGCGGCGCGCCGACGCAGTTTCGTGCCAGGCATCTTTGTAGCCGGCCAGGCGGTTGAGGGAGCTGATCAGGGACTTGCTGCGGTCCTGGTTGCGGTAGTAGAGCAGGGTCAGGTCGACCGGCATCGCCCCTTGCCGGTAGCTGCGGCGCAGGGTGGCGTCGGGTGCCATGTAGTCCGGTTTCCAGTCGGCGAATTCGGGCGCCTCCGGCCAGCTCACGGCCACTTGCGCCAGTTCGACCTGCGCGGGATTGTGGTTGGCGTGCTCGCCGTACAGCGCGAAGCCCGGCCACACGGCGCACAGGGCCACGACGCAGGCGGCCATGGCCGGGATGCGGGCCGGCGCGCCGGCGTCCGCGCGCGCGGCCACGGCGGCGGTGGCCGGAACATCGGTATCCTCGCGCCAGTAGCTGCCGATCCAGAACATGATGAACATGACCAGGCCGAAGAACAGCCAGCCGTAGATCAGGTGGTCGACACCGGTCGCCAGCGCCATCCCGGACAGGTGGCCGATCATCACGATCATGTAGGCGCGCAGGCCGTTGGCCAGGATCGGCACGAGGACCGACAGGCCGATGAACAGCGCGCGCCGCGCCATCGAGCGGTAGGTCAGATACGCGTACAGGCAGCCCAGCGTGATCGAGGAGATCAGGTAGCGCACGCCGCTGCAGGCCTCGACCACCGACCAGTTCCCGGTCGGCAGCTCGAAGCGGGTCCCGCTGCGCAGCACCGGGATGCCGGTGGCCTGTACCGCGGCCACCGTGAAGTCGGCGGTGAACTGGATCAGCGGGCCGACGAAGACTTCGCCGAACGGCACCGCGAACAGCAGGAACAGCAGCGGGAAGGCGAGCGAGCCGGCTAGGCGCGGGCCGAGCAGGGCCAGCGCGGCAACCGGGAACATCGCCACGAAGGTATATTGCGACACCACCTGGACTTCGCCCAGCTGCGCCGCCAGCCAGCCGGCGCCGAGCAGCGCCAGCAGGATCAGCGCCGGCGCATAGGGCTTGGGCGGATACAGGCTGAAATTCGTGCGGCGGCGCCAGATCAGCCACAGGCTGATCGGCAGGATCACGTAGCCGTGGGCGAAGGTCTCGGAACTGTTCCAGATCGAGACGATCGATTCGACGGTGCGGAGGTATAGGGCGAAGGGCGCCAGCAGGGCCAGCGCGATCAGGACGATGGCCGTGCGCGACAGGCGGCTCGCGGCCGGGACGGCGGCGCCATCGGAGGCGACGCCGGGTGAGGAATTCAGCATCATTCCAGGTTCTCCCCGATGCAGGCAAGATTGCTCGACCAGCTGTAGCGGCGCTGCACCTTGGCGCGTGCCGCCAGGCCGATGGCCTCGGCCGCGCCATCCTGGCTGACCAGCAGCGCATTCACGGCGCCGATGAACGCGGCGGCGTCTTCGGCCAGCACCAGTTCGCTGCCCGGCTCGGCGTCGATGCCTTCCAGCGCCTGCGGCGACACCACCACCGCGCGCGCCATCGCCATCGCTTCCAATACCTTGTTCTGGATGCCGCGCGCGATGCGCAGCGGCGCCACCGCCACCGCCGCGTGCGCGATGTAGGGGCGGACGTCCGGCACGGTGCCGGTAACCGTCACGCCGGGACGCTGGCCGAGGGCCTGCACCGCCGGGTTCGGGCGCGAGCCGACGATGTAGAAACGCAGTTCCGGGAAGCGTTCGCGCAGCGCCGGGAACACGTTGTCGCAGAACCACTGGACCGCGTCGACATTGGGCCAGTAGTCCATCGCGCCGGTGAACACCAGGGCGCGCTCGCCCGGCCGGTAGGGATTCGCGTGCGCGGCTTCGGGCGTGAAGTAGTCGGTGTCGACGCCGTTGCTGAAGTGGCCGATCTTGGCGCCGCTCTCGGGCGCGAGCTGGCGGAACAGGGCCGCCTCGGGGGCCGACACGAACAGCGAGGCGTCGTAGTCGCGTGCGACCTGGCGCTCGTAGTCGAGCAGGCGCGCCGCTTCATAGCCGTACAGCCAGCTCATCGGCCAGGACTTCTTGTCGGCGTACTGGCGCCATTTGTCGGAGTCGACGTCGACGAAATCGACCACCCGGCGCGCCTGGCGGTAGGGGTCGGCATACTGCGCCATCGCCGACGAGAACACCAGCACGCGCTCGATCCCGTGGGCGGCGACGGTGTCGCGCACCCAGCGCGCCAGTTTGGCGTCGCGGTAGTATTCGAGCGACAGCGAACGGTTCTTCAGCAGGGCGCCCAGGCTCTTCACGCGCGCCAGCAGCGGGTTCATGCGGGAGAAATGGCTGCTCGCACACAGCGCCTCCACGTGCGGCACGTACTGCCAGTCGTCCGGATCGTCCACGAAGGTCGCCAGGTGTACCCGGTAGTGCTTGGTCAGGTGCTTGAGCAGGTGGTACGAGCGGATCTTGTCGCCCTTGTTGGGCGGGTAGGGGATCCGATGGATCAGCAGGAGCAGGTCTTCCACGATTTTTTCCGCGCTTTTTTCAGTATTAGCCCAGGTTGCGCACGATGTACGGACCCATGAAGTTCGCCAGCGGCAGCGGCAGCTTCTTCCACATCTTGATGAACAGCTGGTACTTCGGATTCAGCGGATTGTTGTCCGGCAGCGCGGTCGCGCCATACAGCTTGTATTCGTAGGGCAGGTGCTGGGCCGTGAAGCCCCAGTTCTTCTTGAAGTCGTAGGCGCCGGTGCCCAGCTTGCTGCGGCCGAAGTCGAAGATCCGGCAGCCGCGCGCGGCGGCGGCCTGCATCAGGTTCCAGTACATGAAGTCGTTGCCGGCCACGTTGCGCGCCAGGTCCATGCCGCCGCCGTAGTAGGGCACGACCTCGTCGCGCCAGTAGAACGACAGCACCGATCCCACCAGCTGGTCGTCCTCGGTGAGGATGGTGCGCACCTCGCACTCGTCGCCGAAGGTCTTCTGCAGCAGGGCGAAGTATTTTTTCGGGAACACCGGGGTGCCGAGGCGGTGCACGCTGTGCGCGTACGCTTCGAACATGCGGTCGACATTGTCCTCGACGACGCCCTTCAGGCCCAGCTTGATGCCCTTGCGGACCATCGCGCGCTGCTTGCGCGGGATGGCGTTCAGGTTGGCTTCGTCGTCGGCCGAGATCTCCTTGCGGAAGGTGACGTACAGCTCCTTCGTGTGCCAGGCCGGGTCGTCCGGGTGGAAGCGCTGCATGCCGCGGTATTCCAGGTGGCCCACGCCCAGCTTGTGTGCCAGTGCGTGCGCGGCCTGGTCCAGCATCGCGCGCGCGGCCTCGCCGCCGGTACCGCTGAATGCGGCCGGGCCGCCGTACACGCAGAACGGCATCGCCCCCAGCGAGTGGCCGAACAGGCGGCTCTTGATTTCTGCGAGCGGCAGGACGCCCTGGATCTGGCCGTCCTGCTGCACGTAGTAGAACCAGGTCTTGATGCCGAACGACTCCTCGATCACCTGCTGCCATCCGGACAGGTGGAAGAAGGTGGCGTCGGGGCAGGTGCGCACGAAGGCGTCCCAGCGCGCGCGTTCGGTGGGCTGCATCAGGTGCAGGGTGAGTGGTCCGCTGGCCGGGATCGGGGTAGATGCGGGCGCGACGCGTTTCGTTACAGCTGCTTCGATGATCGAGTTCATGCTTGATTCAGGAAGATCCGGTCCATGCGGTCCCAGGCGAAGTCACGTGCCAGGGCTTCGATGCGGCTTTCCATCCGGTCGATGTTGATGTAGTGGCGGAAGCGGGCTTTGGCGCCCAGGCCTGCAGGGCGCGGCTGCTGCGTGTCGATTTCCCACGGGTGGAAGTAGAACAGCGAGGGCTGGCGGTCGTCGCGGTTGACCTTTTCCATCATCCAGCGCGACAGCGCGTAGGGCAGCAGGCGGAAATAGCCGCCGCCGCCGGCCGGCAGGTTGCGTTTCAACAGGTTCACCGTGGTGATCGGCACTTCCAGCAGCCCGTCGGGGCCGTTCGGGTAGAAGGCGAAGCGCGGCGCTTCCGGCATGCCGTAGTGGTCGTGGGCGATCGGGTAGATGCTGGAGCTGTAGCGGTAGCCGGCCTCCAACAGCTCGTCCATCGCCCACAGGTTGGCGCGCCCGATCGAGAAGCTGGGCGCGCGGTAGCCCAGCACGGTCTGGCCGCCGATGTCTTCCAGCAGCGCCTTGGCGGAGCGGATGTCGTTGGCGAATTCGGCGCGGGTCTGGTCGGAGGCGCGCAGGTGGCCGTAGCCGTGGCTGGCCAGCTCGTGGCCGCCGGCGACGATGCGCTTGACGACCTGAGGATAGCGCTCCGCGATCCAGCCCAGGGTGAAGAAGGTGGCGCGCACGCCCTGGCGCTCGAACAGCGCCAGGATACGGTCCATATTGGCTTCGACCCGGCATTCGCGGCTCGGCCAGCTGGCGCGGTCGATGTAGGGAGCGAAGGCCGAGACCTGGAAGTAGTCCTCGACGTCGCAGGTCATCGCATTGCGGATGCGTTCTCCCGGAGCCGGCAGGCGGCGCGGGGCGAGTTCATACATGTTCATTCTTGGTTGTCCACAGGCTGGGTGACCGCCCCCTGGGGCGTGGCAACGATCTTCTTCAGGATCGACAGGACGGAAACGATCGACTTCTCGAGGCGCATCATGCGTTCGTCCAGCACCTCGACGCTGCTGGCGCGGCGTTCGCCGGCACGTTCATCGAGCGTGCGCAGCTCCTGGCCCAGCGCGCCCAGGCCGGTGCCGGGGATGGCGTCCGGCGCCGGTACCGGTGCGGCCTGGCCCGCAGGCAGCTGGAATTCCTCGCTGATGTCGCTGATGACGGTGTTGATGTCGGCTTCGCCGAAGGCATGCATCTCTTCCAGGTAGCCCATCAGCAGCACGCGGTCCATCAAGGTATTGACCTTGCGCGGGATGCCGCCGCTGTAGGCGTAGATGGCGGCATGGGCGCCGTCGTCGAAGGACGGGTCGCCGTTCCAGCCGACCGTCGCCAGGCGGTGCTCGATATAGGCGCGGGTCTCCTGCGCATCCATCGGGCCCAGGTGGTAGCTGGCGATCACGCGCTGGCGCAGCTGCTGCATGCCGGGGCTGTGCAGGGTGGTGCGGAATTCGGGCTGGCCGAGCAGGAAGGTCTGCAGCAGCGACTTGTCGTCGGTCTGGAAGTTCGACAGCATGCGCAGTTCTTCCACCGTGCGCGCCGACAGGTTCTGGGCCTCGTCGATGACCAGCAGGGCGCGCTTGCCCTGGTGGTCGACGTCGCACAGGAATTTTTCCAGGCGCGTCAGCAGGTCGGTCTTGCTCGCGCCTTCATACGGCAGGCCGAACGCCGACACCACCATGCGCAGGGTGTCTTCCGGATCGAGGTGGGTGTTGACGATGTGGGCCGCCACGATCTGGTCGGACGGCAGGCCGTTGAACAGGTTGCGCACCAGCGTGGTCTTGCCGGCGCCGACTTCGCCGGTGACGATAATGAAGCCTTCGCCTTGCGACAGGCCGTACTCGAGGTAGGCCATGGCACGCTTGTGCCCCTTGCTGCCGAAGAAGAAGTGCGGGTCCGGGCGCAGTTGGAAGGGTTTGGCGGAAAATCCGTAAAAGGTCTCGTACATCGCTGCTCCGATTAGAACTGGGCGGAAAGGGTGGCCGTGATCGCGTTTTCGCTGTATCGCCCGCCGGTGGCCACGTCGTTGCTGCCCTCGACATGGCGCATGTCCAGCGCTACGCTCATGCGGCGCTCGACGCGCCGCGTCATCCCGACCCGCAACTGGCGATGGACCTGCTTGATGCCGGTGTCCAGCGAGGTGATGTGGTCGAGGGTCGCGGTCGCGGTCGCGATCGTGCGCGACGTCAGCCGGTAGCTGAAGACGCTGTTGAGGCTGCGTTGGCGGACGTTGTCGTTCAGGGTGCTCAGCTGGCTGCCGAGCAGCGCGCTGTCGGACTCGCGCAGCGACAGCGCAGTGCGCTCGGTCCGGTTGAGGCTCGTCACCAGGCTGCTGTGCGCCCAGTTGAACGCCACCGCCGCCTGCAGCTGTTTCTGGCGCAGGTAGCGGTTGCTCAAGTAATTGACGTTGTTGGCCAGGCTGGGCGGCAGGCCGGATGCCTGCAGGTATGTCTGGACCGCCTGCTGGCGCAGCACCGGATCCGGGATCGAGGCGCCGAGCAGGCTGTCGATCAGGGATGCGGTATCGATCGTCGACGGCAGCAGGAACTGCTGGCGCGTGGTCGTGATCGCGTCGCTGTAGTTGATGCTCCAGACACTCTGGCGGCTGCGGTGGCTGGCGACCAGCGAACCGGTCTTGCCGAAGTAATGGCGGCCGAAGCTGGCCTGCACGCTGGTGCGGGACGACGGCGACCAGATGAAGCCGCCGGACCAGTTGCGTCCGGCGGTGCGCCCGCCCAGCGTCTTGTAATCGTAGGTGTCGTAACCGACGCTGGCGGTCGCGCTGATCTGGGGCGAATAGCGCCAGCGCAGGTCGGCCACCGCATTCTCGGACGACGAGGGACCGCCCAGGCGGTTCTGCATGTCCTGATGGGTATACGACAAGCCCCAGCCCACGGTATGGAAAGCGGTGCCGCTGTTCAGGTTCAGGCTGCCGGTGCTGGCCGTGCTCGAGCCGAACGGATTGCGCGCGCCGGCATCGACCCCATCGCGCGAATAGCGCAGCAGCATGTCGGCCACGCTGCCATAGCGGTGCTGGACATAGGGACTGATGCGCCAGGTGTTGATCGTGGTGCGGTTGCCCATCGAATATAGGTTGTCGTTCACCTGCGGCCCGAAGGCCGAGATGTTCTGCGGGCCGCCGGAAGCAGCCATGTCGAGGAAGACGTCGTCCGTCAGCTTGGCCAGGGCGTTGGCGCTGTAGTCGTGTTCGCGGTCGTTCAGGTTGGGCTGGTTGCCATCGGTGTACGCGAACTGGTGCACGCGGCCGACAGCGGAAAGTCGCAGGCGCGGGCTCTTCTCCGTCAGCGCAAACCCGGCCATCGCTTCACTGACGAACTGGGCATGTGCGAGCTCGTCGCGCTGCAGGCTGGGGTTGTCGGTATAGGTTTCCGTCACCCCAACGGTCGGGGAAAATTTCCAGTCGGCGCGACATTCGGCCGACAACAACAGTGCCGCCAGGGCGAGCGGCGTCAGCAGCAGCGCCCGGTGCGGCCGTTTAGCCGTAATGATAGTCATACGTCTCTTCGATGCCTGGGAGATCCCTGGTCTTGTTATAGATGAGATTGACGTTGTTCAGGCCTTCGAGCTGGCTCAGGGCTTCCTTGACCGCATGCTGGGTCGTGGTCTGGGCTTCGACCACCAGCACGATCTGGCCCATGTGCGAGGCCAGCACGCGCGATTCGCTGGTCAGCAGCAGCGGCGGCGAGTCGAAGATCACGATCCGGTCCGGATAGCGGCTGGCGATCTCATTGACCAGGTGGCTCATGGTCGAACTGGCCAGCAGCTCGGTGGCACGCGGGGTGCTGGTGCCGGCCGGCAGGATCGACAGGGTGTCGACGTTGGTGCGCAACATCACGTCGCCCATGTCGAGCTTGTCGTCGACCAGCAGGTCCATCAGGCCGCGCTGGGCCGGCAGGCCGAGGGTGCGCAGCACCGACGGGCGGGCCACGTCGGCGTCGACCAGCAGCACGGTGTGGTCGAGTTCCATGGCGATGCTCATCGCCAGGTTGATCGCCGAATAGGTCTTGCCTTCGCCCGGCAGCGAGCTGGTCAGCATGATCAGGTTGCCCGGCTTGTCGCCCGGTGTGCGTTCGGCGAAGGCGCGCTGCAGCAGCGGGCGCTTGATGATGCGGAAGTCTTCCAGCAGGGACGTACGGCCGCCGGCCGCGGTAACCATGCCCATTTCGCGCATGCGCGCCAGGTCCAGCTCGACGCGGCGGGTGCTGAACTTCGGCATGACGCGCTCGGCCGTGGCGGCGGACGCTGCGGCTGCTGCGGCCGCGGTCGCGGCGGTCACGGCTGGCGACACCGGCACCGCATGCACGGCGTCGTGCGCGATGCCGGGTACGGGGCTGTCCAGCACCACGGCCGGGATCACGCCGGCGTCGATGGCACTGGCAGGGGTGGCGGTGGCGGCGCTACGCTGCCGGTCGATGCGGCTGGCGGCTTTTTCGATAATGCTCACGTGGAACTCCTTGCAATCTTTGCGGGGGCGCCGCGATCAAAACGTAGGGTGGGACAGGATCGCTGCCACCCCCGCGCCATAAATTCCGAACAGCACCAGCACCGATACCCCGAGCGCGGCCAGGCGGCGCTTGCGGCGGATCGTCTGTGCCGTCGTCCAGTTCATGCCGATCGAACCGAGCACCGGCAGGCCGGTGACCTCGCGCAGGGTGGACTGGCTCAGGAAGGTCGGGCGCAGCTGGCTCATCAGGAAGGCGAGGGCGATGCCGGCCACCAGGGCGCCGACGAACACCGCCGAGAACAGGCGCAGGCGGTTCGGGCCGGTCGGCTGGAGCGGGACGGTCGGCGGATCGATCACGCGGAAGGTCAGCATGTCGGTGGCGGACGACAGGTCGCCCGACAGGCGCGCGGATTCGCGGCGTTCGAGCAGCTTCTGGTAGTTTTCCTTGTTGACCTGGTAGTCGCGGTTGAGCTGGACCAGCTGGGCTTCGACTTCCGGCACCGAGGCACTCTGCGTGCGCAGGCGGGCGACGCGGGCCGCGTATTCGTCGACGCGGGTGCGCATCGACGCCACGCGGGCCTCGGCCTGCGACAGCGAGACGTTCAGCTGCTGCAGCATCGGGCTGTAGCCTGCACCCGGATCGGCGCTGCGCTTCTTCTGCTTGGCCAGCTCGGCCTTCTGCGCCAGCAACTGTTCCATCAGGCGGCGGTTGGCCACGATGTCCGGGTGCTGCTCGGTGAACTGCAGGCGCAGCGTATCCAGGCTCTTCTGGGTGGTGGCGATGCGGGTTTCCAGCTCCGGATCGGTGACCGCGATGTCCGCGATTTCGCCTGGCTTGGCCGGCTCGCCCGAGATCTGGCGGCGGATCGCGTTACGGGCCTGCTCGGCTTCGGCCAGTTCCAGGCGCGCCTGGCTCAGCTGGTCGGTGGCCTGGAGCAGCTGGCTGCTGAAGTCGCCGCCGCCGCCTTCGCGCGGCAGCAGACCCATGTTCTTGATCTTGAATTCCTTCAGCGAGTTTTCGGCGGCGGTCAGCTTCTCTTCATACGTCTTGATCTGGTCGTCGATGAACTGCACGGCCTTTTCCGAATCCTGCTTCTTGCCGCTGAAGCTGCCCTCGACGAAGATGGTCAGCAGGGACTGCACAACGTCCTTGCCCAGCTTTGGATTGTCCGAGGTATAGGTGATCGTATAGATGTCGTCACGCTCGGTGCCGGCGATCTTGATCTTCGACATCAGCTCGTCGACGATCTTCTCGTGCTCCTTGGTGTCCTTGGCCTTGACGTCCAGGTCCACCATGCGCATCAGGCGCTCGACGTTCGGACGGCTGATCAGGGTACGGCGCATGAAGACCACCTGCTGATCCAGGTTGGGCAGGGTGGTCATTCCCGAAAGCAAAGGCTTGAGGATGCTTTGCGTATCGACGTAGACGCGGGCCGACGCTTCGTACTGATTCGGCAGGCGCAGCACCACGGCCCAGCCGATGACGGCGATGGTCCAGGTAATGGCGACGGCATACCAGCGGTATTTGCCAATCGCTTTAAAGAAGCTCAGGAGGGTGGCTGTGATCTCTGCCATCTGTCAATCTCACCATGAAAGATCCGGGGTCTTGTATTGATCCGGATCAAAGAAAAAAAAGATACTTCGCATCATCGCTTGTACTCATGTCAATTGCAATTAAGCACAAGAAAAATGTGAAGAGCTCAACAAGACGTACCTCGTCTACAACACAAATTCCATACAGAAACACGAAGATGCACTAATGTTGGATTACCTTTGTCGTATTGTTGATTAAGGAGTAACAAAATATGGGCGACTCTTGCGACGAAACAACGAGACTTCTACGTGCACGGTGTTCATGGAGTAGACTTGCGAAATCGCAACTTTCAAAAAGAAATCGATTCATTGTAATGTCTAAATTGCAAAAGGGGGTGCACGGTTGGTGCGCTACTGAAACACGCTACGAGTTTCGCTTTGGAAAAGTATCCGATGCCTTCGTGCAACGACTGCTGGCGGGGCTGCTGGCCCTCTGCGTGCTGAGTCCGGCGAGATGCGCTGAGCTGACTGCGGTGATCCCGGCCGTCAAGCGCTCGGTGGTCGGTATCGGGACGTTCGAGCGTACGCGCAGTCCCTCGGTCGTGTTCTCCGGCACCGGTTTCGTGACGGGGGACGGCTTGAGTGTGATTACGAACGCGCATGTGGTGCCCGACAAGGTCGACGAGGCACGCATGGAGCAGATCGGCATCGTGACCAGTGACGGCGACACCGTGCGCTTCCGTCCGGCGCAACTGGTGGCGCGCGACAACGAACACGACCTGGCCCACCTGCGCCTGAGCGGGCCGCCCTTGCCGGCACTAAAGCTGGGGGATTCGGACAGCGTGGCCGAGGGCCAGGGCCTGGCGTTTACCGGCTACCCGCTGGGCATGGTGCTGGGCCTGCATGCGGCCACCCACCGCGCGACCCTGGCTGCCATCACGCCGATCGTCATGCCTTCGCTGAACTCGCGCAAGCTTGATGTGCGCCAGCTGGTCCAGCTGCAGCGTACCTCCTTCGACATCTTCCAGCTCGACGGTACTGCTTACCCCGGCAACAGCGGCAGCCCGGTGTACGACCCGGACAGCGGCGTCGTCTGGGGTGTGATCAACGCTGTGTTCGTCAAAGGACTGAAGGAAACCGCAATCAGCAATCCCAGCGGTATCACCTATGCGGTCCCGGTGAAGTACGTAAAAAACCTGATGCAACAGAAATGAAACCTTAGGAAAGATTTCAATCGTGCACGGTCTTTTCCTGAAGCACTCTGGTATACAATAATCCACTGTTAATGGCTTACTAACATATTTGTGTTCGACGAAAGGGAATGACGTGGGCAAGTACAAGGCGAACCTGATCAAACATACGGCTGTGGCGACCGCCACTGTGCTTGCACTGGCGTTGACCGGCTGTGCCACCAGTACTCCCGTGCCGCAAACCCAGGTGACCAATCCGGACTACCTGATCGGGCCGGGCGATACCGTCAATATCATGGTGTGGCGCAACCCGGAAGTGTCGATGTCGGTACCGGTACGCCCGGACGGCAAGATCACGACGCCGCTGGTCGAAGACCTGCCGGCTGCCGGCAAGACCTCGACCGAACTGGCGCGCGACATCGAAAAAGCGCTCGCCAAGTTCATCCAGCAGCCGGTGGTGACCGTCATCGTCACCAACTTCATCGGCAATTTCAGCGAACAGATCCGTGTGATCGGCCAGGCCACCAAGCCGCAGGCGCTGCCTTACCGCCGCGACATGAGCTTGATGGACGTGCTGATCGCGGTCGGCGGCGTGACGGAATTCGCGTCAGGCAACCGCGCCAGCGTGATCCGTACTGTCGACGGCAAGCAGCAGAAGTTCAATGTGCGCCTGGACGACTTGATCAAGGAAGGCGATATCTCGGCCAACATGCCGATGCGCCCGGGCGACGTGCTGGTCATCCCCGAAAGTTTCTTCTAAATTGTTTCGCGTCGATATTTTTTACAGTCGACAGCGTTCCAACATACAATAGAATTTCCGGATAGCACATCAGGGAATAAGCGCCTGATTTCAAATGTTTTTTTCGGAATCATGTGATCGTGGCGCGGAACTTGCTTTCCATAAGAAGTGAGGCACACTTCACATGAAAAGCAGTACATCTTTGGGGATATCGCACGTGACAACCGACAATCAAGAAAACAAGGGAAACGCAGCGCCGTTGCCCTTGAGCGAGCGCGGTGCAACGCGGCGCCGGTTGGCCAAGGCCGGCATCGGTGCCGCGGGTATCCTCTGGACGCTGGAAAGCCGCGCCACCATGAACACGATGATCTGCAAGGCGCCTTCCGGCGCACTGTCGGGAGGCTTGAGCAGCCACTATAGTCCGGCGACGGCATGCAGCGGCCTGTCGCCCGGCTATTGGAAGAACCATCGTTCCTGGCCGGTGTCGCGCAATATCATGTTTACCTCGGTATTCGACGTCCAGGGCGAAAAAAGCACCTGCACGGAACAGACCATCAACCAGTCCTACCTGTGCTCGACCATGCTGAACCTGCTGAGCAAGCAGTCGTTCGACCGCTACAATCTCGGCATGCATCTGGTGGCCACCTATCTGAATATCATGTCTGGCAAGATCAGCTTCCTCTCGGTCGACACGCTGCAGAAGATGTGGACCGACGTGCAGGCGACTGGCCACTACAGCCCGGCTTCCGGCGTCTTCTGGAGCGCCGAGCAGGTCAAGAACTATCTCCAGGCTACCCACGACTAAGGCGGTAACGAGTATGTGGCGCGTGGTTCCGGGGCAATCTCTTGCCTTTCGGGAATGGGACGGAGAAGTGGTGCTGTACAACGACCTGTCGGGCAACACCCACCTGCTGGACGGCGGTGCGATCGATGTGCTGCAGGCGCTGCGCATGGGTCCCGCCGATGCCGCCACCCTGGCGGCCGGCCTGGCCGAAGGGTTTGACACCGATGCCGATGAGTTATCCGTCATGATCGAGGACATGCTGGCCGGCTTGGCCACGCTCGACCTGGTCGAATTGATCCCATGCTGACCGTCGCCGACCTGCCGCGGCGCGAGCTGGCGGCGCGCCTGGCCGGTCCGGGACTGGTCTTGCGCACCGGCCCATTCGCCAACCGTATCCGCAGCGATGTCCCGCAGCTGATCGATGGCATTGCCTTGCTGTACGCCGACTATCCGGTCGACGCGCCCGGCGGCTTCGCCGACTTCCACCTGTCGCTGCACCGCGCGGGAGGCGTGCGCCGCTGGTTCCGTCCCCAGGTCCGTTTCGCACAAGAAGGCATGACCCCGTTCAAGCCCTTGCCGCTGGCGCAGGCCTATCCGATGTTCGAGTGGGTGATGAACTGGTGCGTGTCGCACCGCGCCCATTCCTACCTGATTGTCCATGCCGCCGTGCTGGAGCGGCATGGCCGCGCGGTGGTCCTGCCGGCGCCGCCCGGATCGGGCAAGAGCACACTGTGCGCGGCCCTGGTGACGCGCGGCTGGCGCTTGCTGTCGGACGAGATGACCCTGGTGCGCCTGGAAGACGGCGCCGTGCTGCCGCTGCCGCGCCCGGTCAGCCTGAAGAACGGCTCGATCGATGTGATCCGGGCCTTCGCGCCCGATGCCGTACTCAGCACGCCGGTGGAAAATACCTCGAAGGGCACCATCGCCCACCTGAAGGCCCCGGCCGCGAGCATCGTGCGCGCTTTCGATCCGGCCCGCCCCGCCTTCATCGTGTTTCCCCGCTATGAAGCGCAAGCACCCACCAGCTTGAGCCCGCTGCCGAAGGCGCGCGCCTTCATGGGGGTGGCCGAGAACGCCTTCAATTACCAGGTGCTGGGCGCGCGCGGCTTCGGCGCCCTCGGTGCGCTGGTCGAGGCGACGCAGGCGTTTGAATTCCGTTACAGCAAGCTGGACGAGGCTGTGGTCCTGTTCGAGCGCCTGGCGAAGGACGGCGCATGAGCCGCGGCCCGCTGCTGCTGCGCGTGTTGCGCGACCCGTCCGTGGCGGCCGGGCTCGACCAGGCCGGCTGGGACTTGCTGCTGCTCCAGGGGCTCGGCGCCAACATGAGCGCCATGCTGCCGGTCCTGATCGAGGAAGCCGGCCTGTTCGAACGGGTGCCGCCGGCGCCGCGTGCCCACCTGGAATGGGCGCGTGCCGCCAGCGCCCGCCATGCCCAGGCGGTGCGCTACGAAGTGCTGCAGATCGACCGTGCACTGTCCGGGCTGGGCTTGCCGCTGATCCTGCTGAAGGGCGCGGCATATGCCATGGCCGGCCTGGCGCCCGGACGCGGCCGGATGTTTTCCGACATCGATATCCTGGTGCCGAAGGCGCAGCTGGGCCAGGTCGAGGCAGCCCTGATGATGAACGGCTGGGCCAGTCTCCACCAGGATGCCTACGACCAGCGCTACTACCGCGAGTGGATGCACGAACTGCCGCCGATGGAGCACCTGCGTCGCGGCAACGTCATCGACGTGCACCACGCGATCCTGCCCGAGACGGCGGCGCAGCGCCCGGATCCGGCCAAGCTGCGCGCGGCCGCGGTGCCGGTCGCCGGCCTCGAGCCCGGCATGCCGCCGCTGTACGTGCTGGCGCCGCGCGACATGGTGCTGCACAGCGCCGTGCACCTGTTTTCGGAAGGCGAGTTCGACCAGGGCTTGCGCAACCTGTTCGACATCCACCGGCTGCTGCTGCAGTTCGGACAGCAGCAAGCGTTCTGGGACGGCTTGCCGGCGCGCGCGCGCGAACTCGAGCTGGAGCGCCCGCTGTTCTATGCGCTGCGGTATTGCCGGCGTTTGCTGGGCACCCCGGTGCCGGACACGGTGATCCATGACATGGCGGCGGCCGGCCCCGGCCCCGTGCTGCTGGCGCTGATGGACCGCCTGTTCCTGCGTGCCCTCGGCCCCGCCCACCCGAGCTGCGAGGATGCCTTCACGCCGATCGCCCACGGCATGCTATACGTCCGTGGCAACTGGCTGCGCATGCCTTTCTTCCTGCTGATGCGCCATTTGTTCCACAAGGCCTTTCTTTCGCCTGACGCAAAGCCGGCTCACTGATATTATTAAAAAATCATCGATCTGCAATCATTCCTATTGCGAGGACGACATGGGAAGCGTGGAGAACAGGCTGGTACGCTTGCAGGACCTGCAGCATTTCCTGGCTGAAGGCAGCCTCGACGATTGCCTGCAGCGCCAGGCTACGCTAACTGCGGGGCTGCTCGGCGCCGCCAGTTGCTCGATCATGCTGCTCAACAGCGGCGCTCCCGACCAGCTGCGGATGACGGTGTACGCACGCTTCGGCAATCTGCCGGAAGCGGCCCTGACGGCCTCGGTCGGCCGGGACGAAGGCATCTGCGGCCGGGTGCTGGCCAGCGGCGAGGCGCTGCTGGTCGACGACATCGCGCAGTCCGACCTGGCGGCGCTGGCCCAGGGACGCGACGGCATCGGCGACAGCCTGATGTGCGCTCCCTTGCGCATCGACGGCAAGATCGTGGGCGTCATCAATGTGGCGGGCGCCCAGGCGGGCCCGGCATTTGGCGACAGCGATCTGCAATTGCTGAATATAATTGCGCTATTCATCGGTAAGTCGATCCAGGTGCAACAATTGCAACGTCTGCTCGACTCGCGTTTTGCTCAGCTGGCATTGCTGCAGGAAGCGCGCGACCAGGTCGGGGACAAGGTCCGCCTGGCCTACCGTAATCCGGAGGATGCAGCAAAAATTCTTGCGCGCTCGTTTTTCAAGGAAATGACCAAGGCCGGGTTCGAGTCCGGACAGATCGTCAGCGCGGCGACGGAATTGATCGAGCAACTGAATTTGAAGCTCAAGCATCCTCCATTGTCCCACCCACCGACTTCACACTGATTCATGCCCGACACCACGAACAATCTGGCGCCCGCACTGGCCGCCTGGCAGGCATTGCTCGGCCCGGAAAATGTCCTGAGCAGTGCAGCGGCCCTGCAGGCCTGGGGTGCCGACACCACCGGGGCGACGCGCCGGCTGCCGGCCGCGCTGCGGCTGCTCGACAGCAAACTCTTGCCTGAAGTAATGCGCATCGCCCAGCGTTTCCGGATTCCCGTGCATCCGATCAGCACCGGCCACAACTGGGGTTACGGCAGCGCGCTCGCGGCGCGTGACGGCTGCGTCATCATCGACCTGTCGTCTTTGCGTGGGATTTTGCATTTCGATCAGGAAATGGGCGTGGTCACGGTCGAGCCCGGTGTCACGCAAGGCATGCTGGCTGACTTCCTGGAGCGGAACGGCTATCCCTTCATGGTGCCGACCACCGGTGCCGGCCCCGATTGCAGCCTGCTCGGCAATGCACTCGAGCGTGGTTACGGCGTCACACCCCATACCGACCATTTCGCGGCGGTGACGGACCTCGAGGCCGTGCTCGCGGATGGCAGCCTGTACCGCACGGCAATGCGCGAGGCCGGCGGCGAAGACATCGCGCGCCTGTTCAAGTGGGGCATCGGGCCCTATGCCAGCGGCTTGTTTACCCAGAGCGGCCTGGGCATCGTGACGCGCATGAGCATCATGCTGGCGCGCCGTCCGGAAAAAGTGAAGGTGTGCTTGTTCAGCCTGAAGGACGACAGCCTGCTCGAGCCGGCCGTCGAACGAATCCGCACGATTCTCGGCCGCCTGCCGGGCACGGTCGGCGGACTGAATCTGATGAACCGGCACCGGGTGCTGGCGATGTCCGCGCCGTATCCGGCCGACCAGGTCGGGGCCGACGGCCTGATCCCGGCGGAAGTGATCGAGGCGCTCGGCGGCCAGTACCAGATCCTGCCCTGGACCGGTTTCGGGACCCTGTACGGCACCTCGCGGATGGTGGCGGCGGCGCAGAAGGAGATCCGGGCGGTGCTCAAGGGGGTCGCCAGCCGCCTGCTGTTCCTGAGCCAGGACAATGCGAACACCTTGCTGGCCCTGTCGCGCTGGATTCCCGGGCCGGCCGGGCGCCGCCTGTCGCGGACCGCGTCGACGCTGGCCAGTTCGATGGAACTGGTGCTCGGACGCCCGAACGAAACCGCGCTGCCGCTGGCCTACTGGCGCAATCCGCGTCCGCATGGCGATGGCCCGCGTGATCCGGCACGCGACGGCTGCGGCCTGATCTGGTACGCACCGCTGGTGCCGATGCGTGGCGGCGGCGCGCGCGCTTATGTCCAGATGGTCAGGGACATCACTCGCCGCCACGGCATCGAGCCCTTGCTGACGTTTACCTCCCTGAGCGACAAGCTGTTCGACAGTACCGTGCCGCTGCTGTTCGACCGCGATTCGCCCGCCGCGGTGGCGGCGGCCCAGGCCTGTTACCGGGAACTGATCGCCGCCGGCCGCGAGCGCGGTTGGTTCCCCTACCGGCTCGCGGTCGATGCCATGCCCGAACTGCAGGCTTGGCTCGACGATTCGGCACGCCTTCACGCGCGCCTGCGTCGCGAGTTCGATCCGCACGACCTGCTGGCGCCGGGGCGCTATCACGTTTAAGGCGTTGTAAATAACGCATCAATGCGCCCTGGCTATGCTCCGCTTTGTGTTGTGTTAACTAGCTAACTGTCGGCTTTTTTTACAAATTTTGTTAACTGGCCTCAGTCAATAAGAAATAATCTTAATTTCAAAATAATAATTTTCTTTAGGATCAGTTACTTATAAGGTATTTCTTCATGCTGGCACGGAGGTTGCTTATATACCTTTGCTGTCGTTAAACATCAATCAAATCCAAATATTGGAGAAAACATGAAGAAGTTACTCGCTTTCGCTGCCGCCGCCGTCATGAGCGCCGGTGTATATGCTGCTCCGGCAACCCAACTGCCGACCGGTCCAGTGTTCATTAAATTCAATGGTATCGAGCAAATCGCCGTCGCACCAGGTACGACTACCTTTGCCGGCAGCAACGAAATCAACTGGGGCGTGATTCTGGTGTCGACTCTGGAAACCGGTAAGGTTGACGAGAGCAACAACCTGATCGGCAGCACTGGCAACATTTTCTTCGCCAACGGCTTGCAAGGCGGCCAGGTCACTGGCATGTTCTACGACGTCCAACGCGGTGAGCCGTCGGCTACCAACCCGTTCCCGGCAACTGGCGGTTTCCTGGACCTGTACTGGCGCGACCTGAACACGATGTCCCGCACTACCCTGGACGTGACCTCGAATGTCCGTACCGATTTCAGCCACGCTAGCGGTTTTACCGACGGCACGTTCCTGGGCCGTATCATGTTTGACACCGGCATGGACACCAGCAGCGCGATCAACAGCATCGTTGGCAGCGTCGTGCCGACCACTGACGGCTCGTCGTTCACCGGCATCGCCAATTCCTACGGCTCCATTGACAGGAGCGCTGGCGGTCTGTGGGCCGCCCAGCTGGACTCGAACTACTTCATCACCAAAGATGGCCAGCGCGACCTGCGCTTCAAGAACAGCTATGATTCCAACGACAACTGGAACAACGGCTCGGGTATCCGCGGCGCGAATATCCAGGATCCGGGCCAGGCATTTGCCCTGCCGGAGCCGGGCGCGCTGTCGCTGATGGGCCTGGCCATGGTCGGCATGGGCGCCGCTCTGCGCCGCCGCGAGAAGAAAGCTGCCAAGTAATTCCTGGCGCTCTCATGAAAAGGCCTCTTCGGAGGCCTTTTTCTTTTGTTAAAAATTTTGCTGATTGACAACATCGGCGCCTTATTGTTTACTTGCCAAATGACTATGCGTACCCGTCTTCTTCTCCAGGTACCGGCAACCATGCTGATCCTGGCCTTCGTGCCGACCAACCTCTGCAAGCTGGCCGCCTTGCTGCTCGTCTGGGCCCTGAGCTTCGGCCGGCTCAGCAAGGTCGAGACGATTTTCTATGTCTGCGTGTGCCTGTTCTTCACAGCGATGAATGCGGCGTCCCTCAAGCAGGGCATTTTCATGTTCGCCCATCCGGACATCCTGCTGCAGCCGGTCTGGGAACTGTTCATGTGGGGGTTTTATCTGTTGCACACGCGGCGGCTGTTGAACGGAGCGGCGCCGGCGGGCCGCCACGCCACCGTCTGGGCACTGGCGCTGGCCTACTCGGCCGCGTTCGTCACCATCCACGACAGTAATACGCTGTTGCTGGTGACGGGCGTCCTGCTACTGCTGGGGCTGGCGCTGTTCCATGAACCGCTGGACCTGGCATATGCCGGCTATATGGTGCTGCTGGGGGCGCTGATCGAATACACGGGCGTGCACAGCGGCCAGTGGGGCTATCCCGGCAATCCGCCGGGCGGCGTGCCGCTCTGGTTCATCACGATGTGGGGTGGGATCGGCCTGTTCATGCGCCGGCTGATCGTGCCGATCCTGGTGCGCCATGAAACGGGCCGGCAGGTGCCGGCCGACGCTGCGTAAAGCCTGTGCGAACTCAGCCGAGGCTGGTGAGGCGGCGCGTGATGCCTTCTTCTTCCTTCTGGGAGAAGAAATAGGGGAACAGGGAACGTTCGTTTTCCGCGGAATCGCTGGTGCCGCCGTAGCGTTCGATCTGGTCCTGGACGTAGTCGAGGCTGTTCCACAGCAGCCAGCCCGGCGCATCCACGCGCGGGTTGATGCGCAGTTCGCCGACGCGCTTAAAGCCCAGCATCGTTTCATAGAAACGGCGATGGCGCGGATTGACTTCGATGAACACGTCGGTGCACTTGTGCAGCCGGCGTCCATAGATGAACATCACGTGGAACAGCGAGGCCAGAGCGGCCTTCGAACGGACTTTGGGATCGAAGGCGAGCTTGGTGATCTCGCAGACCTTCGCACCGCGCTCGCGGAAGCGATCGATCTCGTCCTTGAAAACTTCGTCGGCCAGCAGCCCGACAGGGGAATCGATCCCAAGCGTGACCGTGCCGACCACTTCACCATGGTCGGAAGCCGAAAGGGTAATCCGGTTCGGATCATCGTCAAGACGATGCGTGCCCGTGTAACCACGCCACGCATACATCTTGTTGATGAGAAGATTCGCAGAACTGCGTCTCCCATCCGAGTCCGCTGTGCGGATACCAAATGTTTTTTCGTTAATAGTCACGTCGGTGATCGTATCACAGTCGAGCTCGTGACCACCCGAAGGAGCAGGATCGTAACGTGCGTCTTGGATTTCGGAGGACGCTTTTATCAATTCCTCGTGAGTTGTTAAGCTGTTCATTCTTTTAATCTCCGCAGGACGTCGATATTTATCTTGCGCCGAGGCGCTCCTACTTTAACAATCGTAACACTCAGGCAGCAAAGATGCGATAAAGAAATGAATATTTGATAATAAACGTAATAAAAAAGACATGTTGTGACGCCAGCGGCTTGCGCCGCTGGAAAAATGTCACATTTGCTGTAAAAGTTCCTTGGCCTTCGCCGAGGCGTCGCCTTTGTTGGCGGCGGAAACTTTTTCCAAGGTCTTGCGCGCGCTTGCCTTGTCGCCGCTCTTGACCTGGGCTTGCGCCAGGTGCAACTGCATGTCGACGTTGTCCGGCAGCGCCGCCACGGCTTTCTGCAGCAGGTCCACCGCGCGCTTGCCGTCGCCCTTGTCGGTCAGGATGCTGCCGAGGGTGTCGAGCACAGCCGGGTTGTTGCCGGCCAGGCTATAGGCCTTCTCGGCCGTTTCCAGGGCCTTCGGATCGTTCAGCTGCTGGTAGGTCCAGGCCAGGTTGTTGAGCGCCAGCGCATTATTCGGCGTCAGCTTCAGGACCGTCTCCAGCTGGGCAGCGGCAGGCTGGTACTGCTTGCTGTACAGGCTCTGCTCGGCCGAATACATCAGTGCCTGGACGTCGTTCGGATGGTCCTTGAGCCATTGCGCCAAGCCCTGGCTGGCCTTCTGCTCCTTCCCTGTCATCTTCTGCAGGCGGTGCAGCGCCAGCGCGACCTGGGTGGTCGGATGGCTCGCCTGGGCCTTCTCGTACAGCGGCAGGGCCTGGTCCACCTTTTTCTGCATGAGCAGCAGGTCGGCTTCGAGCATCAGGCCGGCGGACGCGGTACGTTCCTGCTTCTGCAAGCCGCGCGCGATCGCCAGCGCTTCTTCCGGACGCTTCTTGCGCACCGACAGCTCGGCCAGCGCAAGCTGGGCCGGCAGGAAGTCGGGCTGCAGCGAAGTCGCTTTTTTCAGCTCGGAGGCGGCATCGTCGTCGCGCTTTGCCAGCGCATAGGCGCCGGCAAGCTGGTATTTGGCCTGCGCGGACTTCGGCTGCACGTTGACCAGTTTGCTGTAGGTCTCGATCGCCGCGGTGGTGTCCTTGTTCACCAGCTGGGCCTGGCCCAGCAGGTTCAGCAGGTTGGGATCGGTCGGGTTTTCGGTCTGCAGCTTGCGTGCCAAGGTCAGCGCCTTCGGCACCTGCTTGGTCCGCAGATAGTGGTTGGCCAGGCGGATCGCGGGGCCGACGGCATCCGGATTCTCGCTGTTGGCCTTCTCCAGCCAGGTCGTCGCCTTGTCGGTCTGGCCCTGCAGGCTTGCCAGCTCGGCCAGCGCGGTCATCGCGCCGATGTGTTTAGGATCCTTCTTCAGCAGGGTGGTGAAGCGGGCCTCGGCGTCTGCCGGCTTCTTGTCGTTCAGGTCCAGCTGGGCCAGGTTCGCGGCGGCCGGGAAGAAGCCCGGATCGAGCGCGAGCGCCTTCTCCAGGCTAGCGCGGGCGTTGGCGAGGTCGCCCTTGCTCGCGTAGACCGAACCCAGCAGGGTTTGTACCTGCGCATTCTCGGGTTGTTGTTTCACCAGCGCTTGCGCGGCGGCCAGTGCCTTGTCGTAGTGCTTCATCGACATTTCGGCTTGCACCAGCGCGATACCGCCCGTGGGCGAGCTGGTGTCGAGCGATGCGCCGAGCTCGAGCTCGGACAGGCCTTTCGCCTGGTCACCCTGCTTGAGCTTGGACAGGCCCAGGGAGGTATGCAGGGCAGCGACCTTCGGCGCCAGTGCCGTCGCTTTTTCGAGGTAATTGGTGGCGTTGCCGAAGTCCTGGTTGCGCAGGTAGGTTTCTCCGGCCAGGGCCAGCAGCTGGGGATCGTCCGACGGCGTCTTCAGCGCCGGCGCCAGGGTCGCGAGGGCCTCGGACGGCGCGGTCTGCAGCTGCGCCTGGGCCAGCAGCTTGCGCGCATACGTATTGTCCGGAATGGCCGTCAGATACTTGCGCAGGTGTTGTTCGGCCTGCTGGGAGGCACCCATCTTCAGTTCGATCGCGCCCGCAAGCAGGATGCTCGGCATGTGCTCGGGTGCGCTCTTGAGCACTTTTTGTATGGACTCCAGGGCCGCCTTGTTCTCGCCTTTGGTGAAGTCGAGCAAGCCCTGGGAATAGGCCAGCTGCAGGCTGCCCGGCGTGATCTTGCGCGCCGCGTCCAGATCGGCCTTGGCCTCATCGAACTTGTGCAGATTGATTTCAATGAGGGCTTTTTCGATATGCGCGGTGCGGTGGTCCGGCTTGAGCGTCGCGGCCTGGGTGAAAGCGGCCAGCGCTTCCGGCATCTTGCCTTCGCTACGCGCGCGCGAGCCCTTGAACATCCAGGCTTCGGTGTTTTTCGGATCCTTGGCGACAGCCTGGTCGACCAGTACCGTGGCCGCTACGAGATCCTTCTGGTACAGGGCCAGGCGCGCCATACCGATCAGGACGTTGCCGTTGTCCGGCTGCAGCTTGGCAGCCTGGCCGTAGGCTTCTTTGGCCTTGTCGGCGTCGTTCAGGCCGAGATAAGCGTTGCCGCGCAGGGTCAACAGCTCGGCCGAGCTGGCGGCGCTGTCGGCCGGAATCACATCCAGCATTTCCTGCAACTTGCCTTGCTGTTCGAGCGCGCGCGCGAGGGGCGGCAGCACGCGATTCTTGTCGATGCCCAAGGTCAGCGCCTTGCGCAGTTCCTTCTCGGCCGACACGGCATCGCCGGTCTCGACATGCAGGACGCCCAGTGCCAGCCGCGCTTCGCCGTTTTCCGGGCTGTTGGCGACGGCATTCTTCAGCTCGATCATCGCAGCCTTGACTTCGCCTTTTTGCTGGTACTGTTTTGCTTCCGCCAGGAGCTGTTCGGTCGGCTTGGTGCGATTGCAGCCGCTCAGAGCGGCCGCGGCGATGATGGCCCCGGTGACCAGAGCGGTGCTGAGCGCCCTCTTGTTGACTTTACGCGGCATGATTTCCTCGAAATATAGGCTGGTGCAAACAGGCCTGTCTGCATAGAAATTTACAAAAATCAATCATACCCGAAGATATCAAGGAGTCATTAACACAATAGGCAATTGTGCTAAATCAAAGAAATCTGTGGTTTGTCGACCGCACTTACTTTTTGTTATTGCGCAGACGGCTCAACAGGGCCTCGACGTTGTCGCCAGCGGGGATGCCGTGGCGGCGCAGCAGTTGCACGTGCAGTACCAGGTTTTCGAGCACGAGCTTGGCGGATACGGCGAGCAGGGTCATCAAACGGTCTTCGGTGCTGAACTTCTCCAGCGACGCCGCCATCTCGCACAAATGGTTGGCAACCAGTTCGCGCAGCTCGTCTTCGGGAAAGGGGAGATCGGCGAAGTCGATCGGGTCTTCCTGCTCGACTTCGCGCATCAGGGCGGCGAGGTGTTCCGGCTTGATTGGCATGCGTGGCTCCGTGGTTGTCCTGGAATCATTCTAGGACAGGGCAGCGCGTATCGCCCACGGAATTGAGCAAACACAAACCGGGGTCAGACTCCGAAATTTGGCAATATCTGCAGCGATATTTCCAAAAATCGGAGTCTGACCCCGGTTTGAACAAAAACAAGGCGGACTGGGGGCCGCCTTGACGCTTACATATTCCGGCGATACTGCCCGCCGACTTCGAACAGCGCGGTCGTGATCTGGCCCAGCGAGCACACGCGTACGGCGTCCATCAGGCGCGCGAACACGTTGTCGTTGTCGATCGCGGCTTGCTGCAGCGCTGCCAGGGCGGCCGGTGCCTCGGCGGCGTGGCGCTGGTGGAAGGCTTCCAGGCGTGTCAGCTGCGACTGCTTTTCGTCGTCGGTCGAACGGGCCAGCTCGATGGTGGCCGGAGCGTCCGCACCTTTCGGATTGCGGAAGGTGTTCACGCCGATGATCGGGAGGCTCCCATCGTGCTTCTTGTGCTCGTACAGCATCGACTCTTCCTGGATCTTGCCGCGCTGGTAGCCGGTTTCCATCGCGCCCAGCACGCCGCCGCGCTCGGCGATGCGCTCGAATTCCTGCAGCACCGCTTCCTCGACCAGGTCGGTCAGCTCGTCGATGATGAACGAACCCTGGTTCGGGTTCTCGTTTTTCGCCAGGCCCCATTCGCGGTTGATGATCAGCTGGATCGCCAGCGCGCGCCGCACGGATTCGTCGGTCGGCGTGGTGATCGCCTCGTCGTAGGCGTTGGTGTGCAGCGAGTTGCAGTTGTCGTAGATCGCGATCAGCGCCTGCAGCGTGGTGCGGATGTCGTTGAAGTCGATTTCTTGTGCATGGAGTGAACGGCCCGAAGTCTGGATGTGGTACTTCAGCTTCTGGCTGCGGTCGTTGGCGCCGTACTTGTCGCGCATCGCCACCGCCCAGATGCGGCGCGCCACGCGGCCCAGCACCGTGTATTCCGGATCCATGCCGTTCGAGAAGAAGAACGACAGGTTCGGCGCGAAGTCGTCGATGTGCATGCCGCGCGCCAGATACGCTTCGACAAACGTAAAACCGTTCGACAGCGTGAATGCCAGCTGCGAGATCGGGTTCGCGCCCGCTTCGGCGATGTGGTAGCCCGAGATCGACACCGAATAGAAATTGCGCACCTGGTGCTGCACAAAATATTCCTGGATGTCGCCCATCACCTTCAGCGAGAACTCGGTCGAGAAGATGCAGGTGTTCTGGCCCTGGTCTTCCTTCAGGATGTCGGCCTGGACCGTGCCGCGCACGTTCGCCAGCACCCATTCCTTGATCTTGGCGGCTTCGTCGGCACTTGGTGCGCGGCCGTTCTGCTGCGTGAACTTGTCGACCTGCTGGTCGATGGCGGTGTTCATGAACATCGCGAGGATAGTCGGGGCAGGGCCGTTGATCGTCATCGAGACCGAGGTGGACGGGCTGCACAGGTCGAAACCGTCGTACAGCACCTTCATGTCGTCGAGCGTGGCGATCGACACGCCCGAATTGCCGACCTTGCCGTAAATGTCGGGACGCAGGGCCGGATCGGCGCCGTACAGGGTGACGGAATCGAAGGCGGTCGACAGGCGTTTCGCCTCCATGCCGGTCGACACCAGTTTGAAGCGGCGATTCGTACGGAAAGCATCGCCTTCGCCGGCGAACATGCGGGTCGGGTCTTCGCCTTCGCGCTTGAACGGGAATACGCCGGCCGTGTAGGGGAAAGCGCCGGGGACGTTTTCCAGCATCAGGAAGCGCAGGATTTCGCCATGGTCTTCGTACTTCGGCAGGGCAACCTTGCGGACCTTGTTACCGGATAGCGTAATTTGCACCAGCTTGGTGCGAATTTCCTTGTCGCGGATTTTCACCACATGCTCGTCGCCGGCATAGGTGGCTTGCAACTGCGGCCAGGATGCGAGCAGAGTCTTGGCCTCACCGTCCATGGCGTTGTCGCGTTCGGTGATCAGGTCGTCGAGCACCACTTCACGGTTGGCGGCCGCCAGCATGCGCTTGGTCTCGCTGAGCTGCTGGCGCTCGCGCGCCAGTTTCACCTGCTTACCCGTGTTGCGGTGGTAGCCGCGTACGGTATCGGCGATCTCGGCCAGGTAGCGGGTGCGCGCGGGCGGCACGATCACATTCTTGCCGCTCGAGTATGTCTGCGACGGCTTGGGCAGCTTCGGCGCTTCCGTTTTCAGGCCGAGTTCGCTGAGCGCCGGCAGTAGGCCGTGGTACAGCGCGGTGACGCCGTCGTCGTTGAAGCGCGAGGCCTGGGTGCCGAACACCGGCATCTCGTCGGGCGACTTGCTCCACAGTTCGCGGTTGCGCTGGTACTGTTTCGCCACGTCGCGCAGCGCATCCTGGGCGCCCTTGCGGTCGAATTTATTGATGGCAATAAAATCGGCAAAGTCCAGCATGTCGATCTTCTCGAGCTGGGAAGCGGCGCCGAATTCCGGGGTCATCACGTACATCGACAGGTCGACGTGCGGCACGATCGCCGCATCGCCCTGTCCGATGCCCGAGGTTTCGACGATCACCAGATCGAAGCCGGCCACCTTGCAGGCGGCGATCACTTCCGGCAGCGCCTGCGAGATCTCCGAGCCGGCTTCGCGCGTGGCAAGCGAGCGCATGAAGACGCGGGATTGACCGTTCCACGGATTGATCGCGTTCATGCGGATGCGGTCGCCGAGCAGGGCGCCGCCCGACTTGCGGCGCGAGGGGTCGATCGAGACCACCGCGATGTTCAGGCGGTCGCCCTGGTCGAGGCGGATGCGGCGGATCAGCTCGTCGGTCAGCGAGGATTTACCGGCGCCGCCGGTACCGGTGATGCCGAGGACTGGCACCTTCAGGCCTTCGGCGCTGTCCATGATCTGCTTGCGCAGTTCATTGGTGGCTTTACCGTTTTCCAGCGCGGTGATCAGCTGGGCCAGCGGGCGGTGGCGCTGTTCGATCGCGCCGTTCTGCAGCGGTTCCAGGCTGGTCGGGGCATAAGTGGAAAGGTCGATGTCGCAGGCTTCCAGCATCGAGCGGATCATGCCGACCAGACCCATGCGCTGGCCGTCTTCCGGGCTGAAGATGCGCGTCACGCCGTAGGCATGCAGTTCCTCGATCTCACTGGGGACGATCACGCCGCCGCCGCCGCCGAACACCTTGATGTGCGCACCGCCGCGCTGGCGCAGCAGGTCGATCATGTACTTGAAATATTCGACGTGGCCGCCCTGGTAGCTGGAGATGGCGATGCCTTGCACGTCCTCGGCCAGGGCTGCGGTGACGACTTCGTCGACCGAGCGGTTGTGTCCCAGGTGCACGACCTCGGCGCCGTTCGATTGCAGGATGCGGCGCATGATGTTGATCGAGGCGTCATGGCCGTCGAACAGCGAGGCTGCGGTCACGAAACGCACTTTGTTGGCTAGCTTCGCTTGTTCAGGCAGATCGAGCTTGGCGGCGGGGGTGATGTCGTTCATGGTGTTCCTTGAGATTGCGGAAGCGAACAGGAGTTCTTGGTACGTTATATGACGTTAACGTAAACGTCAAGAATGCGGGGCAAGGTCGCCCGCGTGTCGGGGATCCATGCTGAGTATGCAGGTATGCTGCTTCAGCATGGATCCCCGCCTGCGCGGGGACGACGGATCAGGCGGCGCGCTTCTTGACGTTGCCGTTCAGCAGCTCTTCTTTGCGCGCACGGTACTCGGCCACCGCCTTTTCCTTCACATGCCCAAAGCCGCGGATCTGTTCCGGCAGAGAAGCCAGCTCGACCGCGTTCGCATGATTCGACGCATCCAGCGAGCGCAGCACGCCTTCGATCATCCCACGATACTCAGTGATGAGGGCGCGCTCCATCTTGCGTTCGGCCGTGTAGCCGAAGAGGTCGAAGGCGCCGCCGCGCAGGCCTTTCAGCTTGGCCAGCAGTTTAAAGGCGCTCCACATCCACGAGCCGAACTCGGCTTTCACCAGGTGGCCCTTGGCATCCTTCTTCGCGAACAGCGGCGGCGCCAGGTTGAACTTCAGCGAGAAATTGCCTTCGAACTGGGCCTGCAGCTGCTCGACGAAGCGGCCGTCGGTGTACAGGCGCGCGACTTCGTACTCGTCCTTGTAGGCCATCAGCTTGAACAGGGATTTCGCTACGGCCATCGACAGCTTGTTGCCCAGCTTGTGGGCACCCTCGGCGGCGCGCACCTTGGCGACCAGCTCGGTGTACTGGGCGGCATAGGCGGCATCCTGGTAGCCGGTCAGGAACTCGACGCGCTTCTTGATGACGCTGTCCAGGCTCTGCGGCATCTGCATGATGATAGCCTGGGCCGGGGTCGCGGTGTTTTCCACGCGCTTGAGGTCCACGGCGGCGCGGCGGCCCCACAGGAAGCTGCGCTTGTTGGAACCGACGGCCACGCCGTTCAGTTCGATGGCGCGCAGCAGCGAGGCTTCCGACAGCGGAATCAAGCCCTTCTGCCAGGCGTAGCCCATCATGAACAGGTTGGCGGCGATCGAGTCGCCCATCAGCGAGGTCGCCAGTTTGGTCGCATCGATGAAGTCCACGCCCGATTCGCCACCCACCGCCTCAAGAATCAGCGAACGCACCTGCTCGGCCGGGAACTCCCAATCCCGCTGCTGGGCGAAGGTGCCGGTCGGCTGCTCGTGCAGGTTGACCACGACGGTGGTGCGGCCCGGGCGCATCTTCGAGATCGCGTCCGATGCGCCGGCGGTCAGCATGTCGCAGCCCAGCACCAGGTCTGCTTCGCCGGTGGCGATGCGCTGGGCGCGCAGGCGCTCCGGCGTTTCCGCGATCTTGACGTGCGAAGTCACCGAGCCGTTCTTCTGGCTCATGCCGGTCATGTCCAGCACCGACGCGCCCTTGCCTTCGAGGTGGGCGGCCATGCCCATCAGCGCGCCGACGGTGATCACGCCGGTGCCGCCGATACCGTTGATCAGGATGTTGTACGGCGCTGCGATCGAGGGCAGCGTCGGCTCGGGCAGCAGGCCCCAGCCATCGTCCGTGCCTTCTTTGGCGACGCCGGCCTTGTTCTTGCGGAGTGTCCCGCCTTCGACGGTGACGAAGCTCGGGCAGAAGCCCTTCGTGCACGAATAATCCTTGTTGCAGGACGACTGGTCGATGGCGCGCTTGCGGCCGAATTCCGTCTCCTTCGGCAGGATAGCGACGCAGTTGGACTGCACGCCGCAATCGCCGCAGCCTTCGCAGACGGCCTCGTTGATCACCATGCGCTTGTTCAGGTCCGGAAATTCTCCCTTCTTGCGGCGGCGGCGCTTCTCGGCGGCGCAGGTCTGGTCGTAGATCAGCACCGTCACGCCCGGCAGTTCGCGCAGCTCGCGCTGGACATCGTCCATGTGCTTGCGGTCGTGGATCGTCACCAGTTCCGGCAGGCTTGACCGGTCTTCATAGCGGGATAAATCTTCGGTGACGAGGGCGATGCGCTTCACGCCTTCGGCCGCCATCTGCTGGGCGATCAGCGGCACCGAGGTGATGCCGTCGACCGGCTGGCCGCCGGTCATCGCGACCGCGTCGTTGTACAGGATTTTATAGGTGATGTTGACCCTGGCCGCGACCGCGGCGCGGATCGCCAGGTAACCGGAGTGGAAGTAGGTGCCGTCGCCCAGGTTCTGGAACACGTGCGGCACCTTCGAGAACGCGGCCTGGCCGATCCAGGGCGCGCCTTCGCCGCCCATGTGGGTGGTCAGCTTGTTCATCTCCGGGTAGATCGAGGTCGCCATCACGTGGCAGCCGATGCCGGCCAGCGCGAACGAACCGTCCGGCACCTTGGTCGAGGTGTTGTGCGGGCAGCCGGAGCAGTAGAAGGCCGGGCGGAACGGGGTCGTGACGGCCTTCATCAGCACCGCGTCCTTCGCTTCCAGGAAGGCCAGGCGCGCTTTAATGAGCTCGCGGGTGCGCTGGTCGAGGTTCAGGCGGGCGATGCGGCCGGCGATCACGCGCGCGACCTGCGCCACCGAGAAGTCGGCCTTGGGGGGCAGCAGCCATTCGCCGCGCGGCGCGACCCACTCGCCCTTGTCGTCGAACTTGCCGACCACGTGCGGCCGGACGTCGTCGCGCCAGTTATACAGTTGTTCCTTGAGCTGGTATTCGACGACCTGGCGCTTTTCTTCGACCACCAGGATCTCGTCCAGGCCCTGCGCGAATTCGCGCACGCCTTCCGGCTCCAGCGGCCAGATCATCGCGACCTTGAACAGGCGCAGGCCGACCTGGGCCGCCATCGCTTCGTCGATGCCCAGTTCTTCCAGCGCTTCCAGCACGTCCACATACGATTTGCCGGAGGCGATGATGCCGAGCTTGGCGTCCGGGCTGTCGATGGTGACGTGATTCAGCTTGTTCTCACGCGCGTAGGCCAAGGCCGCGTAGATCTTGTAGTCCTGCATCAGCGCTTCCTGGGTGCGTGCCTGCTGGCCCAGCGGCACCGAGGACAGGCGCGCATTCAGGCCACCTTCCGGCATCGCGAAGTCCTGCGGCAGCTTGACCTCGACGCGGAACGGGTCGGCATCGACCGAGGCGCTCGATTCGACCGTGTCGGCCAGCGCCTTGAAGGCCACCGCCAGGCCGGAGAAGCGCGACATCGCCCAGCCGTGCACGCCCAGGTCCAGGTATTCCTGCACGTTCGACGGATACAGCACCGGAACCATGCAGGCAGCAAAAATGTGGTCGGACTGGTGCGGCAGGGTCGAGGAATAGGCGCCGTGGTCGTCGCCGGCCACCAGCAGCACGCCGCCGCTTTTCGCGGTGCCGGCGTGGTTCATGTGTTTAAAAACGTCGCCGCAGCGGTCCACACCCGGGCCTTTCGCGTACCACATGGCGAACACGCCGTCGTATTTGGCGGGGCCGATCAGGTCGACCGTCTGGGTGCCCCACACGGCGGTCGCGGCGAGATCCTCGTTCACGCCCGGCACGAATTGGATCTGCTTCGCTTCCAGGTGGCCCTTGGCCTTCCACAGGTTCTCGTCCAGCCCGCCCAGCGGCGAACCGCGGTAGCCCGACACGAAGCCGGCCGTGTTCAGGCCCGCCTGTTCGTCGCGGATCTTCTGGATCATCGGCAGGCGCACCAGCGCCTGGATCCCGGACAGGAAGATCTTGCCGGAGGTGGCGGTGTACTTGTCGTCGAGGCTGACGTCTTTGAGCCGGTCCGGCGCTCCGGAGACGGGAAGGGAAGGCGAGGCAGGCGAGGCGGGCGCAGGCGCGCCCTGGCCCATGGTGGTGTCAGGCATGGTGTCTCCAAATGGTGTTCAGATGGGCTGGCTTCAGGCTTCGCGCCGGGTAGGCACTGGCTGGGGCGGGCCGGTTAACGCTTTTTTAGCTTTGGCCTGAAGTGTAGAGACAAGCTGACGTATACGGAAATACGGAATGGGGATGGGGGTATAAGAAAAAACGATGGCCCCTTGGCAGGGCTCAGGCCACGCCCAGCGTGCGCGCGCCGATCCAGGCGCCGCTGGCGCACAGCTCCGTGGCGACCTGCGCGACCAGGCGCCCGACGGCGGCGGCGGCGTTCGTCAGCGGGATATTTTTCGACGCGCACAGCACCACCGTGCGCGAGATCGCCGGGCTGTGGATCGAGAGCGCACGCATGGCGCCGCGCTCGACTTCCGCCAGTACCGGTGCGACCGGCAGAATGGTGCCGCCCATGCCGGCCAGGATCGCCGACTTCAGGATTGCGATCGAGTTGATTTCGATGACCTCATGCGTGTGCAGGCCGGCGGCGCGCGCGGTGCTTTCGATGCGCGGACGAACGCCATGCTGCAGGCCGGGCAGGATCAGGGTCGTGTCGAGCGCTTCCGCCAGGCTCAGGCTGTCGCGTCCTTCGGCCCAGGGCGCGTCGAGGCGGCAGATGAAGCGCAATTCTTCCTCGACCAGGGGCGTGGTGGCGAAGCTGGCCAGCTGGCCGTCGTCGAGTAGCACGGCAAGGTTGACGCGGCCCGAGCGCAGCTGCTCGGCCAGGTTGCCGGTCAGCTCTTCCGTCAGTTGCAAGGTGATTTCCGGATAGCGCCGGCGGATCGCGGTCAGCAGGGGCAGGGCCAGCGCCCCCGAGATACTGTGCGGCAGGCCGAGGGTGACGCTGCCGGACGGCCGTTCGGCCGATTGGACCACGGCCGCCTGGGCATCCGCAACCTGTTTCAGGATCGCCAGCGCGTGCTCGTAGAATACCTTGCCGGCATCCGTGCTGAGCACGCCTTGCGCCGAGCGGTGCAGCAACTGGACACCGAGTTCGTCCTCCAGCTGTCGCAGCTGCTGGGTCAGCGCCGGTTGGGCGACGTGCAGCACCAACGCAGCGCGCGACAGCGAACCGTGATCGACGATGGCGACGAAGTAACGGAGTTGGCGAAGTTCCATTGAGAAATAGGCGTATCTTTAAGGATACATAATTTGTAAATAAATTAACGCAAGGCAACATGCTGGCTGAACAGTTGCTATACTGAAGACGCGCCGAAACGCGGCGAGATTAACACACCCCGTCCTTTCCCCATGCTGAAGAAAATCGATTCCTCACAGCTCCGCGTGGGGATGGCCATCCACGACCTCGATTGCGGCTGGATGGAACATCCCTTCGTGCGCAACCGTTTCGTTCTGAGCAGCGACGCTGAAATCCGCAAGATCCTGGGCGCCGGCATCCGCGGCGTGATCATCGATTGCGGCAAGGGGCTGGACGTGAGCGATGCGCCCACCGTGGAGGAGGCGGAAGCGGTGGTCGAGGCGGAAGTGGCGGCAATCGCGGCCAAGCCGGTGGCGCCGCTGCGCGTCGCGCTGGCCGAGGAATTCGACCGTGCCGTCGCGATCCGCCGCCAGGCCGCCGGCCTGGTCCGGACCGTGATGCAGGATGCGCGCCTGGGCAAGGCGGTCGAGATGGACAAGGTGTCGCCGGTGGTCGAGAACATCACCGCGTCGATCCTGCGCAATGCCAGCGCCTTACTGGGTCTTTCGTACATCAAGAGCAAGGACGATTACACCTTCCTGCATTCGGTCAGCGTGTGCACCCTGCTGGTCGCCTTCTGCCGCTCGCGCAAGATGGACGACGACACCATTTACCAGGCCGGCATCGGCGGACTGCTGCACGATACGGGTAAAGCCCTGGTCCCGGACCATATCCTGAACAAGCCGGGGCGGCTGACCGACGAGGAATTCGAGGTGGTGCGCCGCCATCCGCGCGACGGCTACGCGATCCTGCGCCGTTCGCCGGAGATCGGCCCGATCCCGCTCGACATCACGCTGCACCATCACGAACGGCGCGACGGCACCGGTTATCCGGACCGCCAGGCCGCCGACCAGATCAGCGAGCTGGCGCAGATGGCCGCCATCGTCGACGTCTACGACGCGATCACGGCCGACCGCTGTTACCACAAGGGCATGCCGGCGGCAGAAGCCCTGCGCAAGATGTACGAGTGGAGCAAATTCCACTTCAATCCTACGCTGACCCAGGAGTTCATGCGCTGCGTCGGCATCTATCCGGCCGGCACCCTGGTGCTGCTGGAATCGGGCCGCCTGGGTGTGGTGGTCGAGCCGCACGAAACGAGCCTGCTCACGCCGAAGGTCAACGTGTTCTTCAGCACCAAGAGCCAGACCTATATCAAACCGGAAACCGTCGACCTGTCGCGTGGCCTGGGCTTCGGCGGCGGCGACAAGATCGTGCGCCACGAATCGCCCGAGAAGTGGAAGGTCGATCCGCTGCGCTTCATGGCGTTGGCGGCGTAGAACCCTAGAAGAATTCGGCGGTGTCGTTCGAGGTCACCGCCTGCAGCATGCCGTGCGAGACCAGGTCGTCGTAGTGGCAAGCCTGGTTGCGGCCATTGCTCTTGGCGTAGTACAGGGCCTGGTCGGCATGGCCGAGGGTTACCACCGGCGATTCGTAGGCGCTGATGCTCACGAAACCGACACTGACCGTGACCCGGCCCACCTGCGGGAACTCGTGGTTCTCGACGTTGGTGCGGAACCGTTCGATGATCTTCCAGGCGTTGTCCAGGGTGGTCGAACGCAGCAGCACGACGAATTCCTCGCCGCCGAAGCGGAACACGCGGTCCTGCACGCGAAAGGATGACTGCAGCAAGTTGGCGATCAGGATCAGCACCTCGTCGCCGTACAGGTGGCCGAACTTGTCGTTGACGGCCTTGAAGTGGTCGACGTCGACCACTGCCAGCCACTGCTTTTCCGGACCGTGCGGCTGGCGCCGTTCCGCCAGGCCGGGCAGGCGCGGGTCCTGCTCGTGGGCGCTGTGCAGCATGCGCGCCAGCTGGTCGTCGAAGGTTTTGCGGTTGAGCAGGCCGGTCAGGGAATCACGCTCGCTGTAGTCCAGCAAGTTCTGGAAATTGCGGTAGACGCCGACGATGCCGCCGACGGTATGAATGGTATCGCTGCAGAAGGGCTTGTCGTTGCGCAGTTCCAGGCAGGTGCTGGCCGTGTCGCCGAACCAGATCGGCAGCCACAGGGTGCGGCTGCCGTCGGCGCCGCAGGCTTCCGCACTGGCGCGGTGTTCTGCCAGGCAGCGCGCCAGTTCCGGACTCAATGGCTCGCCGAGGGCACCGTCAGGCGCGTCTTCCAGGCGGGCTTCGCCGCCGGCATGGATCGCCGCGCGCGCACGCAGGTATTGCTGTCCAGCGACGGTGGCAATGCTCAGAATGCGCGTCTGCGCGGCGCCGGCCAGTTCCTGCACTGCCGAAATCACGGAAATGTCGAGCATCGCGTGATCCCGGTGGCCGGTCATGTCCACCATGTGTTTCAGAAGCGAATCCATGTCGTTCTCAGCAATGTAATCCACCGACCTGCAAGCCAGCAGGTATCTGGCATGTCACAAAGAGCAAGCGAAACAGAATATAGCTTTTTTGCATTCTAAGCAATTATGCAAAAGCAATTTTTTTCTTTCTCAAGGGATTTTCTCAAGGAGAAGGGCGATCCATGCCATGAAGCGCGGAAAGAATGATGCCGTTCGACAAAAAATAGTGCCCACTGGAAAACTTGCGTGCAGTCAACTTGCCGTACGGCATCATCTTTTACAGTGAACTTACTGGCACGGAACGCGGAGCAGTCAGCCGCGAGAAGCAAGGCAAGCAGTACTTCCGGCCAGGGCTGTATTTACTAACCTACCATATGGAGTATGTCATGAGTAACTTTATCTCTGCAGTGAAAGCTTTCGCCGCTGACGAGAACGGTGTGACCGCCATTGAATATGGCTTGATCGCCGCGCTGGTCGGTCTCGTGGTTGCCGGCGGGGCAACCACTCTCGGCCAGGACATTTCGAAGGCCTTCACCGACATCGGAACGAAGCTGACGGACGCGGTCTCGCCGGCTGCCCCGGCCACCCCCGGCTGATAGCGGCTGTAACCCTCCGAGCCAGTGGCCCGGAGGGTTTTTTCATTCCGAGGATAGTATGCCGATCGAACAGTACCTGAGCGCGGCCCTGCTGCTACTGGTGAGCATTGCGGCCGTCAACGATCTGGGAACGCGCCGTATTCCAAACCGCCTGCTACTGGTCGGAATGGCCGTCGCCTTGCTGCTCTACCTGTTGTCCCCCACGCCTGGCGAACACCTGCTGACCGCGCTTGGCGGCATGGCCTTGGGATTGGCGGTGTTCCTGCCGTTTTACCTGCTGCGAGGCATGGCCGCCGGGGACGTCAAGATGATGGCCGTGGTGGGTTTTTTCACCGGCCCCGCTCAAGTGCTGGAGATCGCCGTGCTGAGCTGGTGCGCCGGTGGCGTCATGGCCCTGCTGCTGGTGCTGGCGCATGGGCAGCTGCGCTCCGTCCTGGGCAATATCCGCCGCATATTGCTTCGCGCAATGACACCGGGCGCCGGAGTCATTGTCCCGGCGCAGCAAACCAGCGTCGGTTCGATGCCGTATGGCCTGGCGATCGCAGCCGGTACGGTCATCGCGCTGGTCCGGCATTACGGATGAGTCTGTCTTTAGCGAAACGCAAGTGTGGCCGGAGGGCGGTCGCTAGAATCAATTCCCACCTGCTTCGGAAAACATGTCAGATCTAGGGGGTTCCGATGTTCGAAACACTATCGACAGACAGTACCGCGGCGCCGCGCGCCGTGCAATTCGCTCCCCCTGCGGGCGGCCCGGAGATCGTACCGCTGCTTCCGCGCCAGGCGAAAACCGTGCGCGATACCGGCCTTGAGTCGCGCTTCGTCGCCGACCTGGTGCTCAAGGCGATCCAGGCCAGCGGCAAGGTCCCGCTCGCAGTCCTGGCCGGCAAGCTGCGCCTGTCGATCAGCGTGCTGCGCGAAGTGCTCAATCCACTGATCGCGGAGCAGCAGATCGAAGTCGCCTGGTGCGGCGACTCCGAAATCGATATGCAGTACCAGCTGACCACGATCGGCCAGCGCGCCGCGGCCGATGCGCTGGCACGCTCCCGCTATGTTGGCCCGGCCCCGGTCACGCTGGCTTCGTACCGCGCCGTGGTCGAGCGCCAGGCGCTGTGCCACGCCGGCGCCGAACGCGTCACCCCGGCACAGCTGGCCGCTGCCCTGGGGGAGAGCGGCCTGACACTGGCTGCACGCGAGGTGCTGGGCGCCGCCCTGTACGCACGCCGCTCGCTGCTGCTGCACGGCCCTTCCGGCAGCGGCAAGACCCAGCTGGCCCGCAGGCTTGCGCAGCTGCTGTCCGGTCCGATCGCCGTACCTTACGCGCTGATTGTCGGGCGCCAGGTGATTCGCCTGCATGAGCCGACGCTGCATCTTGCCCCGCCCCCGCCCCCGCTTGCACGCCAGCAGGACGAGCGCCGCAGCTGCGATGCGCGTTGGACCGTCTGCGGACGCCCGCTGGTACACGTCGGCGCGGAACTCGGCAAGGACGCACTCGACCTGCGTTACGACGCCGAGGAAGGCGTCTACCATGCGCCGCCGCACCTGCAGGCCAACAACGGCATGCTGGTCATCGACGACGTCGGACGGCAGCGCATCCCGGCCGGCGAACTGCTCGACCGTTTCATTGCCCCGCTCGACGCCGGCGTCGACCAGCTATCGCTGCAGGGAGGGAAGGTTGAGGTGGTGCCATTCGATGTCGTCCTGGTGTTCGCCACCAACTTGGCGCCCTCCACCGTGTTCGACGATGCAGCGCTGCGCCGCATCGGCTACAAGGCCGAGATCGGAGCATGGTCGGCCAGCACCTACCGCGCCTTGCTGCGGCGCCAGTGCCGCATGCGCCGCATCGAGTACGACGACGGCGCAGCGAATTACCTGATCGAGGAACTGCACCCGCAATCGAATCGCGAATTACTGGCCTGTTACCCGGACGAGCTGCTCGACCGGATTGCCGACTTTGCCGGTTTTGCCGGGACCGAACCGCGACTGACTGTCGCGGCGGTCGAGCAGGCCTGGCGCAGCATGTTCATTGCCAGCAAGCTGGAGGCCTAAATGAAGAACAAGCGCGCATTTGTCGTGATGGGAATCGCCATCCTGTTCGGCTTGGCGGCCGTGGTATTCGCATCGCGCTGGCTGTTGAACCAGCCTACCGGCGCCAGCGGCCGCATTGCCGTCGCCAACGCCGATATCGGCCTTGGACAGCGGCTGTCGCCCGAGATGTTCAAGCTGGCCGAGTGGCCGACCGAGAGCATGCCCAAGGGGGCGTTCATCGATCCGCAAAAGCTCACCGGCCGGGTCCTGAAAACCAACCTGCTGATGGGCGAGCCGGTCAGCGAAGCGAAACTGGCGCCGTCCGGCACCCTGGGCGGTCTGTCGGCCCTGATCAGCGAAGGCAAGCGGGCGATTACGGTGCGCGTGAACGATGTGATCGGCGTGGCCGGCTTCGCGCTGCCAGGTAATTACGTCGACATCATCGTCAGCACGCAGAAGGAGCTACAGCCCGGTTCCAACGCACACGAACAGAGCATCTCGAAAATCGTGCTGGAGCGGATCCTGGTGCTGGCGGTCGCGCAGGAAGTCAATCGCGACGAGACCAAGCCGAAGGTGGTCAACGCCGTCACGCTCGAAGTCACGCCGGAGCAGGCCGAGAAGCTCGACCTGGCGCGCAGCGTGGGCACGCTGTCCCTCGCGCTGCGCAATCAGGTCGATCCGCAGTCCGCCAGTACCGAAGGCGCTACCAAGCAGACCTTGCTGCCGCCGCCGCCGCCGGCCCAGCCCAAGCCGGTCCCGGCAGTGCGTCCGGTCGTGGTGAAGACTGCTGCGCCCGTGCGTCGTGATTGCGTCTCTGTACTCAACGGTCTGCGTATGACGCAGGAATGCTTCTGAACCTGTCCAGGGTAATGCCATGAACGGATGCCTGATGCACAAACCGATATTCCGCTGCCTGCTTGCGACTGGCCTGGTCATTGTTGCTGCCGGTCCCGCATTTGCCGCCAAACCGATCCAGGCCGGAGATAACCCGGGCCAGCCTGCGCCGGTGCGTACGGAGCTCGGTCCGCACTGCCAGGGCGAGGCAGCGAAACCCGCCCAGCTGGCCCTGCAGCTTGGCAAGTCCAGCCTCATGCGGCTGCCGGAGCCGGTACAGCACCGCAGTGTCGGCAATCCAGCGGTGGTACAGGCGCTGCTGGTGGCACAGGATACGCTGTACATCGCCGGGGTCGACGTCGGCAGCACCAACATGATCGTGCAGGGGAAGAGCGGCCTGTGCAGCGTGCTCGAGATTACGGTGGCGATGGATGCGGCGCCGTTGCAGGCCACGCTCGCCGCGGCCATGCCGGAGGAACGCGACATCAAGGTGCTGGCCGCGGGCGATACGCTGGTGCTGAGCGGCAGCGTCAACGATGCCGGTGCCGTAGCGCACGCGATCGCATTGGCCAACGCCTATGTGCGCCGTCCGTTGCGCGCGCTGTCGGTGTCGGACAAACAGGATACGGCCGGGAACCAGGGCACCGGGGCGGCGGGCGCCGGTGCCGGCTCCCGCGTGGTCAACCTGTTGACCGTCAGCTCTCCGCAGCAGGTGCAGCTGGAAGTGAAGGTTGCCGAAGTCTCGAAGTCCCTGCTTGAGCGCCTGGAAGCCGGAACCTCGTGGCACTTCGGCTCCGGCAGCTGGGCAACGACCCTGGTATCGAATTTTCTTACCGGTACAGCCCACAGTTCGCTTTCTGCGTCCAAATCCAACGGCAACAGTCTGGCGGGTGCAGCGGACAAGCAGGACAGCCTCGTGCGCGTGCTGGCCGAACCGAACGTCATGGCGATCAGCGGCCAGGAAGGCATGTTCCTGGCGGGAGGCCGGTTCTATATACCGGTGGCGCAAGATAACAACCGCGTGAGTTTGGAAGAGAAGGAATTCGGCGTCGGCCTGCGCTTTACCCCGACCGTGCTGTCCGGTGGACGCATCAATCTGCGCGTGGCGCCCGAGGTCTCCGAACTGTCGCGTGAAGGCGTCGGCTTGTCGGCCAACGGTGTTTCCGGCACGGCGATCCTGCCGGTCGTGACCACGCGGCGCGCCAGTACCACCGTCCAGTTGTATGACGGCCAGAGTTTCGCGATCGGTGGCTTGGTCAAGAACAATCTGGTGACCAGCCTCAAGGGCCTGCCGCTCTTGAGTGAAGTACCCATCCTGGGAGCGCTGTTTCGCAGCACCGATTACCAGCAGGATCGTACCGAGCTGGTGTTCGTGATCACGGCCCGCCTCGTCAAGCCGCTGCCGGGCGCCGGCTACGAACTGCCGACCGACAAGGTGGGCGCACCCTCGCGCGCTGCGCTGATGCTCGGCGGGCGGCTGGACGGTCCCGCGCCGGAGACGACGACCGCGGTGGCTTCGACGCCGGCGCCGGTCTCGCGTCCGTCGCAGAGCGCGGCCGGTTTCGAACTGAAATAAGGAGAACGCAATGTCCATCCGACGTCATCCGCTCCTGCTCGCCGCCGTATTGGGGACGCTGTTGCAGGGCTGCAGCTCGAGCCCGCGCTTCAATGACCATTTCGGCGCATCGGTGCGCGCCAACCTGGCCGCCCAGGTCATCGAACCGGCGGCGGCCGCCAACACGAACCCTGCACACGGCGTGGACGGCACTGCCGCCCTCGCGGCCCAGGAACGCTATCAGCGTTCGTACAAGGAAAACGATACCAGCGACAGCCAGCCATTGATCAGCACGAGCCGTGGTAAATGACGCTGCGCCCTCCGTCCTGGCCCTGCGCTGCATTACCCGAACCTGGCATGGACTTGCTAGAACGCCGTCCCGAGGAACCCGATGAAAGCCCTCCTGATCAGCCGCGACACCCAGCTTTACGCGGAGATCGCCTCCCAAGGCGCGGCGCGCGTACCGCCGCTGAACGTTTCCGCCAGCCGCGTCAGCCTGCGTGATGCGCTCGACCGCCCGCTGTCCGAGAATCCCAGTGTGGTCGTCGTCGACACCAGCGAAGCGGACGCCGCGGACGGCGATCTTCTCGAACGCCTGACCCGCCACTACGCAGCAGCGCATTTCATGCTGCTGACCGACAACCACCATCCCGAGCTGCTGATCCGCGCCATGCGCGCCGGCGTGCGCGAAGTGCTGCCGCTGCCGCTGGTGCACCGCGCGCTGCACGAGGCGATCGACCGTATCGCCGCCACTGCCGGCGTGGCCTCGGCCCGGGACGGCAAGGTGCTCGCCTTCATTTCCTGCAAGGGCGGCAGCGGCGCCACCTTCATATCGACGAATTTCGGCTATGCGCTGGCGACGCTCGCCGACAAGAAGGTGCTGCTGATCGACCTGCACCGCCAGTTCGGCGACGCGACCCTGTATGTGTCGGACCAGAAGCCGGCCATGACGCTGTCGGACGTGTGCCAGCAGATCGCCCGCATCGACGGCCCCTTCCTGGAATCCTGCCTGGTGCATGTGGCCCCCGGCTTCGGCGTGCTGGCCGCCGCCGACGACCCAGGGCAGACGGTCGAGGCCAAGCCCGAGCACATCGACATCATCCTGCGCGTGGCGCGCCAGCACTACGACTACATCCTGCTGGACGTCGGCCGCCAGATCGACGCCGTCTCGCTGCGCGCGCTCGACACCACCGACGCGATCTACCCGGTGCTGCAGCTGGCGCTGCCCGATATCCGCGACGCGCGCCGCCTGCTGGACATCTTTCGTTCGCTCGGCTATGTCACCGACCACGTCCGCCTGATCGTCAACCGCTACGAGAAGGGCGGACGGCTGCGCCTGCAGGACCTGCACGCGGCGCTCGGCGCCGAGGTGCTGCATACGGTGCCCAACGATTACATCGCCGTCACCGACTCGGTCAACCAGGGTATCCCGGTGCTGCAGCTGTCACGCGGCAGCGCCGCCGCGCGCAGCCTGGCCGATCTGGTCGAGGTGGTGACTGCCCGCCGCGTGGCCGAATCGAAAGGCCTGTTCGACCGCCTGTTCGGACGCGGCGAAGGCGATGACTGATATTTGAAGGAGCCCACTCATGTCCCTGCGCGAGCGTTTGTCCGGAACCGACGAGGAGCGCCAGCACCAGCCCTTGCCGGAAGTGGCCCAACAGGCCTACCAGGAACTGAAGAAGACCATGCACCAGATGATCCTCGACCGGATCGATCTGGAGCGCCTGAAGCGCCTGACCAGCGAGCAGTTCAAGCACGAGCTGGCGCTGCTGGTCCAGCGCATCATCGAGGAAGAGCGCATCGTGCTGAACCAGCAGGAGCGCCATCACCTGGTGCTGGACATCCAGCATGAGATGCTGGGCTTCGGACCCCTCGAGCCCTTGCTGAACGACCCGAGCGTCTCCGACATCCTGGTCAACACATACAGCAAGGTGTACGTCGAACGGCGCGGCCGCCTCGAGCTGACCGACATCACCTTCCACGACAATGCGCACCTGATGAAGATCATCGAAAAGATCGTCTCGCGCGTCGGCCGCCGTGTCGACGAGTCGAGTCCGATGGTCGATGCGCGCCTGCCCGATGGTTCACGTGTGAACGCGATCATTCCGCCGCTCGCGGTCGACGGCCCGCTGGTGTCGATCCGGCGCTTCGGCGCCATCCCGCTGATGGTGCAGAACCTGCTCGACTTCAAGAGCGTCACGCCGCCGATGATCAAGGTGCTGGAAAGCCTGGGGCTGGCCAAGGTCAATATCCTGATCTCGGGCGGCACCGGCAGCGGCAAGACCACCATGCTGAACCTGATTTCCGGCTTCATTCCGGGCAACGAGCGGATCGTCACGATCGAGGACGCCGCCGAGCTTCAGCTGCGCCAGCCCCACGTGGTGCGGCTCGAAACCCGTCCGTCGAACATCGAAGGCAAGGGCGAGGTGACGCAGCGCGCGCTGGTGCGCAACGCCCTGCGGATGCGTCCGGACCGCATCATCCTGGGCGAGGTACGTGGCGCGGAAGCGCTGGACATGCTGCAGGCGATGAACACCGGCCATGAAGGTTCGCTGGCGACGATTCACGCGAATACGCCGCGCGACGCGCTTGCGCGCCTGGAAAACATGGTCAGCATGGCCGGCGTGAACCTCACTCCGCGCGCGATCCGCCAGCAGATCTGCTCGGCCATTACCGTGATCCTGCAGGCCTCGCGCCTGACCGACGGCACCCGCAAGGTGGTCAGCATGCAGGAGGTCACCGGCATGGAAGGCGAGATCATCTCGATGCAGGAGATCTTCCGTTTCGAGCAGACCGGCGTCGATTCCGACGGCAAGGTGCTGGGCCACTTCTGCGCCACCGGCGTGCGTCCGCGCTTTGCCGAACGTCTCAGGATGTTCGGCGCGCCGGTACCGGAGGACACTTTCGATCCTGACCGCATCTTCACCTGAAGTGCGACGCGGAGCCTTGCATGGACATCCTTTTCTACGGTTTCGTCGTCTTTCTGTTCGCTGCCGTCATTCTTGGCATCGAAGGGACGTATTTGTGGTGGGTGGGCAAGCATGGTGCTGCGGCGCAGCGCGTGGCGCGGCGCCTGCAGCTCATGTCGGGAAATGCGGGCCGTTCCAGCGAACGCATATCGATCCTGAAGCAGCGCCGTTTCAGCCGGCACGATGTGATCGACCGGATGCTGCACCACCTTCCTGTCGCGCACCGCATCGATGAACTGCTGATTCAGGCAGGGATGAAGTGGTCGGTCAGCTATTTCCTGCTGTGGTCGGGCGCGGCGCTGCTGGCTGGCGCCTTCCTGGTCGTGCGCTGGCCGTTGCCACTGGCGATGCGTTTTTCGATCGCGCTTCTGTTCACCCTGATTCCGCTGTGGCTGGTGCGGCGGACACGGATACGGCGGCTGGCGTGCATCGAGGAGCAATTGCCGGACGCCGCCGACTTTATCGCACGTGCGTTGCGCGCCGGCCACTCCTTCACCAACGTGCTGCAGATCGTCGGCAATGAGTTGACGGAACCGCTCAGCGGCGAATTTCGCATGGTGCGCGAAGAAATTAACTATGGCGTGTCGTTGAGCGAAGCGCTGCACAACATGGCGGCACGCATTCCGCTCACCGACCTGCGTTATCTGATCATCGCGGTCCTGATCCAGCGCGAGACCGGCGGCAACCTGGCTGAAATCCTAGGCAGCATCAGTTCCATCATCCGTAGCCGCCTGAAGCTGGTCGCCCAGGTGCGCGTCCTGTCGGCCGAGGGCCGGATGTCGGCCTGGATCCTCGGCCTGCTGCCTTTCGCGGTCGGCGGGATCATGATCGTGATTAACCCCAACTATATCAAGCTCCTGTGGAGCGACCCGTCCGGAATCAGACTGCTCTGGTACGCGCTGGCGATGATCATCGTCGGCGTCATCTGGCTGCGCAAGGTAATTCGCATTCGTATCTGAGGAAGCGTCGATGAATACTGCACAACTACTGTTCCTGCTGTTCGTGTTCATGATCGTCTGCGCGCTGGCGTGGCTGGGCATGTTGCTGTTCGCCCCCGCCGCTTTGCGTGCGCGCCTGGCCAGTTTCATGGGCCGTTCCGATGACGTCAATGCAGACGGCAGCAGTTGGGTCGAGCGCGTCGCGCAGGCGGCACGCCCCTTGACCAAATTGTCGGTACCGGAAGAAGGCTGGGAAAAGTCGGCGCTCCGTGCCCGGTTCATGAACGCGGGCTGGCGTAACCCGGCGGCGCCGGCGCTGTACTTTGCGTCGAAAAGCGGTCTCGCGCTAGGGTTTCCCGCCATTGCAGGTATCGTGCTGGCGCTTGTCCCGGCCACCCTGGACGCCACGAAAATACTGTGCGTGCTGCTGCTCACGGCGGCGTGCGGCTACTACCTGCCGAACATGGTCCTGGCAGCGATCGTACGGCGCCGCAAGCAAGAGATTTTTGAAACCATTCCTGACGCGCTCGACCTGCTGACCGTCTGCGTCGAGGCCGGCTTGAGCCTGGAGCGTGGACTGGTCAAGGTGGCATCCGAAATCCACATCAAGAGTGTGACGCTGGCGCAGGAACTGCAGCTGGTCCTGATGGAAATGCGCGCAGGATTCAGCAAGGAAAAGGCGTTGCGCAACTTTGCCTTGCGCGTTGGCGTGGACGACATCGATGCGCTGGTCGCCATGCTGATCCAGTCCGAGCGCTTCGGCACCAGCATCGGCGACGCCTTGCGCGTGTATTCGGACAACCTGCGCAACAAGCGCCGGGTCATCGCCGAAGAGGCCGCTGCCAAGATCGGCCTGAAGCTGCTGTTCCCCCTGATCTTCTGTATTTTCCCGACCTTGCTCATGGTGCTGCTGGGCCCGGCCGCGATCCAGATCACGCGCACCTTCAGTGCCATCAACGGCACCAACTGATTCTTTTGCGGAGATCGTCATGCGTACCCGATTCCTGACCCATACCTTGTTCCTGCTGTGCAGCGGTGCACTGCTGCTGGGCTGCAGCAGCCCGCTGGTGCGGCAGGAAGCGGCGCCCACGGCGGCGGCCGACGAGCATTATGTGCGCGGCCGTAACCTGCACCTGGCGCACCGCTACGACGAGGCGGTCGCGGCCTACCAGGCCGCCCTGCAAGTAGATGCCAACCACGTGAATGCGCGCAACGGCCTCGCGATCGCTTACGCCGAGCAGCGCGACTTCGACAAGGCGATCGCGGTCTGGCGCGGGCTGACGCGCGGCGCCACCATGGCCTCGGGTCCATCCGCCGCCTTCCTGTTCGGTAACCTGGGCCATGCCTACTTCCTCAACGGGCAATATGATGAGGCCCTGGCTGCGCTGGAGAAGGCTTGCCTGCTCGATCCGCTGAACCACCGCGCCTGGCAGCGCCTCGGCGAGACGCTGCGGCAGCTCGGCCAGGAAGAGCGCGCCGTGCAGATGCTGCGCCAGGCCAGTGCCCTGCGCGAGCATGACTTCCGCGCCGATTACGCCGCCGCGGAAGGTGGCGCCAAGCTGCCGGCGATCGAAAAGGCGATGAAGACGAATCAGCGGCCCGATCAGGACTGGGCCTTCGTCGAAGTCGTGGCCAAACCCAACGGCATGCTCGAGCTGCGGCGCGTGGCCTCGGCCCGCAGCGCGCCGCCGGCCGCGCCAAGCGCACCGATGCCGCCAAAGCAGGACAAGGATCTGCCGCTCGTCGCCGCGCTCGAAATCTGCAACGGCAACGGGCGCCAGGGCCTGGCACGGCTGATGTCGCGCCAGCTGCGCGACCCGGACGTCAAGGTGGTGCGGCTGACCAACGAGAAGGGCTTTGCGGTGCGCCAGAGCCGCATCGAGTACCAGGCGGCCTTTCGTGTCGTGGCCGAACGGCTGGCCGGGCGCTATGGCGCCAGGCCGGTCGAGGTCAACATGAGCGGACGCGCGAACGTCAAGCTGGTGATCGGGCGCGACCTGTCGGCCGAATTGATTGCCAGCCGTTCCAACGCGTTGCCCTCAGCTCATGCAAGCGCAGCCGGCGCCCCCTGAGGGCGCTAGTGCCGCTTTCACAACAGTATCGGGCGACAGCCTAAACCGAAATTGGGAATAATAAAAATCTCAACAAATCGGGAGAATTGCCATGGCTCTTACTCGTCGTTTCCAGTCCGCTATTGCCCAATCCGTTATCGCCGGCACCCTGCTGGTTTCGGTCGTCGCCTGCGCCCCGACCCCCACCCGTGAAGGCACCGGTGAGTACATCGACGACTCCCTCATCACCGGTAAGGTGAAGGCCGCCTTTGCCGCCGACCCGACCGTCAAGGCGACCCAGGTTCAGGTGGAAACGTTCAAGGGTACGGTTCAGCTGAGCGGTTTCGTCGACTCACGTGAAAGCGCCCAGCGTGCCGTCGAACTGGCGCGTGGCGTGAAGGGCGTGAAATCCGTGAAGAACGATACGGTGATCCGCTAAGCCTGCGGCAAAGCATCCGGCACGGCGGCCCAGCCCCGTGCCGGTGGTGCAGCCAAGTTACTGCCAGCTCACCTTGCCGAATCCACTCGTGGTCGCGTTGCGCATCGCCGGCTTGCCGTAGACGGTGGCCGAGCCCATGCCATTCAGGTTGACGTTGGCCACAGTCCTGGCAAAGACGCTGGCTCCGCCCAGGCCCGACATGTCGAGGTCGACGGTATCGGCGCGCAGTTGCTGCGCGTCGAGGCTGCCGACGCCGCCCAGGTGGGCGCGCAGCACCTTGGCTTGGCCGCTCACGCTGATGTGGCCCGCACCGCCGAGCTGCAGCTCGATGCGGTCCGCCTGGCCCGTCGTGTTCAGCGTGAGGCCGCCGACGCCGCCCAGGTGGGCATCGATGTCGCGGTACTGGCCGCTGACTTTCACGGCACCCGCGCCATCCAGCGACACCACCAGCCTGTCGCCGCTGAAGCCCGACACCTCGCTCGACCCCACCCCTTCGGAGACGAATTCCTGCAGGTTCGGCACCGTGAGGTCGGCACGCAATTCATTGCCCTTGTTATTCCCGAAGTGCATGTTATTGCTGTCGGTGTCGATCGTCAGGGTGTCGCCGCGCTGGGTCGTCGTGATCTGCGAGACGTAGCGGCGGTCGCCCGAGATCACCAACGAGGGCGTTGGCCCCTGGCGCAGGTTCAGGCGGATCACGCCGCCCAGGTGGACCTTCGAGACCTTGGCGTCGACGGGGCGGTTTTCGTGAACCAGATCGTCCGCCCAGGCGCTGTGTGCCCCCATCGAGAAAGCGGTAGCAAGGAAGGCGGTGCCGAGCAGTTTATTCATGACTTGTTCTCCTTTTGGTTTGCCGATGAATCCACTATAGATTGGCTCGCCGTGGAGAAATGGCCGATTGCGACAGACTGCAGCATCGGCGGTATGAAACGTAAAATCCCCGCAACACGTCTGGCGCGATGCGCCGGCACCTGGTGGCGGTGCAGGAGGCAAGCCAGGCCTGCGGTGCCCGCGTCAGCGGCGCGGTCGTATGGCTGGCCCTCTACAGCGAACCGGTTCGCCTGCTGCACTATTTGGCCGACAATAGATTTACACAGATTCAGAAAGCAAAAAGCCCAACCATGAAGAGACCCCTGCTGGTATTGCTGCGCAGATACAAGGGCATGCGCCGCAGGGTGTCCGCGAACAGAACTACATCCGGCGTCCGCTCGATCTGCTACGTATGTGGCATATCAGGGTTGAAATGTGGATGCTTGAGCAGGCGAATATAAACATTCTGCCAGCCGACCGCCCTGGCCGAAAAGCACTACCGTCGGCGACCAATCGACCTTTTGCACGAGTGGCACGATTTTGTTGAAGCATGGCTATTGGAGAAAGCCCTTTTGACCCGATTCTTTAATTGTGCAGCATGCCCTCCGGCAGGTCGGCCGGGTCCTGGGGAGCTGGCTGAGCTGTTTTCAGCTTTTTCTGCCTGAGGAAGATAAGCCTGAGCCAGCAACATGCTGCCATTGTCCAGAGTACCCATACCGCGAGCAGGAAGGATATCGGATGAGGCAAGTGCGCCGCCCAGCACAGGTGAGCCGCTGCCCCTAGGGCGATCATGGAGCATGGGACAAGCAGACCACTTCGGCAAAGGGGAATCCCCGACCAGGGGAAGAGGTACAGGCAAGACGTAAATGCCCACACCGGCGTTACCCATTCACTCAGTAGCGCATCGGCTCCAAGGTATCCCATGCCAGCCAGTAAAATTCCTGAAGCCACATCGGCGGCGCGAGGCAGACTGCCATTTTTCGCGCGCACGGACACGGACGTGTTCTTCGTCGCAACAGCCCAGTAAGGAATGACACGACGCCAGATGAGCGCAGAAATCGAGATACCGATAAGTGCGTTCGTAATATGCGCGACCGGTTTTCCTCCGAACCGAAAAGTGCAGGCTTCCAACAGTAGGAAGCCGAGAGTGATAAACAAGAATGCAGCGAAACTGGTGTTCCGAATAGAGGAATCGAGTGCAGCATTCCCTTTTTTCATGGTGCCCCCCCGGTAGTTGTTTTCATCGGATACGAAGCATTAACCTTCTGCCTTTCTTTCTCCACTTTGTTGTAGTGCTTTCATAATGGCAATCGAGGATGTGCCAAGGATTGCTTTATATCAATCTTAGGATATGCCTGCTGAGGGAACTGCAGTGGACAGGATTTCGCAATGTAGCGTGGGCCTAACGCCGCGCTCTCCTGAAGGACGGTAAGGGGCGCAGACCTAGATGTGTTCGAGCAGACCATGAACTACGAAGTGGCTCGCACCTTTTCCGATCCATTGTCCTGTGCGGTCGCATAGTGACATACCCGAATTCCGGCATTGATCGTCCGATTTTTTCTATGGTTGCTTGAAATCAATTGCACTAAACCATGAGCCGATAGACTCGTCTGGTGAAGGCCGAGATTTCCTGAAGCCATGAAATACGAACGATGAGGGAACATATGGCACCGAAGCCCAATCTGCCAGACGATTGCCGTCGCGCTACGGGTATTACGGTAACCAGTATGCGCTATCGTATGGCGCCTCGCCACCGCGAACGAGGCGCCTTTGCAATCATGAGTGTGCCCCTATTGGTCCTGATTGTTATCCTTTGTGGCCTAGCACTGGCCACAGGGCAACTGTATAACCGGAAAGTCGAGCTGAGCGGAATAACAAGGGCTGTGGCTCTGGCTGCAGCGAAGGAGTTGAATGGAACCAGTGCCGGGATCATTTCAGCCCAGACAAAGGCCAAGCAGACGGCGGAACTCTTCACTTACCAGTACGGCGTTTCGATCATATGGAATGATGCTGCCCTGACGTTCAGTACCACCCCTGCGCGAACTGGAGACTGGCGCCCAAGCTCTGGGATCTCCGATGCTTCGGCATATTATTTTGCCAAGGTCGATATCTCCGGTCTCGATGTGCAGGTCAGCACAGTGCATCCTTTGATCATGCCGATCTTTTCGAGCGCGCTGAGCACGATAACGGTCAACTCCAGTGCGGTAGCGGGCCGGGCCAGCATCAATGCGATTCCGGTTGCGATCTGTGCGATGTCGGACATCGCTGCCGACCAACGGAGCAACACCGGCCTTACTGACAATGAACTGGTGGAGTATGGCTTTCGCCGCGGCGTAAGTTACGACCTCATGCGGCTCAATCCCAAGGATATTACTCCAGCACGCTTCCTGATCAATCCCGTCGCCGGACCAGGCATGTCTAGCTCATCGTTTGACATCTCGATCTCTGGCCCATTCGCGTGTACCGGCACCATGTGGATGCCCGAGCTGCAAAGTAGCACCATCCACGTCACCTCTCTGCCTTCGACATCGCCTCTCAACTCCGTGTATGTGCAGCTGAATTCCCGGTTTGACGACTATACCGGGAACTTGTGCAGCCCGAACAGCGCACCGCCGGACACGAACGTGATGCCCTATCCAAATGATGTCAACAACGGCGCGCGCTGGATGAACCCCACGCCTGGCAGTCGGGCAGCAGTCACCACGACCGAGCGTGGGAGGCTCGAGACCGTGGCCGACATACCGCCGCCGGGCAGCACCATCACGGGCCTGAGCGCAGCTTCGTTTGGTCCACTCTGGGCCTATACCAAGGCCGTCAAGTATTCCGCGACTGTGCCGTCTGGTGGTTACACGCCGTTCACCACCGGAGACTGGGGCAAGCTGTACTACAAGACTGGTCTGTCTGCGCAGAGTAATTACCAGAACACGCCCTACAGCCCCCCGGTCGGGACCCTGAATCCAGGTACCATCTCATCGCCTTCCCCGAGCCGGAAGAACTTCGCGACGTCGAACAGCCGCGTATTGTATGTCCCACTGCTTTCTTGCAAGGACGGGGTGCCTTCCGGTTCCAATGTCACGGCGACTGTCGCAGGGATAGGCAAGTTCTTCATGACTGTTCCGGCGACGGCGGACACTTTGATTGCCGAATTTGCTGGAGCGGTGCAAGGAAATCAGCTCACAGGCCAGGTGGAGCTCTATCCATGAAAATCCCGACTCGTAAGCTTGTGCCGGTCGTGCGCCAGCGGCAGCGTGGCGTTGCAGCAATCGAACTGGCAATCATATTACCCCTCTTCATCATAGCGTTGGCGCCCGTGATTTTGTGGGCACGGTACATGTGGCATTACACGGTCGCCCAAAAAGCAGCCCAGGACGCTGCACGCTATCTGTCGACCGTTTCCAAAATGGAATTGAGATCGAAGACCTTGGGCGGGTACGCCCAGGCTGTTGCCAACGAGATTGCTAGGACAGAAATCGCTGAGTTGGCTCCTGGCGAGGATATTTCAAACGCCACTGTAACCTCGAGCTGCGATGGCAATAATCCCTGTGTCTCAGTGAACGGGAAACAGCCACCTCAGAATGTCAGCGTAGAAGTCGGCTTCAATTTTTCGGATCCAATCTTTAATGCCTATCTTGGGCCTTACGGCATGTCCATCGACGTGAAAGTGGTAATGCGCTATGTGGGCAACTAACCCGTCGAGGGGCATACGCCTGCGCCCCCGCACTTCACAGGCAGGAACGACAGCCATTGAGTTCGCGCTACTGGCTGGACTTTTCTTTACGCTCGTGTTCGGCACCATCGAGGTTGCGCGGCTCATGTTCGTCTACAATACCCTGCAGGAAGTCACCCGTCGTGCCGCTGTGGCGGCCGTCAACGTGTATCCCGGCGACACGACCGCGATCGACAAGGTGAAACAGGATGCTGTGTTCCGAACCTCACCTGGCGACCTTGCACTGGCGCCGCCGGTATCAGACCAAAATATCCGTATCGAGTACCTGGCACTCTTGCGAGATACCTCAAGTGGCGCGTTGAGCCTGTCGAAGATTGACCAGAGTGCATTGCCCACCTGCGCAGCCAAGAACCGGCAGATCTGCATGCAGAACCCAAATGCCGCCAACTGCATCCGCTTCGTCCAGGTCAGTGTCTGCGACACGGCGGACTCCAGCAATTGCGTGCCGGTGAAATCGCAGATGCTGCTGCCGCTGGTTGACCTGCGTCTTCCTCTCCACAAGGCGACGACGATCGCGACGGCCGAATCCCTCGGGTACGTCGCGGGCACAGCACCGTGCCCATGACTCTAGCTTCAAGGGGGCAGGCTGCACTGTGCTGATTGCGGCTCTTCGCCTGCTGTTTTCCGGCCGATGAACGCCCCCTGCCATGGTTCCCGGCAAATCAGTGTCGGGAACCTGCAGCAGCCGAAGTCGTGCAGACGCGGGGCACTAGTCCGTGGCCGGGCCGGAACCTGCAGTCGGATGTGGCCACAAAAGTCCGGCAGCACAACTATCAAGTTTGGGAGACTGATAATCGTGCCTGCCAAAAGCTACCAAAAAGTATCCCATGAGGACGGCTGAGTCCTCATCCTGCCCTTGCCGGCCTTAGCGGCATTCACTTCGGGATCCTAAAAGGTAGTAAAACGCGTGTCCACATTACGCAACGGTCGCAGTCTCGGACCGTCGTTCGATGGAAGCTGCCAGGAAATATGCTCCAGTTGTATACAGGGCGATCAACAGCACGAATCCAGCCGTGTTTGGCTCTGCTATGAGCCAGCCTCCAGCACTCAACCCTACCACGGCAAGGATCGGCGCCGGCGCGATCAACAGGAAGTATCCGGGCAGCAGAACCAAATTTAGTGCAGGAGAGCGCACTGCAAACGCGAAGACCGCGAGAACGAGATAGGCCATCGTTCCAACCGCGGCCCCAGCAGCTACCTTTGAAAAAGGGCGGTCCGTCATAGTGTCTCCATTGCGTCCATAACTTCGGGAAACTCTTACTTCAAGGCGGCGAGGGAAAGAGCCGATTGAACAGAAATCGACGTCTTTGTGTTGTCAGAAAAGTTGTATCTAAGCACAGCATGCTCCTGCATTACCCTTGCAACTTGATTTCAATCCATAGCTTGGTAGCTTGCCGCCAACGCTGTTTAAAGGCTTAGTACCGTCGAGTGGATCTCTCGTTGCCATGGCATGCTCCTTCACATCGAGATAGTACGCCGCCATGACGTTATGGATTTTGTCCATACACTCTAAGCTCGACTTTGTCCATTTGAAGGCGCGTTCGCGAAGAAAAATAAGCCCGAATGTATAGTTACTGATTGACCGACTCTTGGCGGAGGGAGGTTAATCATGGCAACTATTTCATCCGGGCTTACCAGAGCCATTGTAGGACTGTCCGACCTGTTTTCCAAGCGTGCCTGGCCACTGGTGCAGGTACTGCTGGCTGGTGCCATTCTGGCAGTCGGGCCGCGCACGGTCAGTGCGGTGTTGCGCGTCATGGGATTGTCGCAGGAGCGGCAATTCCAGAAATACCACCGTGTGCTGAACCGCGTGAAATGGTCGACACTGGGGGGCGGGCGACGACTGCTCAAGCTGCTCATCGAGGCGTTCGCACCGGATGGTCCGTTGATCATGGCGCTGGATGACACGATCGAACGGCGACGTGGCGCCAAGATTGCCGCCAAGGGCATCTATCGCGATCCGGTGCGCTCGAGCCACGGTCATTTCGTCAAGGCCAGCGGCTTGCGCTGGTTATGCCTGATGCTGGTGGCGCCAATCCCATGGGCGAATCGGTGCTGGGCGCTGCCGTTTTGTACGGTACTGGCGCCGTCCGAGCGCTATTACCTGCAACGTGGACGGCGTCCCAACAAGCTCACGGACCGCGCCCGACAACTGCTGTTGATGGTCAAGCGCTGGGTGCCCGAGCGCTCCATCGTGGTGGTCGCCGACAGCAGTTTCGCGGCGCTGGAACTGCTCGATGCGGTGCGCCGCAAGGTCTGTGTCATCACCCGCTTGCGGCTCGATGCCGCCCTGTTTGATCCGGCACCGCAGCGCGCACCCGGCACGATTGGACGACCGCGCCGTAAAGGAGAGCGACAACCAACGCTGAAAGCCATCTCGACCGCCAAGGATACCCACTGGCGTGCCGTGAGACTGCATCAATGGTACGGCCAGGGCGACAAGGTCGTCGAGATCGCTACTGGCACCGCCGTCTGGTTTCACAAAGCCCTACCGACGATACCCCTGCGCTGGGTGCTGGTGCGTGATCCGCAGCACAAACTCACACCACAAGCGTTTCTCTGCACCGACGAAACTGTTGAACCCGAACAGATCCTCGCCTGGTTCATCCGCCGCTGGCAGATCGAAGTGACCTTCGAAGCACGTGCGCATCTGGGCATGGAAACGCAGCGGCAATGGTCCGATCGTGCCATCGCTTGCACCACACCTGTCATCCTCGGGCTGTATTCGATCGTGTCATTGACGGCCAGGCAGCTGGTTCCACAAGACGGCCTGATGAGCCGGCATGCTGCCTGGTATGCCAAAGACAGCCCCACCTTTTCCGACACGATTGCCCTGGTGCGCCGCTCGTTATGGAGCGAGGCGATTTACGGCGGGTCGGGGCGCCAGGGCGACATGCTGAAAATACCCCGCGCCCTATTCGACCGCCTGACGGAAACGGTTTGCTACGCCGCGTAGATGGACAAAGTCGAGCTAAGTAAAACATCTCATTTAATCTATTCCATCGCTCGCGCGTTGTCTGCCATACGCTTTTGCCATTTAATGACGTTTTCTTCATATCACGAACTGCACCGGACTTGGGATCCCCTGAGTATTAAGTGAACAAATTACATCGCAGCTTGTACGCCACATCCTTCGCCTAGCTCAGGATGTTCAGTTCACTGTCGACGGCCATGCTACGCAAACCAAAGGGCCGGATCGCAAGCGCCTCGGTTTGAATTCCTTCCTGACCGGCTGTGAGGGCAAGGCAAGCCGGCCCAATATACGCCCCGTCCTTCGGCGGACGGCAGCGAAGGGCCCGACAGGACAACGGGATCGCGCCGCGCAGGCGCCGGAAGTCCGGCGGTAGCCCAATTCGCCTACGAAGCAACCGCGCGCGCAGGATGTTGTGTACTGCCGGCACGATACGGCTTCGGTGCCGGAATCTCGCCCTGCAACTGTGACGCATGGATCAGCATGGGTGCTACGAAAATCAGCTTGCGCTCTCGTTTCCCGACTCCACAAGCCTGCATCCGGAAATGCCCCCTGCGCCAATGCGGCGCCACGGCACTGCCGCCCTCATGGCCTGCATTCTCGTCGGGCAGGTCATCCGGTCCAACCCGGATGCCGTTGTAGAGGGACTCGACGCGTTGAAGCAATCGGGCCCGCTTCTTGACCCCGAGTCCGGCGATTCGCCGCATCGCTTCGTCGTATTCGCGATGCTCGATGGCGCGTGCCTGCCTGAGCGCCATGTAGAGGAAGACCTTGACCACATAGCTCACCGCTGCGTACATGGGTTTGTAGAAGGTCTCTATCGACCGTCCCGTCGCCGTGTCGAGAACCCGGTTGAGCCATTCGCCCAAGGGCTTGTCGTCCCGCTCCGTTTCCCCCAGCAGGGCGACCTGACCGCTAAAGCAGTCCTGGCGCTGGCTGACGAAAATAAGCTCGAGCGTCCACTTGGCGGTTGCATCGCCGTGGCGGTTCGATGGCGGGGTAAAAAAGCAGAACACACCGTCGAACAGACGGTCCGGCAAATCCGAATCCGGCACGTTCAGGTGGCGGGCGGCCTCCGGACCGAACCTGAGATATTGCGCAGGATAAGGAGGCGCAACCATCTTCATCGGCAGGTCCAGGTCCATGTCGGAATTGAGCAGCAGGGTCTCGAGTGCCGGCGTCGCCTCGATGATCGCCCCTTTTTGCAGTTCGTACTTCAGGTTTGCGCTGATCGATATGGCCTGCATCCGCGCGTCGACCTGCGCCCGTGCTTCGGCTTCCATGCTGTCGTGCCTGTCCGCACGCATGACGTTGAGCTGCTGCTGGATCTCCTGGCGTATGCTCCAGCACGTCGCCTCCGGGTCCGTCCACCGCGTCCATTCCGGGCCGCTGCCCAGCGCCTGCTTCCAGGCGTCGAATGCACCCTGGTTCCGGAACTGAACCGGGTACGGCCGGCCATGGAGCCTTCCGACGCGGCTCTTCTTCAAGGCCGGGCCGACCTCGATGCGCTCCACTGCCGGGGCGTTCGGGTAACTGCTGTTTGCGGGCCTGAGAACAATGTCCATTCCCATAGGCTTTCCGTTGGATACGTGCTTGCGCATGCTCTCCCCTTGTTTTGCGCTGCTTGCTGGCAATCAAACGAAAAATGTAGAACCCGCCCGTCAGTTCACATTGCGATCAATCAAGCTGAGCAAAATCAGCACGTATGGCGAAAGTTCGCTGCACTGCCGCTGCCCATCAAGACAACAGCAGAGCCCGGTTCTTGCTTATTATCAAGGCCGTCTGAAAGCGCTTGGTTACCTTAGCCGATGGAAATTTGACAGCTTTACACCATCGGAGGCAACACATGGACGGAAGCCAAGCGATCGCGGCGGGAGCTGCGCTATCGGCGTTCGGTCACGATGCGCAGCACGACCGCCTGACGCGCCTGGACTTCCCCCGCAACGACGGTCCGGATCGCATCCTCCTGCCGAACCGACTCAAGGCGCACGAGGAAGTCTCGCGGTGCTTCCGCTTCGAGGTCGAACTCCTGTCGGACGACGCGCGGATTCCGCTGAAGGCAATGATGGCCAGGATGGTCACGATCTCGCTCGTGCGCGAGGACGGATCGCTGCGCTACTTCAACGGCTACGTCACCGAATTCCGTTTCCTTCGCACCGATGGTGGCTTCGCGTTCTACCACATGGTGCTCGAGCCCTGGCTGACATTCGCGAAGCTGCGCAAGGACAACCGTTCGTTCCTCGGCAAGAGCGTCATCGAAATTACCGAGCTCACCTTTGCCCATTACCGTCAGAACGACTGGAATCCGGTCATCGTTGGCGAGTATCCGCGGCTGACCTGCGCCAACCAGTACGACGAGACCGACTACAACCACCTGCACCGGCGCTGGGAGGAGATCGGACTGCACTATTACTACGAGCACCGGGCCGACGGGCACACGCTCTTTCTCAGCGACCGGAGCACGCTCGCCCAGCCCATCGATCCGACCGGGATCGACGACTCCGGCGGGATCCCATTCCGCGACCAGGCCGGCTCGCTCGAAGACGACGGCATCCGCGAATGGAGCGCCGTGCGCCGGCTCGGCTCCGGCCAAACGACCCTGGCCAGCTTCGACTACAAGAACCCGGTCGCGCAGCGCTCGACTGCCGAGTCGCTCAACAAGCAGGGCGACGTCTACCCTTACGAAATCTACGAGAACACGGGCGCGTACGGTTTCCGCACCCATGACGACGGCGAACGCCTTGCGCAGCAGCGCATGGGCGAGCGCGACGCGAATACGCAAACCTTCGAAGCGCGCGGCAACGATCGTACCGCCCAGCCGGGCCGGTGCTTCAAGCTCGGCGGCCACTTCAGCGCCGAGCTGCGCGTTCCCAAGCACGGCGAGCCGGCCCAGCCCAGCATCCGCGACCGCGACTACCTGATCCTGTCCGTCGACCACGAAGCCAGCAACAACTACCAGGCCGGGCCGGGCGCGCCATCGCATTACGAAAACACGTTCCGCTGCGTACGCAAGGACATCCAGTGGCGCCCGGGTCGCCACTACAACAGCCAGCCCTGCGTCTATCACGGCATCCAGACCGCCATCGTGGTCGGCCCGGTCGGCGCCGAGATTCATACCGATGGCTACGGGCGGGTCAAGGTCCAGTTCCACTGGGACCGGCTGGGCAAGCGCGACGAGAACAGCTCGGCCTGGGTGCGCGTGATGTCGCCGGGCGCTGACGTCGAGTTCGGGCATATCCGCCTCCCGCGGGTGGGCGAGGAAGTGGGCGTGGTCTTCGTCAACGGGAACATCGACCACCCGCTGATTCTTGGGGCGCTGTACAACCACACCCACATGCCACCGTGGCGGTTGCCTGAGCAGCAGGCCTTGAGCGGTCTGCGCAGCCGGGAGCTGCAGGCGGGCGAAGCGAGCGGGCGTGGCAACCACCTCATCCTGGACGACACGAAGGAACAGATCCAGGCACAGCTGAAAAGCGACCATCTCGCCAGCCAGCTCAGCCTCGGTCATATCAACCGCATCGAAGACAATGCCGGACGCAAGGACGCGCGCGGCCAGGGCTTCGAGCTGCGCACCGACGGCCACGGCGCGGTGCGCGCGCAGCAGGGCCTGCTGCTCAGCACCGAAGGACGGCCGAACGCCCGCGCCCATATCACCGACATGGCGGAGACGCTGGCGCGCATGGCGCAGGGCCAGGAGTTGCACGACAGCCTGTCGCAGGCCGCCCAACAGGCGCAGGCGCACCAGCCGGGCGACCAGGACCAGGTCGCCGCCGCGCTGAAGGCCCAGGTCGACGCCATCAAAGGCCAAGGGGGTACACCGGCGCAAGGCGAATTCCCGGAATTCCAGGCTCCCCACCTGCTTCTAGCCAGCCCCGCCGGCATCGAAACCAGCACACAGGGTTCCACCCACCTGATGAGCGTGGAGCACACCGCCCTGACCAGCGGCGGCCATGCCAGCCTGAGCGCGGGCAAGAGCCTGCTCGTCAGCGTAAAGGAAGCGGTGCGCATGTTCGCCTACAAGGCAGGCATGAAGCTGGTGGCGGCCAGCGCCGACATCGACATCACCGCATTGAAGGACAGCGTCAACATCCTGGCCAAGCTCAACATCACCCATACCGCCAACCGGATCACGATCACGGCCAAGGAAGAGGTAGTGATCAACGGCGGCACCAGCTTCAGCCGCTGGAACGCATCGGGAATCGTCCATGGCACCAACGGCAACTGGGTCCAACACGCGGCGCATCATAGTTTCGTCCCCGGCAAGAGCGAAGGCACGCCGAGCTTGCCGCAGCCCGTGCAGCTAGCGCCGGGACAGCTCGACCTGTATCACCAGTACGTGAATCCGGAAGGCGCTCGGCGCCAAGGCATCCGGCAAGGCGACTACACCGTCGTCGACGCCGAAGGTGGCGTCCACCAGGGGACGCTCGATGGCAACGGCTTCGCCAGCGTGAGCGGCCTGCCGATGGGAATGGCCACGGTCAGCTACGGCAAGGACCCGCGCGACCCGTGGGATGAAGACAGCTACTTCGGGCAGGCAACCGAATGGCCGACCGTGGCGCCGCCCGAGGCTGGCGCCGCTGCGGCTGCCGCTACCGCGGCAAGGTCTGACCGGCCAGCGCCGGCACCGGGGACGCAGAACCCCGGACTGCTCGCCGGCGCCAAAGCTGCGGCAGGCAGTCTCAACGGCGCAGCCGGCAAGTTCGGCGCGATTGCGCAAGCCGCGGAGCAAGCGGCCAGCGCGGTGCAGTCGCTGCCAAAAGGCGGTGCGCAAGCATTGCTGGCGCCGGTCGGACAGGCGGGCATGGCCAATGTTGCGGGCAAATTCGCAGCCGGCGCGACGGCCCTGGATACCTACGGCGCATTAAGTGCTGGCAAGCCTGCCGCCATCGTCGCGTCCACCCTCGGTTTGCCCGGATCGCTGCCGCGCATCGGCGCTGAAGTTCCGCTCTCGATCCCGAAAAAATCCGTCATATAAAAAGATAAAAAGCCACCATGACCGAACCCACGCAAGCCCCGTCCAAGCCCGCCGAACGCGCGCCGGAAGTCGCAGTCGCCCCGCTCAACACAATAGACCAGCGAGACATCGGCGCCGGCGCCGCCGCCTTCGACAAATGGCTGCGCAAGATCAGCTACGACTACGTCACGCTGGAGCGCCTGAGTACCGTGGCCGGCAGCCTGCCGGTGATCGGCAACATCATGGCGCTGATCGACGCCATCATGGACATGGTGGGGGTAATCCAGAAGGCCATCAAGAAGAAGGAAATCGAGTTCCTGCAATGGGTGAGCCTGGGCATCAACCTGATCGGCGTGGTCCCGGTGCCGCCGACGATGAGCGCGGCGCGCATGAGCCTGCGGCCGGCGCTGCACCTGGTCCGGCAAAAGCTGGCGCTGGGCGTCAAGGATCTCGGCCCAGCGCTGATCGAGGTGCTGATCGTGCACCTCAACGCCAGGCTGGCCGGCGAGATCGAAACCTTTGTCGACAGCGCGATGAGCAAACTGGCGGGCATCCTCGACGATTGCGCCAATACTGCCGATGGCATTGCCGACGACCTGATCAAGATCCTCAATCGCTGTATCGGCAAGGAACCGCTGTTCGATGTGGCATCCCCGGCGGCAGTGGAGGCCAAGCTGCACGACCCCAAGGTGGAAAGCAGCTGGCGCCGCATGCTTGGTGCCCTTGGTCGCCAGTACAAGAAGGCCGCGAACTATGCTGCCGCCGCGGCAGCCCGCCAGCTGCCACAGAGCGCGATAGCGGGCGTGACGGGCATCATCGGTCACCTGACCGACTTCAAGGGGGCGTTTCGCGGCAAGCTCGCCGCCTTGGCCGACGAAAAGGCGCAGATGAGCATCCGGTGGATACTGATGCGGCTGCGCGACGCGGTCACCAAGCACAAGAAGCGGTATCCGGTGCTGGTCCCATCAAGCAAGGGCGCGGACCACAGGAAGAACAACCCCGGCCACGAGCTGGGCGCCACCGGCCGGCAACACTCGGCCACGGGCGACGCCAATGCCTGCAAGCTGTGCCCCGCAAAAGGCGGCACCGCGCACTCGATAAGCTTCGCTACCGGCGCCGAAACCTTCACCCACCTTGACTTCGTACTGGATGCGCCGCTCCCCATCGAATGGAGCCGTACCTACCGCAGCCAGCTGAGCGCCTATGACCGCGGCAATCTCAGCGCGCGCTGGCTGACCCCGTACAGCACCCGCATCGACGTCGTTGGCCAGGGCAAGCCCGTCGGCCTGCTCTATCACGCCGCCGACGGCCGCAGCCACCGCTATCCGTGGCTGGGCATCGGCCAGTCGCACTACGACCCTGTCGAGCAGATCACGCTCACCCGCATGAGCGCCACCCTGCTCACGCTCGACTTCGGCAAGCCGCTGCCGGAGGGCGAACCCAGCCCTTGGCGCGAAACCTACGAGCTGGTCGACACCGTGCGCGCCAAGGCGGTCGACCTGGGCAAGGAGCATTTCCGGCTGATCGCGCTGCATGCCCGCGACGGCGCCGCCCTCGGCCTGCGCTACGACCACGTCGTCGCCACTGGCCCCTACGCCGGCGAAGCGGTGCTCAGCGACATCGTCAGCAAGCAGGGCGAGACCATCATGGCCCACGCCGGCACCCAGATCGACGCCGATAGCGGCCGCATCCAGGCGATCTGGGAAATCAAGGATGGCAAGCTGCTGCGCCAGCTTGCCGCCTATGACCACGACGAGCACGGCGACCTGGTCCGCGCCCAAGACGAAAACGGCGCCGCCTGGCACTACCAGTACGACCGTCACCTCGTCACCCGCTACACCGACCGCACCGGGCGCGGTATGAACCTCGCCTACGATACCAGCATCGACAGCGGGCTTCACGCCAAAGCGATACGCGAGTGGGCCGACGACGGAAGCTACGACACCCGGCTCGAATGGGACAAGAACATCCGCCTGACCTACGTCCTTGATGCGCTTGGCCACGAGACCCGCTACTACTACGACATCGCTGGCTACACCTACCGCATCGTGTATCCGGACGGGCGCGAGGAATGGTTCTTCCGCGACGACGCCAAGAACGTCGTCCGCCAGATCCACACCGACGGCAGCAGCGAGCACTACCGTTACGACGAGCACGGCAACCTGCTCACGCACACCCGCGCCGACGGTAGCCAGGTCCACTTCGAGTATGACGGCCAGCACCGCGTCATCGGCATCCGCGACGGCGAAGGCGGCACCTGGAAGCGCGACTACAATGCGCAGGGCCACTTGGTCGAGGGAACAGACCCGCTCGGCAACAAGACCCAATACGCGTACAACAAGGCGGGCCAGCCCGTCGCAGTCACAGACGCCAAGGGCGGCGTCAAGATACTCGCCTACACTCCGGACGGCCAGCTCGCCGGCTACACCGACTGTTCCGGGAACAGCAGTCAGTGGAAATATGACGAGCGCAAGCGCCTGGTCAAGCGCATCGACGCCGCCGGCAACGTCACCCGCTACCGCTACACGCCGCTCAGTGTCGAAACGCTGGCACGAGCGCACAGCGAAGGCCCCGACAACGGCAATTATCCCGGACAGCTGGAAGCCGTCATCCACCCCGACGGCAGCCAGGAGCAGTTTCGTCACGATGCCGAAGGCCGGCTGCTGGCGCACACTGACGCACTGCAACGCACCACCGCCTACCGCTACACCGCAGCCGGACTGGTCGCGAAGCGCACCGACGCGCTGGGGTACAGCCTGCGCTACCAGTGGGATGCACTCGGCCGCCTGTCCGCGCTGGAAAACGAAAACGGCAGCGTCTACCGCTTCCAGTACGACCCGGTCGGCCGCCTGCTGCAGGAACAGGGCTTCGACGGCAAGGCAACCGAATACCGCTACGACGAAGCCAGCGGGGTGCTGGCGGAAACCATCGAAGCCAGCGTGACCACCCGGCTCGACTTCGATCCCATGGGCCGGCTCGTGCAACGCCGGGCCGCAGCCCCCGGCCAGCCGGAGCAGATCGAAACCTTCGCCTACAACGCCAACGGCCAGTTGGCCGAAGCGAAAAACGAACACGCCAGGCTGCAATGGTTCTACGACGCTGCCGGCAACCTGGTGCGCGAGCACCAGCACTACCACGGGCCCTTTTATCCCGACAGGGGCACCGCGGTCTGGCACCACCACTACGACGAACTCAACCAGCGCACCGGCACCACCCGCCCCGACGGCCACCGCATCGAATGGCTGACCTACGGCGCCGGCCACGTGCACGGCCTGCTGCTCGACGGGCACGACCTCATCTCCTTCGAGCGCGACGCGCTGTACCAGGAAACCGGCCGCACCCAGGCCAACGGCCTGCTGCAAACGATGAAGTACGACCCGCTTGGGCGCCTGCTCGAGCAGCAGCTCGGCGCCATCGCGCAGGCCGGCCGGAAGGACCAAGGCGGCATGCAAGCGGCGATCGTGCGGCGCTACCGCTACGACCCGGCCGGCCAGCTGACCGGCCTTGACGACAGCCGGCGCGGCCGCATCGACTACCGCTACGATCCGATCGGACGGCTACTGGCGGCAAACAGCGCGTTAGGTCATGAAACCTTCGCCTTCGATCCGGCCGGCAACATCCAGGCAGCCGATAGTGTGCAGCAGGAGCCCATGACCCGGCGCGACCCGCTGCCTAAGCTGCCTAAGCTGCTGGACAACCTGCTCAAGGAATATGCCGGTACCAAGTACCGCTACGACGACCGCGGCAACCTCGTCGAATGCGTGCAGAACGGCGAGCGGTCCGAGTATGCATGGGATGCGTTCAACCGGATGACCGGCGCCACGACCTGGCGCGGCGTCACTACCTTTGCCTACGATCCGCTGGGGCGACGCATCGCCAAGCACAGCCAGGCGATGGAAGGCCCTGCCTTGCGGGAGACGGTCCGGACCATGTACGGCTGGGACGGCGACACGCTGGCGTTCGAAAGCAAGGTGTACCGGGGCCATGCGGCGGGCGAACGGACAGTGCATTATGTGTACGAGCACGACAGTTTCGTGCCGCTGGTACAGGCCACGCGAAGTCGGGCGCTTCGACTGGCGCCCACCACCGATGTCAAGGCTCTGATGGCGGGCACCGATGGCAAATACGATATTGCACTCGATCCGCTGTGGAACGGGGAATTCGAGCAGGAAGCCGAGCCGTTCGGTAAGGAAGAGATCGCCTTCTATCAATGCGACCATTTGGGCACGCCGCAGGAGTTGACGGATTGCGAGGGCAAAGTCGCGTGGTCGGCGCAGTACAAGGCGTGGGGGCAGGCGAAAGAGGCGATCAGCGCTGCGGCGTATAAGGCCGGGATACGCAATCCGATCCGGTTTCAGGGGCAGTACTTTGATGATGAGACGGGGCTGCATTACAACCGGCATCGATACTACGATCCTGATACGGCGAGGTACCTCACCCAAGACCCGGTCGGGCTCAATGGCGGTGAGAATCTCTATAGGTACGCGCCCAATCCAACGGGATGGATGGACCCGCTGGGGCTTACCACATGCACAGGATTTCCAATCAAAAATAACTCTGCAAGAAACCTTTTGAAAGCACGAGGACTTTCAAAACAACAGCAACACGAGGTAGTAAACAGTTTTGATGGTCAAATTTATGCTTCTCAGGGGCGGGCCGGTGAGCAATTTGTAATTACTGAATCCGACGCAGGAACAGCGTCAGGAGTATTTGTGACACGATGCTCTGCTGGGGCAACACCTGCGGAAAGACGACAAAAACTTGCGCTTCCACAAAGCAATACAGCAGAATTTGAAAGTCCTGTTGCCCTAACTCGGAATCAAATGCTACTTGAAGGAAAAGTGGCGCCTCAGCTACAGTGGGGATCTGACAAAACCGGAGGGGGGTGGCAAGTCGTAACCGCCGGAGGCAAATACACAGGAGCAGTCAAACGATGACGACATTTTCAGAATTAGTTACCAGCATCATCTCCGATTTGCGTCAAGGGGGATTTGTCAAAGACGCTGATGAGTTGCAGCATCTTGCTAATTTGGCGCTAGACCAAACTCTGTTGGCAGATACGCGTAAAGATGCTTTGAAAAAAATAGAAATGCGTTGCCACGTGAAGTGGCTTGGAGATCTTTACTTGCCTCATTTATCGCAAAAAGAGTGGTGGGGGAAGCTTGAAAAACTTGGTAGGTCAACCAAGAAGCAAGTGCAAGCCATTTGATATTTCCAAGGGCAGTATCATGATGAAGAGACAGGGCTCTATTACAACCGGTATCGGCATTACGATCCGGACGGCGTACGCTACATATCGGCTGATCCTATTGGCCTGCTCGGCGGGACGAATGCTTTTCAGTACGGACCCAATCCGACGGGTTGGACAGACCCTTTAGGTCTGCGGAGCAGCAAGATTGACATCAGCTTTACGCTGGACTGTTCAGGGCGCCAGACATTTTGCCGGAGCTTTTTTTCGTTGGAATCTCACGGAGATCATAGTGCACTTAAAAAAAATCACTGTGACTGCAAGCGTTATGCTTGCAGCATCTATGGCAATGGCTGAGCCGGCACCAAAAGCTGTCGATTCGAGTAAACTTTATGGGCGTTTTGAAAAAGCCGGATATTCATCCTTAGAGCTTATGGAGACCACTAAACGGGTACTAATTTCAGGTGTAGTACTTGATGTTAGCCAATCATTTAGTGGCAATTCAATTTTGAAAGTTGGTGTGCACGCCAATTCGCAAGAACTAGCGAGGCTGACCGCTGCCGATGATGCTCAGGAAAATAAGCTAAACGCTTTGCAAGCTGGCGCTAAATTCAAGGCCGTTTGTGATTTGGCGTTCTCCTCAGGGGCACAATATTTGTCTTTTGAAGGGTGTGTTTTCAAATAAAACTGCCTAAGATTGCATTTAACCAGGGCGTGCGCACGGCACGCCGGTCAATTCTAAATGTTATAGCAGCAATCACCGATTGCACTGCAAGCGTCAGCTAAGGAAGCGCTGAACAAATAGGTTTTGCGCCCGAGTCGAGACGACAAACCAGCATCGGATGCCACGGTGGTCGAATTCAGGTATTTTTCGCGTCTGGTGCGGGGTCTCGAGAC